>CAJTZR010000086.1 GCA_910584035.1 uncultured Christensenella sp. | reverse complement strand
CGTGAATGATAATACTAGGGTTTTTACTTGAACGATATACTTTTGGTGGGATAAAACCTTTTCTATCAATGTTAGGGTCATAGTAAGGGTGACTTTTATGTGGCATACCACCCTCATATTTTTTGAAGTACTTAATTGGCTTTTTTTCATATAGTCTTTGTTTTTTTTCATTTTCCTTACGTTCCCAAAGTTCTCGCTTTGCACGTTCGCTTTCTAGCATTTGACGAATTGGCTTGATTATTAAATGTCTAATTGTAATTATTAAGCTACCAATTAAGGTGAGTGCTAAGCCTATATAGAAAATAATGCTATTAACGTTTATAGTAGTAATGTCAAGACCACCAGTTAACATTAGAATACCAGCAATTATCATATAAATTGCGGGTATCCAAAGCCCAAAGTATACCAAAATGTGGGCTAGTACATATAAAACAGCACAGACGATTTTATAAATCGCCTTAAATACCAAAAATAAAATTGCTGTAATTTTAAACATACTCGACCTTATTTGAATTTATTGCAAAATATCTGATATTTTGACAAAATAAATTTTAAACCAACATTTAGTATTGTAATAATTATACCACTATTAAAGCTGTTTGTAAACAAAAAATATTCAGTTATTCATTAAAAAAATGCTCAAAACTCATTGTAACAAAACTTTTTAGCACAAAAACTACTAAAATGGAAAATTTAATTGTAAAATTTATGTAAAAAATGTTGTTTTAAACCGCGATTTATTACTATTTTCTCATTGTTTTTGCTTCTTTTTAACCAATATAAAAAGCAAAAATTTGTACCTTTTTACACAAATCAAATGTTTAATGTGTTAAATCAGCTATTCGAATTATAATTTTTTTAGCTAATTTTTTTGCACAAATTGGTGAGATTTAGGACACAATTTTTTATACAAAAATGGGTGAAATTTTGGATTATTTTTTGCTAAAATTTATCCAAAATTGGACATTGTTTGACAAAATTTGTGGCATATTTTTGCAATCACATTCATAGAATTTTTATTCGGTTGTATATATATGTGGGCATTTATAATTTTAGTCAGCATATTGCTAGAAGCGAAAATTTGTAGCAAGATATAGGCTAACTATTGTACAAAAAGCAAAGTTAAGGTAAAGAATATGTAAATTTAGGGAGCTGTTAAGGTTTGTTTAAGGTTGCCTATATATAATTTATTTAGTTGAAAGACTAGTACGCTCTTTAATGTGCGTATTTATGGAGGAATTATGGGAAAAAAGAGGTTTATAGCTTGCTTGTTAATCGTGCTATTGCTAGCAGTTTGTGCTGTTACTTTAGTTGCGTGCAAGGAGAAAAGTGCCGACATCTTACTTCCTGATGTGCCACCTGCAGATGCAACAGCACCTGGTCCGGGTGATTTGTTGCTAGTTATGCTAGAGGCAATGGGGGCTGAGGATGAATTCACTAATATGAATTTTGAGTCAATGATAGAAACCAATGTCATTGTTGATAATGTTCGTGTCACTATGTACTATAAGTTCTATTTGAAAGGCAATTTCAAATTGGAAAGCGAAAATGACCCAGGCGGACTTGAGTTAGGTCTTGGTCTTATTGCTTGTAAGGATGAACACGGTACTGAAAGTGATGATAAGAGCAACAACTTTGAGATTTTCTTCAAAGAAGGCGGTTTTTATTTGAGCATTGGCGAAACAGCATTCTACTTAGAGGATGTTGATTTTAGATGGTTATATGAGCAAATTGACCAAATCGGAATATTTACTGACCCAGACATTTTGGTTGGGACTATAATTGATGCCACAGGTCTTGAAATGGAAGACACTGGTGTTGCTGATTTGATTCAACTTGTTTCTATGTTGATTTTCCAAATTGACAATAAGTTAACTACATACGATATGGACACTGGTTCAGGTCATATCGCACTTAAGTTTAACCCAGACCAATTGATTAATACAATTATCGCTGCATTAGGCGGTACAAGTATTGATAGTGTTCTAGGTGGCTTTGGTATGAAACTTATGTGGCCAACTGGTAAGATTTTGGAAAATGGCGAGCCAGAAATGAAGGCAATATCAATTGATAACTTCTTAAAGACTTTGAAATTTCCTAACATCGATGTCTATGTAGAGGCAGACTTTGATGGTTACTATATGGATATGGATAAGGGCTTGAAGCTAGGCGTTTACTCAAATATCTATGACGATGATAGAACTGAATACTTTGAGATGATTACTAGTGCTTCATTCGAGTCTGGTAAATATGAAGATTTTATCGGCGATAAGATTAAAAATTATAAGCCATTTGGTTTATTGAAATTACGTTTTGATACAGAGATTCAATTATCTGTAAATAAACTTGATATTGGAAAACTAGTAAACTTGTTTGCTGGTTATGAGTTTTTGCCAGAGAACGGTGATTTAGAAATTACCGTTAGTACTGACTTTGTAATTAAGCTTGACTTAGACTTAAGATTGAAAGAGGTTAATGGTCAAGACTTAAGCTTGTTACTATTTGAGTTGTATGATGGTGACGACTACAGAAAGAATAAAGAGGCAGGCACTCTTGAAACATTACAATCATTATTTGGTTTATATTTAAGAGATAGACAAATATTTGTTAACCTTGATAATATACCAGGTGGCGAACATTTAAGCATTAATGTTGGTAATGTTCGTGTTGGCGGTGCAAACGTTACTCAATGGTTGAGCAAAGCTGTTGATATGCTTACTGGTGAGCTTGAGAAAATAATTGACCAATACTTCCCAGAGAAAGATAGTCAAACAGCAAGCCAAACATTTGGCTTGGTAAACAGCTATAATGGCATTGAGTTGCCAGATAAGAGCCAAGTTGTATTTGCAATTGGTCACAATAGTAAAGGTGAATCTTATATCAGTACTGCTCTTGGAACTATCCTTGATATCTTAAGATATAGTACTGGTTTTGAAGAGTCTATTACACATAAGGATAATGTAATTCAAGTATTAATAAATCAAGTATTTGTAAGAACATTACACGAAAACTTTGGACTTAATATCCCAGCATTGGGCAATGGTGATGTTGACTTTGGTTACATTTCACTAGATATCAATGTAAACAAAACTGGTGTTGAGGACATTCGTATCAACATTAGACTTAAAGATTTGTTTGACGTACAAGGTCAAATAGTAATGGATAATGTACGTTATGGTTGGGGTCACAGAGAATACCTTGAAAAGAGCATTATTTATGCTACTAGTGAAAAAGATGACACTACTGGCATACTAGTTGACAAAGATGGTGCACCAATACCTAATTTTAGAGATTTGGAATTAGATGCATTGCTTGAACAAGTAGTAAGCAAGAAATACATAAGTAATGTAAAAGATTTAATATATAATGCAATAAATGACTTAGATTTGGAGTTTGCCGCAACTCTACACTTTGACGAGGGCGACTACAACATATCTAAAATATTCGGTACAGATACAGGACTACCAGACGTGACTATCCACGTTGAGAATAAATTTGATTTGAATTTAACTCTAAAAGTTCAAACTCAAATGGAAAGAGTTACCGACTACGATAACATTATCGGTTATGAGAAAGATGCGGACGGAAATGAAGATAGAAATAAACCGATATATGGAACAAAAACTATAATTGCGAGAGCAAAAATTAGCATAATTAACGAAAAAGCTAACCCAATATTCCCTAAAGAAAATATGTCAGTAAATGTATACTATTTAGACGATAGATTTGCTGATGTAGATAATACAATACCAGAGTCTGCAAAGGCTCAAAGAAGCAATACTCACGGCGTGCTATACTTTGATATGAGCCAGTTCGATATGATTAAAATCGGTATCCCAAGCTTTGCACTAGGTGTAGACTTGTCAGAATTGATTTTGTCAGAAATCGACAAGCTAGATAAATTTGATATAGCAATTCCAGAACTATTCCCAGAGAGTAGTACTGCAAGCACTTTCAGTGCAAGAAGCAACAGCTCTAGAAACGGCAAAGTTGCAAGTGAAAGCGATATTTTATACGCAATGTTCACAAACGACAATGCTGAGATAGTAAGCAGACAATTACAAATTAAAGTTACAACAGCTATGGTAAACAAAATCCTTGCCCTTGCAGGTGTTGAATTAGGATTTACTTTGCCAGACGATATTGACATAACTTTAGATATAACAAACGGCATTACCTTAAATGTTGGTGGTGTTGACGATGGCAAAGAAATTGCTTTAAGCTTAAGCGTAGTTAAATTTAAATTCGGCGTTCCAAATAAAATTGATATGACTGAATTTAATGACGATATGAAAGACCACCCAGAAAAATATGGTGCGTTTATCAGCGTTGACGATTTGACTGGCGGTAACACAAACGTATTTGCACAAGCATTGATTCAATCATTTGCAAAACGTGCTTTGGATGACGTGGATATCTCATTTAATATTAAATTCTCACTAGGTGCTGGAACTTATGACATAAGCAAAATACTAGGCTTTGAGATAAGCGGTTTACCAAGCCTACCAGTTACAATAGCTTCCGATGCAGGCGAATGCTTATTCGATTTTGATATCAATATTAAATTGCAAAGTGCAATGGTTGATAAGGTAGACGAATTTGGCGATAAAGTTCAAATTAAACAACCTACAACATATGACGTTGACGGCAATGTAATAAGTCGTGATGTTGAGTACGAACAAGAACAAATTATTAGCCGTGCTTTGATAACTATCCAAAATAAACAAAAGAACCCTATTACTCCAAATGGTAATGGCGTTATCAGAATTATGTATTTTGATGATAGATATGAGCCAAATAAAGGCATTAACGGCTTAAAAGAATATGCTATTCAAATGAAAGAAGAAAACGGTGTAGATGTTCCAGCGTTGGATGAGGAAGGCAATCCAATTGTTACAAAAACACACGGAACTGCATTGCTACAACTTTCTACTTTCAATATCTTAAAGTTTAACTTACCTAACTTTGCTTTGGATATTGATTTGACTGAAACTATTAATGGTATTTTAAATAATATTAACTTTAGTAGTATTTCATACAATAGCGGTGACAATAACAACTCTAGAAATGCTGGCAGTATGCTTGCAGCAATTGCAGATAGCAATACTGGAGATAACACTGTAAGTGCAATCGAAATTAAATTTACAACTGAGTTGTTAAATAGCCTATTAGGCGGTATGCTTCAATTTGAGTTGCCAGAAATGGACGGCGATATTAGAATTGACGCAAATACTGGTTTAACATTAAATATCGTTGCAATTGATACAAGCAATGGCGTGGCTAAAGAGATAGGTGCAACAATAAGCCTATTAAAGCTTGGCTTAGGTGCAAATATCCTAGATAAGGACTTTGACGATATGTTAGGGTTTGAAATGGGTACTATGGACTTAACATCATTTGGTGACCCTGCTCCATTAAGCCAAAAGCTTATTAATACAATTATCTATAGAGCATTAGACGATGTTGACTTGTCATTTAACTTTAAAATTCATTTGACAAAAGGTACTTATGATATCGGTGAAGTGCTAGAAATGTTTAAGTTAAACTTTGGTTCAATTCCATTCACTATTGAGGATGACTTTGACTTAGACTTAGATGTTAAAATTCAATTAATGTGGGATGAATTCCAAAGATATGACGAAGATACACAAAAATATGTCCCAGATGGTAGCGGTATTGCACGTGCAAAAGTAACTATCGTTAATAAGACAGATAATGTATTGTTCCCACTTAAAGAGGGCGAAACTGAAAGAACAATCTTGTCAGCATACTACTTGGATGACAGAGCAAAAATCAACCAAGGTATGTTGAAGAGTGAGTTTATATTTGATGACGTAAACAAAATGTCTCACGGCACATTGTTTGCAGATTTGTCAGCATTCTCAATGCTAGGACTAAAATTACCAAATATCTCTGCAGACGTTGATTTGACTAAAGAACTTTTGGGTATTGTCGGCGGTTTGAACTTGTCAGAACAAACTTACGCAAGTACAGTTAGCGGTTCAAGTCAATCAAGATTTGCTCAAAATATGTATGCAAACGCTTTAAGTACTATTGCAGACGGCGACAATGCTGATGCAGATAAAGAGGTAACTGAGGTTAATTACCTACGTATTTCAATTACATTACAATTAATCGCAGATATCTTAGAACAAGCAGGTGTTTATATCACAATTCCAAGTGAATTGACTGATGCAGTTGACGGAAGCTTAACTATCGGTCAAGAAAGTGGTATTAACTTACAAGTAAGCTTTACTCAAGATGGTAAAAAACTACAAGTTGGCTTAGGTGTAAATAAAGTATCAATTGGTTCAGAACTTGTTGAATACAAAGAAGGTACTAATATACCACTTGCTAAAGACGAGATGTTAATGCCATTCGGTAACAAGAAAGATGGTATCAAACACTTAATGACTAACTTTGGTAAGCAACCATTAAAACTTGAAATTGGTAGCATTTTACCAACACTACTTGATGATACAAAGATTAGCTTGAGATTTAAGCTTGATGTTCCAGCTGGTAAATATAACTTGGCAAGCTTGCTAACTATTGCTGGCGTGGATATGGATGAATTCTTTGTTAACTTTGACGAGGATTTAACTCTTGACTTAGGCTTAACTATCCAATTACAACTTGAAACTTGTTTAGTTTTAGATGTTGATAATGAGGAATACAAGGACGGCAAGAAAAATCCTAATTATGGTACTGAAATTCTTGGTAGTGACCACGAAGAATTAATTATCGCTCGTGCTTATATCGAATTAATGAGCTATAGTAAAAACTTTATACTAGACGGCTCACCAAATGGTACTCCAATTATCAAAATGTACTATTTTGATGATAGATTCTCAGATAACACTGGTTTGGGTATGCCTGAATATAGTGAAAAAGAAGTTTGGGATGTTGATAATGCTGGCGAGGAAATTCCAGGTTCAAGAAGAAAAATCGTTGATAAAACTCACGGTACAATTTGTGCTGACTTAACAGGTTTAAAAATTGCAAGCATTAAACTACCTAAGATAATGCTTGATATGGACTTGACTCAAACTATCAACAATTTAACTAAGAAAGACGAGGGTACAGAGGACGATACTCAAACTTACTCTATGTCAAATGCAAGTGGTTATAGCTTGGCTAATAGCTTAGGCTTGGTTGCTGACGGCGATACAAAAGCTATGAGCGGTTTACAAAACTTTATCGCAATTACTATCGCAAGCAAAACTATTCAAGAAATTTTGAATATGGCTGGCGTTGGCGATATGATTGATATTAGCTTTATCGACTTTGATATAACTCTTGCAGCTTCTGCTACACAAGGCGTTAACTTAAGTGCTACAATTCACTACACTGACGATAACGACCAAACTTATCAAAGAGATGTTGATTTGTTCCTAGCACTAAACGCTCTTGAGCTTGGTGTTCAAACAAATATCGATTTGTCACAATTCAATTATGACAACTTTGCTAATAATGATGTAGCTGGTGCTGTTAAAGATGTATTAAAATATGGTCACATTGAGGCAAAGTTGAATGTTGACGTAAGCTCTACTGAAATTGATGTTCAAGACTTGTTGAGTTTGTTTATATCTGCAGACCAATTAGGCTTCAATCTACCAATTAAACTAAACTTGAAAGAGTTTGCAAACGAAATTGACTTGATTTTACAATGGGAGTTCGATTTTGAAAATGCAAGAAACTCTAAATTGTTCCTACAACTAAATTGTGACGGCTCTAACTTGTTTGGCGTTTACGTTAAGAATGGTACAATCTTTGTAGATATGAAAGGCTTTGGCTTGTTTAAGTTCAAAATCACTAACTCTAACTTCGTTCAAATGATTCTTGATAAGATTGACGAGGCTCTAGGCGGTTTGAATGGTTTGTTACCTCTACAAGCTAATGTAATGGCTTTGCAAGAAACTGTTGCTAAAGCTAACAATATGAGCGTAAACGAATTAAATAATCAATTATTTGCTGTAAACGCTCCAAGCACAACTGATGATGGTTCTGTGGACATTATGGATTACATTATTAAACTATTAGGTAATGTAACAATCGATAATGGCGTTATCGGTGCGGAACTTACTGCTGATATTATTAGCGATTTGCTAAAACTTGCTAATATTAATATAGCTCTTGATATTGATGCAAAACTTAGCCTTGATATCTTTGGCGGTAACTTAATGCTTGATGCTGAAATTGATAATGAGTATAAATTCGCATTAGGTTTAAATATCGTTAAGATTGGTGAAAAAGACGATAACTTTAATGTCAACGAAAATGCTGGTAATACAAGTGGT
The DNA here is from genome assembly GCA_910584035.1 of uncultured Christensenella sp. Lineage (GTDB taxonomy): Bacteria > Bacillota > Clostridia > Christensenellales > UBA3700 > MGBC100798. Next base: position 47 of record CAJTZR010000086.1, on the reverse strand, counting down.
ATATTCCACGAAATTAATGGCGTTGATACAAGCCATTTGATTGATAG
>CAJTZR010000085.1 GCA_910584035.1 uncultured Christensenella sp. | reverse complement strand
CTTACTAGCATAACCATTCCAGATAGTGTGACTAGCATTGGTAGATCTGCGTTCTTTGGTTGCACTAGCCTTACTAGTGTAACTATTCCAAATAGCGTTACTAGCATTGGTAATTCTGCGTTCTATGGTTGTTCTAAACTTACTAGCATTGTTGTAGAAGAAAATAACAACACTTATAAAAGCGAAAACAATTGTTTATTATCTAAAGATGGTAAGACTTTAATATTAGGCTGTAAAAATAGTATTATACCAAATAGCGTTACCACCATTGGTGATTCTGCATTCGAGTGTTGCTCTAGCCTTACCAGCATAACCATTCCAGATAGTGTAACTAGCATTGGTGAGAATGCGTTCAATAGTTGCTCTAGCCTTACTAGTGTAACAATTGGCAATAGCCTGACTAACATTGGTTTGAAGGCATTCTATAATTGTAAGAACCTTACTAGTATGACCATTCCAGATAGTGTTATTAGTATTGGTTATGAAGCGTTCCGTTATTGCTTTGGACTTACAAGCGTAACTATTGGCAATAGCGTAACTAGCATTGATTACTATGCGTTCAGTTATTGCTCTAGCCTTACTAGCATAACCATTGGCAATAGTGTGACTCGCATTGGTAAGTGGGCGTTCCAAGATTGTTCTAACCTTACAACTATCAATTTCAACGGCACTAAAGAAGAATGGAAAGCTATAACAAAAGGTTCGGATTGGAATAGTGATACTGGCAATTTCACAATCATTTGCACAGATGGCAAACTTGACAAAGACGGCAATGTAATTGAGTAATTAACATTAGTAAACTAACTTAATTTACACCAAGTTCAAATAATCAAAATCTATTAATCTTTTGTAAAAACCAAACAAAAATCGGTGTTAAATTGATTTGTGGATAAAAATTATTAAAAATCAAATTAAAACATAAAGCCAAGAGTTTTATTACTCTTGGCTTTATGTTTTGGTTCGTAAAGTATTTTAGTATTTATTCTGTATTTAGTAAAGTATTATTAGCTCACTATTTTATTAATAAAAAATACTAGCAAATGGTTACCTTACAATAACTTATCTATAGATAATTGTTATATCAACAATGATTATAAAATCAACTATTCGATAAAATATATTAATTATTAGTTATATTTCTAAAAGTAATTTCATTGCAATTTTAATGAAAAATATCCCCATTTATTAAGATAGTTTATTATAAAAACTTATATCATTTTAAACATTATTTATTGTATAGCATACAATTAAAATTTTACTGCCTAATATATCTAATACAAAAAATCACACAAAATCAATCTATAACATTATAAAAATGTAAATATTCATAGTTTTTGGTATATTTCGTCATTCTCAATAATTGTTATATCTTAATAATACTTAAAACAACTAACCTTTTAATCAATTATATCATAAAAATGCAAAATATTCATATCCTTAGCTATATCCTTGCCGTGGTTACCCAACAAATACCACTCCCTATGCACGCCGTGGTCGGTTATTGTTGCAAATAATGTCTTTTTGCCTACATATGACTTTTTAATAGCATTTTTAATCATACAATAGCTATTGTTATAGTGGGTCAAAGCTCTTTTTGCAAGCAAAGATTTAGGGTGTGTGCGGTGCATAATATCGTCATATTCTTGATTGTAAATACAAATAACATCATAATTATTGTCAGCTATCAACTCAACCGCTTTTTCCACTACCTCTTTGTCATTTTTAAGTGGATAATAATCTATTTCTCTACCACGGAACAAAATATCCATACTTTGGTTAGCAACAATAACAATACAAGCTTTTTTATTAGCTGACACTAATGCATCAAAAAAGCTTTCAATCTCAATTTTTTTCTTTTCGTAATGATTAATTCCGTGTTCTTGAGGAGTGCCACCCGTGTAAATACTACCAAAGCATACTGGCGTTTTGGGCGGATAAACTGAACTCATTTGCACGCAAAGTTCACTTCCCCAAACATTTTGCAATATTCCTTTATATTTTTCTGCAACCCACTCACCAATAGCATCTGGATTAAAAATAACTATCTTATCTACACCTTTACCAGCCGTCTTTTTTTGCACAAATTCATCAACTAAACCTATACTTTCCTTTGCAAATTCAGGAGCATTAATGTTTAACGCATTACACAACGACTTAGTCACTTTTGTCAAAGAATATCTTTCCATTAAAACAACTCCTTCTTTAGATTGTCTAGCTCTTGTACCTCACTTTCAGTCAACATATCCAACTCGTCATTACGTTGTTTTCCCACAAAATACCTTATTCTTTCACTCTTTTTAGTAGTGATTTTTATCATATATGCACCAATAAACGCAACTATCAAACACAATGGAATACTAATTCCCAAAATCAATCTCATACCAAGTACTGCACTTTGAGGTTGTAATTCATTAGTGCCTAGTTGCTCATTGTATCCAAAGCCTTGCAGTACCCAACCAACAATAAGCACTGCTACACCAGATGCAAACTTTTTAAAAAATGTCATTGTGCTGTTATACGCCCCAGGGTTTCTATCATTTGACTTAAGTTCTGCAACATCAACAACGTCTGGGAATACCAACCAAGGTATCATTTGTGCCATACCAAAACCTAAGCCCGCAATAGCAAGCGGTAAAATTATCAATGCTGGCACACTTGTATTTGTTGGAAAAGCCGCAAGTCCAATCGCACCAATAATAAACATAGGCAATCCGCACATAAATATCACTGGTTTTGCAACTTTCTTTTGCAACATTGTAAATGATATAGGCATAATCAAAGCCGCACCAATTAGCATTGACATATTAGCAATTGCGGATAATGATAAACCTAAAATTTTCACACCTGAACCACCAGTAACATTAAATACATACATCATTATAACATTTGCAATTATCTCATTGCACACAAAGGAAAAAACATACATTAACAACAATCTTCTAAAGCATTTAAGCTTAAAAGTTGCCAAAATATTTTTAAAGGAAAATTTAAGTTTTTCTCTTGGCAAAGGTGTTCTTTCCTTACAAAACAAGGCTGTTAACATAATAGGAACGGCAAATAAAACTGCAAATACACCCGCTACAATCAAAGAAAACTGAGTTTCTGTAAGCTTTGCGACACCCGTAGCTGGGTCAATTATCAACATATCTTTAAGAGCTGATATTACAAGATAACATATTGCAGTTGAAAGCATACCCATTGCAAGCCTTAAAAAATTCATAGAGTTACGCTCTTTCAAATTTTCTGAAATCTCTGAAGATAATGACAAATAAGGAACATTAAATATTGTAGAGACAGTACTATAAAACAAATGTGCAAACACAACATATGCGACTTTACCAGCAACACTACTCCAACCTTGTATAGGCATAAATAGTACAAACAATGCTACAACTATCAACAAACCCGATAAAAAAATGTATGGAATACGTCTACCCCACTTTGTCCTTGTGTTATCAGATATACTGCCCATAATAGGGTCGGTAAATGCGTCCCAAAACCTTGCTAGCATAATAATTGTTCCCGCAGTACCTGCAGGAATTTTTAAAATATTAATCAAAAACCATAAATATAATAATGACAAGATTGCCACACCGCCAGAGCCATAAATCTCTCCAACAGCAAAGGAAATCTTTTCAAATACACCTATTTTTGTACTCTTTTCTTTCATTTGACCTCATTAACCCTTGTAATCAAAATTGAAACTAATTTATCAATCTAAATGCTCTTTTTTACTACAAATTTTATAATTGTAATAAAATCTCATTTTAGTTTATATATAAATGATAAACCGCAGTTAGATTAACTATTATAACAATTAAATGCAACAGCAAATAATTTTTTGAGTAAATTACTCCTTGCCATATAACCAATGGTAAAATATATTAAACCTAATAAGCGTTATTATTTTTTATTTAATTAATAGTTTATCTTTTGTATATGGCATTTACTTAATATTGACTAACGTTTTTAAGGAATAACTAAAACGTATGTTAGGTTCTATTTTTTGTTTAAAATAATAATATTAAAATAGTTTTCAATGTTGATTAAATAATCATTATAACCTATTGTATTGCAATTATGCTCAACAGCATAATCAATTGCACCAAAAGTCAAATCAACACAAATAACGACACCAGTTATTGTGCTATTTTTATCACTGACAAGCAGCCCAACATTAAATTACACATTAACAAAAGCTGAAACAATTAACTTTTTAGCTCAAAATTTCTAATCATTGTAAAAACACTTACACAAGATATAGTAAATAAACTATATCCAATATTTTTATAAGATATCTATAGAAGCATTTTGTTTATATAAACTTTTGCATTAATACCAGTTACTAGCAAATATAGTATACTACTTTAGCACATTATCTCTTTTTGTTAAAACTTACAAACTACAAAATTAAAATTAATTACACCAACTTTTGGTTTGTAAACATAAAAGTTAAAATATTTCCCTCTTCTTTGTCGGCAGCAAGCTTACTTTTGCCACCACAAGTAGTAGCGACAATAAATAGCCAATCGTCATTTGTCTTTTTAACTTGTTCATATATGTCTGTAATGTAGTAATTTAAATGTAAAATTGCAGACAAATATGCGGAATTTCCCATACTATAATTACCTTGTGCCACATTATATGGGTCAGATGTCGCAACAACAACTATATCATTGTCAGAAATGCTATTTAAACAATCATTCCTCAACCCATTTAAATCACTACTTGAAACATAACTCAATCTTGGAGATGCTTTAGCTTTTAGTTCAAGTGCCAAATGACTTTCAATATAATTTTTATTATCAGTAATAAATTTCACATTGTACTTATCAGAAGCTTTTGCCATAATAGAATAAGGAACTTCTCTTTTTGCATCCGTCTTTTTCAAAACGTCAAAAGTTGATGGCTCTTCCCCCGTAACAATACTCAAAAAATTAACGCCAATGTCAATTTTCGCCTTAGTATCCAAGTTTGCTGGCTTAGTCCAATATAAACCGCCGTCTTTTGATATAGCTGAAATACCTAAATCACTACCCATAATATACTCTAGCCCTTCAGCTCTCATACCGTCAATAGTAATTAGCATTGCCTTTTTCTTTTTAGTACCAACATTTTCAAAATGTTTGGAAATTATTCCATAAATATCCGTTTGCAAAATAGCATCATCATAACTATTAGCAAAATATCCTTTATCTGTCAATTTTTTTACTATTTTATTACTACTACAGCCACTTAAAATTATCGCAAGCGACATTATAAGCACGGCTATACTTATATATCTAATTTTTTTCATATTATCTCCATATTAAATCTATACAAATCCTAACTATTCTAATTATGACATAATGCAATTTTGGCATAATGCAATTCCATACCATTCTAATTATGACATAAGACATAATTAAATGGTTTTATATCAACTCACAAATAGCGTCTAAAATTTTCTATAAAATTTAATTGTTGTAAAGAAGTACAAGTTAGTATTTACACTTTTTGATAGTTATTTACAAATTTTTTCAATAAAGCAATAAAATCTTAAAACAAAATGTTATATAAAAATACAAATTCCACAATTTGCAGATTTTAATTATAACAACTACCACAAAATACAAAATATTGGATATACCCCATACGCTAAATGTCTTTAATATATAAAGTCTAAATCAAGCAAACAAATAAAATTACTAAAATTGTAGTTTTTATCTAATATAATCCACATATAGTAGATTACTGACAAAACCTCAAACACATCCAAATATTTACTAATATAATTAACTTTATATGCATTTATCTATATGCAATTATACTAAAATTGCAAAATATTCTTATTATCGCACAAAACTTGTGCATTTTATCCAAACATTGCTTTACCAATTTAAAATACTATAATTTACAATTTTTTATACAGAACGTGAGAATACACAACTTGTATTTTCTGCGTAGCGTAGATTTTATCTTATAATTACAATATTTGCTATTTTCAACAATTCCTTACACTATAGTATTATTTAAAAATTCTATCAGCCATAATATTATTTACAATTCAATAAGCTATAAAATAATTTTATATTAAATTACTTTATAATTAATATTAAAACTACTTTATAAATCTATTTATTTGCAATAAATGAATTTGCATATTAACTTTATCACCTTTAAAGGTTACTCCCTCAGCTTCCAATCTTTTTCTATGTTCACCCTCGCCACCAAAAGCAAATGCTGGTGTTAAGCTGCCATCTTTCATAACAACTCTATGGCAAGGAATGCTTTGAGGGTCTGGATTGTTATGCAACGCCTTACCTACGTGCCTTGCCCTACGTGGATAACCAGCAAGCTCTGCCACCATTGCATAATTCATAACATATCCAACTGGAATGTTTTTTACAACCATATAAACTTTGTTATCAAATTCGCTCATAACAACCTCAATAAGGTAATTCTATATAATTATTATATAATAATTAATACTTTTTGTCAATTACTGCTTTAATTTCTTTTATACCTTATTATGAGTGATAAGACAATATAAATATCCATAATCTGACAAAATACCACGTATAACCAATAATTATACATTTACTGTAAAAAATATATTAAATTGCTTGCAAGGTAATCATCAATATGTTATAATACTATTGCTGAGTAGAAATACAGCGTTAAGTGCCATAGAACGGGATGTTGACTATGGACGAAAGAGGTTCAGCCTCTGCGGTTGTATTTCACATCCGAGGTAAGTATATCTTTTTATAATTTTTCTCGGTACTCTCCAATATTTTTAGGAGGTACTTTTTTAATGAAAAACGGTACAAAAACGCGTGGCAAAAACAAGATAAAAACGACGCTTTTTATCACTTACACCGCAATTTTGATAGCAATAGCTATTATTTGCAACACTTTTGATATTCCTATTGGCAATGGTGCATTAAAGCTAACTTTCTCTTATATTCCTTGTTTTATTGCTGGTATCTTTCTTGGACCTATTGCAGGGTTTTTAGTAGGTTTTTTAGGAGATTTACTAGGTTTCTTAATAAATAGCCAAGGTATGGCGTGGATACCACTTTTAACAATATCATCAGCATTTATCGGTTTTTTACCTGGTCTTGTTTTTAAAATACCTAAACTAAAAGTTTATTTTAAATTAGCATTATCTTTTTTAGCTGTATTTTTAGTATGTACGTGTTTTTTAACTACATTAGGACTTTATTTGTTTTTTGCAATTGGCAAAAAAACTTTTTGGGTATACTTTATTGGCAGAATTGGACCTCAATTAGGCTTTTTCCTAATAAATTGTTGCATAATCAGCATTTTATACTACCCATTAAAGAAATATGTATTTAGCAGAATGGGAAACAAAATAGCAACAACAGAGGATGTTGAAAGCAGTAAAGCAACAAATGATATTGCTAATAGTGAACAATGTACACCTCAAAACAAATTGCAAGCTATTATTTTCAATACTAAAACTAAAATAAACAATATTTTCAGTCATAAAAAGACAAACAATGACTCAACAGAAAATATTGAAATTACAGCAAAAGAAAATGGAAACGATTAATAACAAAAAAAACATTGAAATTACTGCAATAAAAACACAAATAATTAATAACATAATTTGATTTAAACAATATTTAATTAAAATACACTAATACTTTTGAGTTATTTATTAAATATTTGATACATACTTTAAAGCTTATTAATTATAAATTATTTGGTTTGCAAATGCAAACAAAACTAATATGCTCACAAAACTCCTTTACATACACCGTAATACCTCAAGACAGCATTAGCCATCTTGGGGTATTATGGTTTTGTAGAACCATTTATAAAATTATAGTTGTACCAGTTTTACTTGCACATCAATCGGCACGCATTTAAGCACCACAATGCCCACAAGTAGCATACCTTGCTAAAGGTTATAATCATAAAACTAAACCTACTATTGTTTTTATCTTAAAGTAATAAGACAAATAGTAATTACAAAATTTTAATAATGATATTTAGCAAGCATTTATTAACACATTTTGTTAGCGTTTGAAAAAACGGACTAAAATTACATTATAATTCTTATTAAATTTAAAACTTCTATTTAAAAATTAATACAAATTAAAAAATTAAATTATATTACAAACACACAAAGTACAACAAGATACCAACTGGTATCTTGTTTGTTTAAGAGAATTACTTTGTTTTTAATTAAAATTTACTAATATTTAAGTTGCATTTCCTTTGCTATCGTAAATGTAATAATTAACTTTGTACCACAATTATTACTTGATTGCTTAAATATATTAGTTTTATATTATAATCTTTATTGCATTATGCTAAATCGTCACTTGCACCAATATC
>CAJTZR010000084.1:6451-8414 GCA_910584035.1 uncultured Christensenella sp. | reverse complement strand
TTACATTATTTAGCTAAATTAACAAAAAATACCCCCGATTTTCGGTGGGTATTTTCAAAAAATCGACTTTTTGCAAATTTACGACTTTACAAAAAATACAATAAGGCAAAAATTTAAATTTGAGTTTAAAATTTTAAGATTATTTTAAATTTAGTTTAAGAATTAAAATGACTAAAAAAGCATATTAATATCAATCTATCATAATTGCATTAACATTTTGGTCGTTAAAGTTATCTGATAACAATATATATTTTGGACTTGCTAATACTAAACCATAAACTGCACTTGCACCTGCAATTTTAAGTTGTTTTGCTACTTCATCAATAGTACTGCCAGTTGTCAGTATATCATCTATTATCAATACTCTTTTTCCTTTTACACTTTTATCATTAATAACTTTATATGCACCTTTTACATTTTCGTGTCTTTGCTTTCCAGACAATTTAGTTTGTGGCGAAACATCTTTAATTTTTAAAATTGTATCAATTGAAATAGGTATATTAAGCTTTTCTGCCAAAGGCTTTGCAAACATTTTTGTTTGATTATAACCTCTTTGCTTTTCTCTTTCTTTTGAAATAGGCACAGGAATAATCAGCTCTGCATTTAAATCATATAAATTGTAACAATCAAATAGCATATCAGCAAAATATTTTGCAACCCATTTACAATTATGAAATTTTAAATTTAAAATTAATTTTTTAATCTCATTTTCATAAACAAAACAACTTCTTACAAAATCAAAATGTCGTTCATTGTTTTGGCATTGGAGACAATAGGTCGCTTCGTTCTCCATTGGAACGCCACATTTTACGCAATATATTTGGTTGTTAAATGGCAGTTTATTATAGCAATTTTCGCATAGTCCATACTTTGAATCGCTTGGTATTTCTTTATCACACATTATGCAATTACAATTATCGGGATAAATACTATTTGCAAGCAAAGCTTTTAGTTTTTCAAAAACTAACTTACATTTATTCTTAAATTTTGAATTTTGTATATTCATATTATTTTTTGTTTTATTTGATATTTTATTTTTGTTTTTCATTTTAATTATCCCAATGCTTCTCTAATCTTTTTCAATTATAACAAAAAGCTAATTAAATGTCAAAACAATATATTTTCACTTTGACTATATATTAAAAATAATAACTGCCAAAAGGCAGTTATTATTTTTATCTTATAGCTATTATATAAAATTTAGATTAGTAAAAATATCTAAATCTTCAATATCTATAGCTCTTACAAATTATACACTTATTTGCTTAACAGTTAAAGTAGTATTAACTCCACCACCTAAAGTAACTCCAACTGCAAGTAATGCGGACAACGCCATATCAATTACATCACCAGCAGTAAGTGAAATAATAAAACTACCATTGTATAGAGAACCTACACCTACTGCTAAAACACGTGATATAGATGCTTGAGGAATTGCAGTTCCATTTCTACGCACTGACATTGTTACTGTAGTACCAAGTGCAGCTGATAAATTTGTATAATAATTTATTTCATATACGCCAGTAGTTCCTACTGTAATACTATTAGCAGGTGCATAAGTCACATTTTTCAATGGCATAGGAGTTGGAATTGGAAGCTGAGTTGTACCACCTAATGTTAAGTTAATTGTTTGCGGAGTTGTATTATATAAGCCACCATAAGCATTCAAATCGGCTGTACCCGTAGCACCTGTTGGTCCAGTCACGCCAGCTAAGCCAGTTGCACCCGTTGCACCTGTTGGACCTGTTGGACCTGTTGGTCCAGTTACGCCAGCTATACCAGTTGCTCCAGTTGGACCAGTAGGTCCAGTAGGTCCAGTCACGCCAGCTATACCAGTTGCTCCTGTTGCACCAGTTGGGCCTGTTGGTCCAGTTACGCCAGCTAAGCCAGTTGCACCTGTTGGTCCAGTTACGCCAGCTAAACCAGTTGCTCCCGTTGCACCAGTTGGACCAGTAGGTCCAGT
>CAJTZR010000084.1:0-6351 GCA_910584035.1 uncultured Christensenella sp. | reverse complement strand
GCACCAGTTGGACCAGTAGGTCCAGTTACACCAGCTATACCAGTTGCTCCCGTTGCACCAGTTGGACCAGTAGGTCCAGTTGGTCCGCCAGCAGGGCCAGTTGGACCAGTTATACCCGTTGGGCCCGTTGGACCTATCGGACCAGTTGGGCCAGTCGCACCTGTGATACCAGGCGTTCCTTGTGGGCCTCTAGGACCAGAAGCTGCAACAACTCGACAACAACCAAATTGTGATTGGCAATTACAACCATTGTTACAACAACCATACTGACTATCATTTATATCATATAACATTTAACTATCTCCTTTTGTTAGATAATTGGCTATTATAACCTAAGCTTTCAAAATAAGCTTGATTAAATATAACACTAGGGTGATTTGGGAATATTTCTTTAGAACGGCAATGATATTCATATGCTTTTTCTTTATCTCCAAGTTTATCATAACATACTGTTAACCACAAAAATGGTGTAAAATCATAAGCTGAAAAATCAATAAAAGCTCCAGAATCTATATCTGGCTTTAAAAGTGTTGCACATTGATACCAATATATTGCTTTTTTATAATCTTTACAATTATAATAAATGCTACCTAACTGACAACACGCTTCACCTGTTGGCAAACCATAAATAAAACTATGAAAAACAATATCAAGAGCTGACTGAATATCATTCATTTTCAAATAACATTTTGCTAGCATTATGCAAGCATCAATTTTATTCACATAAAACCCTTGTGGCATTGCAAGAAAAATATTAAATTCTTGTATAGCTTCGTTTATAAAATCATTATAATATAGTTCTCTAGCATAATAATACTGCTCTCGCTCTGACAAAATATTACCATCAGCAATTGATTTGCGATAAATCTTTAAATTACGCATATTATTGCCTCTATCTTTAGGCTTTTCGTGAACAATTTCAAATGGCAATTTTATTATATTACCAAATGGTTGCACGACTTCGTGTACTCGACCTTGCCAAAAGTATTTAGAATTATTTTTAATGATTCGTTCTCGATAGTAAGAAAAAATCGCCTTACCATCTTCTGTCCTTTCAACAACATATGGTAACATTATTACATCAACATTATTATTAGCATTCTGCATAAATTCAGCAATGCCACAAGCAGTATTTTGAGGCACTATATCATCAGCATCCAACCACATCCAATAGTCTGACTCAACTTTTGACAATGCAAAATTACGTGCTGCTGAAAAATCATCTATCCAATCAAAATAATAAACTTTGTCTGTAAATTTTTTTGCTATTTCAACAGTATTATCCGTTGAACCAGTATCAACAATTACAATTTCGTCTGCAAATGAAACAACTCTCTTTAAAGCTCGTTCAAGAACCTCGCTTTCATTTTTAACAATCATACATAACCCTAATGTCATATATCCCATATCTCCTATGTGTCTATTACAACATATGATATTTTAAAGCTTTTAGTGTATGACTACTTACAATCGTATCATTATTTTAATTATAAAATAAAAATCTACTGAATTGCTTCAATAGAGTTTTAATTGTAAAATATATTTAATTGTAATTATCAAATAACATTAGCTTTTTAAATGTTCAGTTTGATATTCAAACCAATGTATTAATAATTTATTTATTCCCAAATTTCTTTTGGTAATTTAGTTCAACTTGAGTATCCTTTGTATACCATATTCTACGCCACTTTTCTTTCAAATAAAATGGTGCTTGTGTTATAATATCTATTGCATAATACACATTGAGTTTATCCAAAATTTTCTTAAAATGCTTTAATCTCTTAAGGAAATTTTTATAAGGAGTTTTATTTATGCACCAGCCTTGCTCTGCACAAGCTTCCAATCTTGGATAAGTTTGAAAATCTAATTTTTCTTTATTTGGTATCCATTCCGTCCATAAAGCACATTCCACACCTAAAATATTTTTTGCATTATTCTCATTCAAACCCGCTTGGAGTATTTTATAATTATAGGCTTGTTTTAAAGATACCTCTTTGTATGGCATATCAAAATAAAAGCCTTTAAATTTGCTAATTATCATTTTGCCATTTTCGTTAATATGCTGTTCAGATAAAACATCTCTTTGATTTTGGTAATATTGACAAACAATACTTCTATCATTTCCCCTCAAAGAATGTAAAGCATCATTCCAACAAATCAATGTTTTTCCTTTGCTTTTTAGATAATCTGAAACTCTTTTATTAAAATATGCTTGCAAATCCTCTTCATCAGCAAGAGATTCTTTCTTAATTCGCTCTTGACAATGTGGACATTTTTTCCACTCGTCTTTTGGTGCTTCGTCACCACCTATATGAAAGTATTTAGATGGAAAAATTTCAACCAATTCGTCTATAATATTAAAAATAAATTCAAAAGTGCTTTCTTTTCCAGCACAAGCTATGCGTGCATAATCTTCTTTTGAATTAGGTACATCTTTTGGCGTTGCAAAATACCACGGAACTGGTTTAATTTCCTCTCTACAAGCTAAATATGGATAAGCAGCTATTGCCGCTCTAAAATGTGCTGGCATATCTATTTCAGGAATTATTTCAATATTCAATTTGCTTGCATAGTCAACAAGTTCTATAATATTCATTTTGGCTTAAATAGCCACTATAAGGAGTTTCGTCATAAATAGGATAGCCCCAACTACAAACTTGAGTACCATTTCGTTTTGAACCGATTTCTGTAAGCAATGGATATTTTTTTATTTCAATTCGCCAACCATTATCGTCTGTTAAATGCAAATGGAACTTATTCATTTTATGTAAAGCTAGCATATCCAAAATACTTATAATTTGTTCTTTATCAAAAAAATGTCTTGAGATATCAAGCATCATACCTCTATATTCATATTTTGGCTCGTCTTCTATACTTACGCATTGACATTGCAAAGCATTATCTAAATCTAAGCCTATTAGCTGTCTTAAAGTTGACATTGCATATTGCACACCAACTTTACTACTTGCAGAAACAAGTACTTTATTCGCTGTAATGTCAAGCGTATAAGCTTCAAAACCTAATGTGCTATTTTCTGTCACAATAATAGTAGAATTGTCATCACCTCTTGTAACATCATATCTTTTACTTAACAATTTTTCAATTCCTCAAACCAACTCAATTCTTTAACAAATACTGATACTTTTTGTGGCATAATAAAATTACCCACTTTAATGACAACTTTTTTTGGATATGGTATTACATTAATCATTAACTAACTCCCAACATTTAATTTATATCATAATTACACATTATCTATATTTATAAGTATAGCATTTTATTAATAATAAATCAATGCCTATATAAAAGTTAATTTTATTTTATTTAATCAAAAACTAAATAAAATAAGCGGTCTTAAACCGCTTATTTTATATTGTTAATGACACATTTGTCAAAAATATAAATATTTGTGCTAATTTTCATTATTTATTTTACTATATTCTTTTGATATTTCATAAATTTTTTCTTTAATTTTGTTCATATCATCAAGCATTTCCTTTTTGCCTTTTTCTGTAAGCCATTTAGCTTTACGACCCCAAAAATTAGTTTTTGACATAGTATAAAACTCGTAACTATCTTCTTTAGCACCTTTAATTTCAGCAAATAACTCATTTACTTGCTTCTCAATTTGCATTCCTGCATTTCGCATTAAATAAAGTTTATTGACATCTCTTACTCCCTCATCTAGTTTTGCAAGACGCAATGTAAATTTACTTTCTCTATTACTATCCTCCTTTAATGCAGGATAAACTAAAAAGCAATCACCCGCTGGAAATGACCAATGAGTAGACTCCTCAAGCGGATTTTTTACCCAAGCATCATACGCCCATCTTAAAAAACCAGTCGTATTCAAAGAGCCAGCAAACATAATTGACCAATAACTTTCCACTGGAATAGATTTTGTAAAGCTATTAGGAACGTGTTCAGTAGCTGTATACATAGTAGTTTTTTGGTTGTGATTTCTTCTCAATTCAACTTGAGCTTTAAAGTCCTCCAAATTATTCCTAATTTGTTCCAAACCAACTGAGGCATAGTCCAATCTATTAAAAATAGCAGCATTATGCTTAAAATTATTAAATGAAGCAGAAATTTTTAAACTTTTTCCAGCTTTATTTTTGATACTAGCAATAAGGTCAAGTGCTGTGCCCATATTATGACGTTCATCAAAACCAATATAAGTACTGTCAAACCACTCCTTTTCATCTAAATGTTTAATAAAATCAGTGAGAAACGGAGTCCATACTTCATTATATTTGTTAGTTCTAGCAGTATTTACCTTAACTTTAATTACTTTTTTCTTTATCTCATCATAATATCTTATAATATTATTCCACGGCATCATACTATAACAAATGATAGTATCAGCAATGCCTATATCTTTATTTAATTGTACCCACTTATCAAAATCAGTATAATCAAACTGCCACTTTCCGTCACGGCTTTTACTCCATTTTATCATTGAAGGATAATGTATTTTATTATTGCCACCATATGTTTGACCACCCCAAGCTTCCTCAACAACACTTGCGATAATTGAATGTCCACCTAAACTCTTATATAGCCTCATATGTTGCTTTAAAATGCTAATATGCTCATCAGAAAAAGGCTCAACATCATAATAATATGCTACGTTATATGGATGACTCCAATATTCAACATCAAATAAATAATTTTGACTATCAAGCATTGTTGCGTTTATAACTTCCAACTCATAACTAAGCTCTAATGCCTTACTCATATTTTTAGCAGTAATAGTTATATTACCTCTATATATGCCAGCCATAATGTCTTTTGGAACATTTATTTCAAGCCAAACCAATGCAAATTTATTTTTCTTAATTGATATTGGATAATCTGAATAAATTACTTCTGGAAAATACTCTCTTTCCCCTTTAGGCATAATATTAGACGGATTGTTAGCATACCAACCTGCGTGTCCAGTATATGCCTTTACATCTTTAATAAAAGAGAGTTTTACATTTTGCGAGCCAATTACACCAAACTCAGATTTTAAATCAGATGCAATAACAGAAACACTTTCAATATCATTATCCCCACATAATATAGCAAATTCAGCATTAGCCTTGTCATTTTTCCACGCCCAAAGCCTAATATCTTTTTTGTTATGCTCTTTTAAAATTTTGCAATAATCTTTTTGTTGATATTGTTCAAAACTATCAACAAAAACAGCATCAACCTGCTCAAAATTCACATTATTTTGATACGCATCATTTGCATTGCTATCTATTTTAGTATTGTTTTTTACATTTTCAAACATATAATTACCCCTTTTATTGATTTTGTACATTTAAACTTGAATATTTTATTAATTAGATTTTTAACATTCAATATTTATTAATTAAAATTATTGCCCAGTCTAGTAATAATGTTGACATTTCCTCAAATTGTACAGAACTACCATTTTTTAATGCAATTGCCGTATTGAGTAATTCAGATTGATGATTCATTAATTTTTGCAATTCCTTAATTGATTTAATAAATTTACCTCTCTCATAAAAATATAAAGCTTGCAAAACAAAGACAGAAGATTTATATAGCGAACGCAAAATATCATCGCTTTTTTCGTGTACAAAATTATGTATGCAAGTATGATAAATATTGCAAGCACCTTTATGTATAGCACGTTTTACAGCTTGTCTATCAATCTTATCAGCTAAGCTATCAAGAGTGCCTTTTATAGGTGTTGTATCATAATAAAATTGAAACAAATCGCTTGTATCCCAATTTAATAATTCATTCTTACCAGAAATAAAACCACAAACTAACTCTCTGTACGGCAAATCATTAAGCATATCACGATAAATTTTTAAGTCATTTATACTGACCTCATCAAGAATAACAACCACATCAATATCACTTTTATCAGTTGCCTCACCTCTACCATAACTGCCTTGCAAACCAATAAACCAAACACGCTTATCAAATATTTGTTCCACTTTATTTGCAAATTCCACAATCCAATTTTTAATATCAACCATATTTACTCCCTATACACTAACATTACCTTGATTTAACTTATCAAATTTTTATACTAATAAATTTGCATAATAAGCAAAATAAAACGAACCAACTAATTGAAGAATGATTCGTTTTATTCCGTGTTGGTGCACCTTCAGGGACTCGAACCCTGGGCCCAATGATTAAGAGTCATTTGCTCTACCAACTGAGCTAAAGGTGCATTTTTGGTGCGGATGAAGAGACTTGAACTCCCACATCGTAGATACTAGATCCTAAGTCTAGCGCGTCTGCCAATTCCGCCACATCCGCATAAAAATATGGAGCGGGAGACGAGATTCGAACTCGCGACATTCGCCTTGGCAAGGCGACGCT
>CAJTZR010000083.1 GCA_910584035.1 uncultured Christensenella sp. | reverse complement strand
TGTTTGAATTAAATAATTTTAGTTCTATCCAGATAGGAGTTGCATCTCCAGATAAGATTAGAAGCTGGTCAAAAGGCGAAGTAGTTAATGCGGAAACTATTAACTACAGAACTCAAAAGCCAGAAAAAGGTGGACTTTTCTGCGAGGTTATTTTTGGACCTTCACGCAGTTGGGAGTGTGCTTGCGGTAAATATAAAAAGAAAAATGAGGGTACTGTTTGTGACAGATGCGGTGTTTTGGTAACAGATAGCAAAGTTCGCCGTGAAAGAATGGGTCACATTGAGCTTGCAGCACCAGTATCACACATTTGGTATTATAAAGGAACACCTAGCTCAATTGGTTTGTGCTTGGATATTCCTATTAAGGACTTGGATAGTGTACTATATTTCTCTAGATTTATAGTTATTGACCCGGGTACAACTGATTTTGTATACAAACAAACTATCAATGACCAAGAGTATCGTGATGCTCAAGAAAAATATGGTAGAGATAGCTTTAAAGCAATGATGGGTGCTGAAGCAGTTAAGGAATTGTTAAAGCAACTTGATTTGGAAAAAGAGGCTGAAAAGCTTAAACAAGAGGTAGCAAAAAGCGAGGGTGCTAAAAAAATCAAGGCATCTAAGAGATTGGATATTATTGAATCATTTAGAATTAGTGGCAACCGCCCAGAATGGATGATTTTGGATGTTATTCCAGTACTTCCACCAGAGCTAAGACCAATGGTTCCACTTGATGGTGGTAGATATGCTACATCTGACTTGAATGATTTATACAGAAGAGTTATCACTCGTAATAAGCGTTTGAAAAAGCTTATCGAATATGGCTCACCTGACATCATTGTTAGAAATGAAAAGAGAATGTTGCAAGAGGCTGTTGACGCTTTGTTTGATAACGGCAGAAGAGGTAAGGCTGTAACTGGTCCAGGTGGACGTGAGCTTAAGTCTTTAACTGGTATGCTAAAAGGTAAACAAGGTCGTTTCCGTCAAAACTTGCTAGGTAAACGTGTTGACTATTCTGGACGTTCAGTTATCGTAGTAGGACCAGAGTTGAAAATGTATCAATGCGGTTTGCCAAAGGAAATGGCTTTGGAGTTGTTCAAACCATTCGTAATCAAAAAGCTTGTTGAGTTAAACTATTGCTTAAATATCAGAATTGCAAGAAAGTACATAATGAAAGGTACTGACGAGGTTTGGAATATTCTAGAGGATGTTATTAAAGACCACCCAGTACTACTAAATCGTGCTCCAACATTGCACAGACTTGGTATCCAAGCTTTCGAGCCAGTTTTGGTTGAGGGTAGAGCTATTAAATTGCACCCACTTGCTTGCGGTGCGTTCAATGCCGACTTCGATGGTGACCAAATGGCGGTACACGTACCACTAAGTTTGGAAGCTCAAGCTGAAGCTAGATTCCTAATGCTTGCAACTAATAACATTTTGAAATTGTCAGATGGTAACCCAATCGTGTCACCTTCTCAAGATATGGTTATCGGTTCATACTACTTGACAATTCAAAAAGATGCTATTACTATTGATGAGAATAACAACGAGGTTAGAATTGATTCTGACGAATATTGGAAAAATCCAGAAAAGTATCATTTGAAGAGCTACCATAGCTTTAATGAGGCTTTAATGGCTTACCAATTGAAAGAAATCGGTTTGCAAGATGTTGTAAGTATTCGTGTTTCTTGCCAAAAAGAGCTTGAGATAAATGGTCATAAATATACTAACACTTATCAAAAGAATATTCATACATCTGTTGGTAGATTTATCTTTAACGAGGCAATTCCTCAAGATTTGAACTTTGTTAAACGTTATGACCCAGCTTTGCCTATTAGCAATGACAATCGTCCAGAATTGGATTTAGATTTGGAAATTGACTTCTTAGTTGGTAAGAGCCAATTATCTAAAATAGTTGATGCTTGCTTTAAATACAAAGGTGCAACTGAAACATCTGTTGTATTGGATAAAATTAAGGCACAAGGTTATAAATATTCTACTATTGGTGCAATCACAACATCTGTATTTGATATGCATATTCCAAAAGAGAAATATGACATTGTTAAGGATACAGAGCAAATTGTTTTGGATATCGAAAAGAAATTCCGCCGTGGTTTGCTTACTGAGGACGATAGATATAATCAAGTTATTCAAGCTTGGACAGATGCTAAGAAAAAGGTTGACAAAATTTTGGAAGCAGGACTTGGTAAGTTCAATCCAATTTATATGATGGCTCACTCTGGTGCCCGTGGTAGTATGAGACAGATTTCTCAGCTTTGCGGTATGCGTGGTTTGGTTGCTGACCCATCTGGTAAAACAGTTGAGTTGCCAGTTAAGGCAAACTATCGTGAAGGCTTGTCAGTACTTGAGTACTTTATATCTTCTCACGGTGGACGTAAAGGTCTTGCCGATACAGCACTTAAGACAGCTGACTCTGGTTACTTGACCCGCCGTTTGGTTGACGTTGCACAAGATTGCATAGTTAACGAGGATGATTGTGGCGATACTAAGGGCTTTGTAGTTACTGCAATTCTTGGTGCCGATAGTGATAAGCCACTTGAGGGCATTGGTGACAGAATTAAAGGTCGTTATTGTATGGATGATATCATTCACCCAGAAACTGGCGAGATTTTGGTTAAGGCAGATACTTTGCTTAACGCAGAACAAGCTAAAATGGTTGAGGCTGCAGGTGTTAAAGCTGTTCGTATTAGAAGTGCTTTGTCTTGTAAGTCAAAACAAGGTGTTTGTGCAAAATGTTATGGTGCAAATATGGCATCTGGTAACATTGTTAAACTTGGTGAAGCTGTTGGCGTTATCGCTGCTCAATCAATTGGTGAGCCAGGTACACAGCTTACAATGAGAACATTCCACACTGGTGGTGTTGCTACAGCCGATGATATTACACAAGGTTTGCCACGTGTAGAAGAGTTGTTCGAAGTTAGAAGACCAAAAGGTGAGGCTATCCTTTCAGACATTCAAGGTACTGTAAATCACGATAAAGATAACAGAATTATTACTATTACTTCTGATACTAACGATGTTAAAGAGTATAAGTACAACTATGGTCAAACTGTTATCGTTAAGAGTGGTGAAAAGGTTGAGGCTGGTACATCACTAACTAAAGGTTCAGTATATCCACAAGATATGCTAAGAACACGTGGTGTAAAAGGCGTTCAAGAGTACTTGATTAAAGAGGTTCAATCAGCTTACTGCTCATCTGGTGTTCATATCAATGATAAACACACTGAAATTATCATTAGACAAATGCTAAGAAAAGTTAAGATTGAAACACAAGGTGATACTAATATGTTACCAGGTGATATGTATGATATCTTTACTTATGAGGAAAATAACGAAAAAACTTTGCAAGCAGGCGGTAGACCAGCAACTGCAAAACGTACTTTGCTAGGTATCACTAAAGCAAGTTTGGCAGCTGAATCATTCTTGTCAGCAGCATCATTCCAAGAAACATCAAGAGTATTGACATCTGCTGCAATTAAGAACAAAGTTGATAACTTGGTTGGCTTGAAAGAAAACGTTATTTTGGGTAAATTAATTCCAGCTGGTACTGGTATGAAGTGCTATCAAAATATTGATGCAAACTTATATCAAAACCAAGAAATGGAAATTTATGAGACTGGTGAACACGTAGATAAGTTCGACTTTGATAGCGATGATGATATGTTTTCACTTGGCATAGACGAAGACTAAAAAACTAAATACTTTCTATTATGAGTTGCAGGAGGGAACGGACCCGTAGATTGCACAGCAACCTAATATTAAGGTGCTAAATTCCGCAAGACTTTTGTCTTGACAGATAGAATCTCAAAAAGGCTACTCTGTCAATGGAGTAGCCTTTTTAAAATATTCCTCACAATTAAATAATTGTAATTATAAATTACTAAATGGGATATAAAAACTAACTTAAAATATCTTTCACAATTATAATAATTCCTATGTTTCCATTTAATAATTATAATAATAAATTGTTAAATTGTATATCAAAACTAAATTAAAAAAAATCAATTGTGATAAGCAAAAATGCTATGTGAGTAAATATTTTTCAACAGCATTAATGTGGGCAAAATGAGTATTGGCAAAATAATTAAAGCTTAATTCAAAATAATTAAAGTTTAATTGATTAAAAATTTGTAAAGTTATTGCAATATACAGCGTTATAACCAGTGCTAATTTTAACTAAACCACAAATATGACTTTGCCTAGGTTGTTGTACAATACTAAAAAGTTTGTGGTGTAAAGTATAGTTTTTAATACCTAAAAAATATGTAAAAATTAATTTAATGATAGAATTCTTAATTATTTTATTTTCTGTTAAACTAATACGTTATTAATGATAGATAAGAAAATAATGAAAATATCTTTCAAAAATCGATACTAATTATAAAAATAAAGGAGAAATACTTATGAATAAGAGATTATTTACCAGTGAAAGTGTAACAGAGGGACACCCAGATAAAGTGTGCGATAAAATATCTGATAGTGTGTTAGACGCAATACTTGCACAAGACAAAATGGCAAGAGTAGCTTGCGAAACTTGTTGTAATACTGGTTTTGTTATGGTAATGGGGGAGATAACTACAACAGCTGTTGTGGATATTCCAGCTATTGTAAGAAAGGCAGTTTGCGATATTGGATATACAAGTAGTGAAATTGGCTTTGACGGCAATACTTGTGCGGTTATGACAAGTATTGATAAACAATCTGCAGACATTGCCCTTGGTGTAGATAACAGCTTGGAGAAAAAGGCTGGTGGCGATGATTATGATAAAAATGGTGCGGGCGACCAAGGTATGATGTTTGGTTATGCAACTAATGAAACAGATAGCTTTATGCCTATGCCAATTCATTTGGCACACAAGTTAACTGCAAGATTAACTGAGGTTAGAAAGAATGGCACTTTAAAATATTTAAGACCAGATGGAAAGGCACAAGTAACTGTAGAGTATGTTGACGATAAGCCAAGCAGAGTAGATGCAATTGTATTATCAACTCAACATTCAGCTGATGTTGATATGGAAAAATTGCGTGCAGATGTTAAAAAACACATTATTGACGTGGTTATTCCTAAAAATTTAGTAGATAAGAATACTAAATACTTTATCAACCCTACTGGCAGATTTGTTATTGGCGGACCACAAGGTGATAGCGGACTTACTGGCAGAAAGATTATAGTTGATACATATGGCGGATATTGCCCTCACGGAGGCGGTGCTTTCAGTGGTAAAGACCCTACTAAGGTGGATAGGTCAGCTTGCTATATGGCAAGACATATTTGTAAAAATATCGTTGCAAGTGGAATTGCTGACAAATGTCAATTAGATGTTGCATATGCAATCGGTGTTGCAAAACCAGTATCTGTACAAGTAAATACTTTTGGTACAAGCAAATATTCTAACGAGCAAATTTTGCAAATAATAAATCAAGTGTTTGACTTGAGACCAAGTGCATTAATTGACTATTTGGAACTAAGAAATCCTATATATGCTAACTCTTCTAACTATGGACATTTTGGACGTGATGGCTTTAGTTGGGAAAAGACAAATAAAGCTACAACAATTAAAGAACTTGCTAGTAAATTGTTTGACTAATTTGTTAAATTGTCAAAAAATCTGCCGAAAATCGGTACTATTTGGTGAAAAATGATTGTAAAAGGAACGGTAGAAAGAATTATATATCGCAATAACGACAATGGGTATTGCGTGTTTAATATCAGTGATTCTGTAATCAGTCTCACTGCTGTTGGTATTGTTCCGCCGATTAGCGAAGGCGAGGTTGTGGAACTTGATGGGGAAATGATAGCTAACTCAAAATATGGTGAGCAATTAAAAATCAATTATATCAAGGTTTGCTTGCCAGATAGCGAGGATAGTATTATCAAATACCTTGGCAGTGGTTTGTTCAAAGGAATTGGCGAGGTTACAGCAAGTAACATTGTTAAAATGTTTGGAACACAATCTTTTGATATAATTGAAAAAGCACCAGCAAAATTAACAAAGGTTAAGGGTATTAGTCTGAACAAAGCTATGCAGTTAAACCAAGGTTTTATTGAACTTAAAGATATGCAAAATATCATTGTTGGTATGCAAAAGTTGGATATATCTCTTAACTTGGCACTTAAAATTTACAAAGTTTATGGTGCAAATACTCTAAATGTTTTAAATGAGAACCCTTATAAACTTGTTGAGGATGTAGACGGAGTAGGTTTTATTACAGCAGATAGAATTGCAAGCGAAACTGGTATAAAGCCAGATAGTGAATATAGAGTTAGAGCGGGAATAATTTACACTCTAAAACAAGCAGCTAGTAATAATGGACACACTTATTTGCCTAAGGAAAATTTATCTGTCGCAGTATTTAAATTGCTAAATTTAGATAATGGCTATTATAGTGACTTATTTGACAGTGTAATTGACACTTTGGAGCTTTGTGGTAGCATTGCAGTTTTGGAAAACTATAATTGTACAATTATTATGTTCAATAAATATTATTTGCTTGAACGTAAGATTGCACAGCGATTGATTGCTTTAAATAATCAACAGACGGAACTTGATACAGATGTCAGGGCGGATATTAGTGAGTTTGAGGCAATTAATGGCTTAAAGATGCACGAAAATCAAATAAAAGCTATAGAAAATGCTATTCGCTATGGTGTAAACATTATAACTGGTGGACCAGGAACGGGAAAAACAACAATTATTAAATGTATATTGCATATTTTTAAAAAGTTACATTTAAATGTACAACTTTGTGCACCTACGGGCAGAGCATCAAAAAGGCTTGCCGAAGCTTGTGGTGAGCCTGCAAAAACAATTCATCGTTTGCTTGACTTGGACTTTAAAAATGGCAGAGGGCATTTTACATATTCTGACGACACTCAACTTGATGCTGATGTTATTATAGTAGACGAGGTCAGTATGTGTGACGAGTATGTATTTAGTGCGTTGCTAAGTGCTATCAAGTATGGTGGTAGATTGATTGTGGTTGGTGATAAAGACCAGTTGCCGTCAGTCGGTGCTGGTAATATTTTGGGTGACATTATTGCTTTTAGAAAATTGCCAATAAGTTACCTTACATATATCTATCGTCAAGACCACCAAAGTATGATTGTTGAAAATGCACATAGGATAAATAATGGTGAAATGCCAGTTATCCAAAATGCGGATAGCGACTTTTTATACTCAAATATCAAGGGGCAAGAGAATATAGCAAACGCTGTGGTTGATATGGTAAGTAGAAGAATACCTAATTATATGAAAGTTGAACCAAAGGATATACAAGTGCTTTGTCCATTGAAAAAAGGTGCTAGCGGTGTAAATAATCTTAATGTGGTATTACAACACTCTATCAATCCACCAGCTATCCATAAAAAGGAAATTAAGGTTGGTGAACATATTTATAGGCAGTTTGATAAAGTAATTCACGTTGTCAATAACTATGACTTAGAGTGGACTCGTGGTGATGAAACTGGTATTGGTGTTTTTAATGGTGATATAGGCATTATCGTTGATGTTGATGTAGTTAATGGTAAACTTAAGGTGGAGTTTGAGGACGAGAGAGTCGCCACATATACACGTGATGTTTTTGACCAACTCTTGCTTGCGTATAGTATAAGCGTTCATAAATCACAAGGTAGCGAATTTGATATTGTAGTTATAGTTTTAATGGGTGGCAGTTATACTTTAATGACAAGAAACTTGTTGTATACTGCTGTAACAAGAGCTAAAAAAATGAGTGTGATAGTTGGTGACGATAAGCATTTATATGCAATGGTACATAACAACTATACCGCAAAAAGATATACTCTTTTAACTCAAATGTTAGAGGAAGAAAACGAAAGACAAAATTTGAAAAATGTTTAAAAAATTATGAAAACACGACAAAAATCGGTATTAAAACAGAAAAAAGATAATAAAAAACCTAAGTTGAAGGATAAATTTAAGGATAAAATCAAATTGCTATATGACAAGATAAAAATTGTGTTTGCAAATAGCATATTTCCCGATGATTGCAATTGTATTATTTGCGATAAAGAGATTGTGCGTGGTGCAAAGTATGGTTTGTGTGAGGATTGTTACAATAAGTTGCCTAAGTTTGAAAGGCATTGTATTACTTGTGGCATTCCAATGGATAATGAAGCAATGCTATGCTTGAGATGTCAAAACAATAAGAGGTATTTTGATTTTGCTCGTAGTTGTTTTGTATATGAAAACGATTTAAAAAAGTTAGTACTAAAATTAAAATTTTATAATGGTAAATGGGTCGCAAAATATCTTGCTCAAATGATGTATGATAAAATTGAGGAAAGCGATTTGTGCGTTGATGTAGTTGTACCAGTACCTATTTCAGATAAAAGACAAAAGGAAAGAGGTTACAACCAATCTGCACTACTTGCAAGACCAATTGCCGAAAAGTTAGGCGTTCCATTAGTTGAGGACGCTGTAATTAAATTTAAGGATATAACTCAACAGACAAAACTTAC
>CAJTZR010000082.1 GCA_910584035.1 uncultured Christensenella sp. | reverse complement strand
CGGTAGTTAGAGCTAGTGCAGAAAGTGGATATGACTTTATGATACTACAAAACAATAAGAGAGTATCATATAAGGAAAAAGAACTTATCCACGGAGATAATGATAGCGAGTATACAAACTTTGTATTAGGTAATATCGCACCAAATACAAGTATACAAACATTATTAAATAATTTGGTGTTTAGTGATATGTCACAAATACAAATTTACAATGGTGCAAACGAAATAGTATATGGTGAGAACGCAAAGACATTCTATACTGCAAATATAGATAATGGAACAGAACTAGCAGTTGGAACAGGTTGGTATATAAAATATACAACATTAAATGATGAAGAGGAGACAATCTACCTATCAGTATTAGGAGACTTGACTGGAGATGGTAAGGTAAACTCAGCAGACGTAAATCGCTTAAGACAAATGGTGAACAATAGTGATGTATATGCTAATTCG
This sequence comes from uncultured Christensenella sp., assembly GCA_910584035.1. GTDB lineage: Bacteria > Bacillota > Clostridia > Christensenellales > UBA3700 > MGBC100798. The sequence goes on along the minus strand of CAJTZR010000082.1, from coordinate 8,329 downwards.
AGTGAGGTAGTAAAGCTAAGCAGTTTAATAATAAACAATGGCAAAACACCAAACAATGCAGATGCAGAAATACTATGGAATGTAGTTTGTGGTAAGATAGATATTGCTGACTTTATTTAAAATAATACCGATTTTCGTAATGTTTTAATGTAAATGTTAATGTGAAAAAGTTATTTTGTTAAATAGAATAAAGTAATAAATAGGTTAATTATTCGTATCTGTTGAGCAGATATAATAATTTGTAAAATAATAAAACTAAACACTCTAAGATATTTAGAGTGTTTAGACTTTTAATAAGGGGATAAACTTTTATATTGTATTGAAATTAATTTGGAAAAAATACTACATATTATCCAAAACTTAGTTAATAGCTATAGTTCGGTATAATATGTAGCGTAAAAAATAAAAGAAGCGATTTGTTGAAGTATTTAGTTTTAGTCTAGCTTTTGTAATGTTTGATTAAGAGAAGTTTTTTAAATTATGAAGGTCGCATAAGAGAAAATAAAAGAAAATTTATATCCCTAATAAATAGTATGCAAATAAAGAAATAAATGTTATAATAAATTAAAATTTAAATAATTAAAAAATTGATAATCAATTAATTAGTTATGAGATTAAATAATTATAAGACTAAAAGTTAAGCTTTTATTTTTAGAATAGTTTGGCTGTATTACAAGGATAATTTATTTTAAATAGTGGACAGCTTATTATATTGACATAATAATAAAGATATATTATAATGTGTATGATATGAAAAATAATATTGATTGCTATCTAAAAATGAAAACTAATTGGAATAGTAAATTTTGATAAATTTATATTAGATTTTATTTGTATTAACAATGTTCTATTAAAGTTTGACTAAATACATTTGGTGGTAGGTTTATTTATTTTAATAATGATAAATGGAAATTCTCCAATAGTTGCTGAAGTCACAAAGAAATTGAGTAAAACATTGGTAATAAATTGTTAAATATTTTATGTCCGTAGTCTAACTGGATAAAACAAGAGCCTCCGACGCTCTCGTTAAGAGTTCGAGTCTCTTCGGGCATACCAAATAATAAACAGACGAGTTATAGCTCGTCTGTTTAATTTTACTATTATATAACTTGTTGTTAATGTTGCTAATAAAGATATAGCATTACAAGGTGTATATTATGAAGAGTGTAATGTCAAAAATGTAATTAATAATAAATTATAAGTTGTTTTACTTTAAGTGTCCACTTATTTTTTATATTTAGTGTAGTATATTAAAACAAGTTTGACATTAATGCATTTATGATTAGTAATTTTTATAATATAAAACAACAAATATTTAAATATTTATAGATTTAAATATGCTACTTTAAATTTAATGTTTAATAATTAAATTTGCTAATTATATGAATTTTAATGTGTTTAATAGTTTTTAATATATTTACTTAAATTATCTTTAATTTAATTCAATGTTTGGATAAAAAGTTGTAGATTGTGTTTTTACATTTAAAGTTGTTTACAATAAGTTTTTTAAATATATATAAAATAATTATTTTATCATAACGTTTTGAGGGATAATGTTATCTTTTTTTAATTCCTCTAAAAAGTAATGTTCAAACTTTTCGTCTTGAGTATTTTTGGAAAAAGTGAAATTGCAAACATTGTTAAATGAAATTGCAGAGGTCAAATTTGATATGTAGAGAGGTGTACCCTCAATAAACTCATAAGACTCAACTCCGTTAATATGTAAATTAGTGTTTACTACACCAATATTGCTGAAAGCAGTGCTGTTTGCTTTTTCACCTAAAATTTTGTCGCCTGTCTTTAACATAAAATCACCAATAAAACGTGGTAAAAAACGTAAAACGCCGTGCATCAGTGATACAGCACTTTGCATAAATGCTTTAAGCTCATTGTCGCAAGTAGCAAGTTTTAAGTATTCCTTAAATTCATTTAATATAGTTTGTTTGTCAGTATTTTTTGTGTCAAATTGAGTTGTCGCTACAAAATTGCGTAAGCTTTCGCTAGGGTATCTCTTACGCAAATTTATTGGCATTTGAATACGTACACATTTTTTACCATTGCATTCAGTTTTAAGGCGGTTTACCGCTAAACACAAAATGGTTGTCAAATATTCGTGCAAGGTTGCATTGTATTGTTTGGCAACTTTCTTTAATTCGTCTACATTTAGGCTATATGTAATTACAACGCCTTGTCTATCTGGCAAAACTTTGCACTTATTGCGAAAACTTTTTGAAAATAGACTTTTGGCAGGGTTAATTTTAGCTTTAGTCTTTTCCGCATATTTAAAAAAGCTGTCTTCAAATTCACTTTCTTTACATTCGCTATTTAAACTTATAATGTTTGACTTATCCACTTGTTGTCCTAAGACTTCATAATAACAAGCTAATATGCTGTTTAAAAAGGTTAGGCAACCATTTGCATCTGTAAGAGAGTGAAACATTTCTATACATATAAATTTGTCACCATACATAATGCGGAAAAGCGGTTCGGTTGATTTTATATTAAATGGTTGAAATTTGTTTTGATATTTTGTTACTTTGATATTTGTATTTATAACTTCTAGTTCACGTAATGAGTTCCATTTTTTGTTAATGGTAATCGTGTACATTGGAAACCTTGGTAAAACTAAATTAACTGCTGTTTGCAATGCGTTAATATCAACATCTTGAGATAAGTGGGCGATTAATCTATATTGATTCCTTGTGCAATTACTTAGAGTGAATGGCATTCCTCCTAAATCAATTGCATATTTTTTGTTTGAATTTATCATTTGTATTCTCCTTTAAACTTTTTCTAATTTGTAATTTTTAATGAATTTTACGAATATAATGTACAAAATATGTACATTATAAAAACATTGTAGTACAAATAGTGTACATTGTCAAGGGAAAGAGGTGAATTTATGGAAATTAATAAAAAACTAAAGCAATTGAGGTTATTGGAAGGGTTGACACAACAGCAATTGGCGGAAAAGTTGCATTTAAGCAGAGTTAACTATACACGATATGAAACGGGAGCAGTACGACCAGATTACGAAACATTGATATTGCTTGCTGATTTTTATGATATATCATTAGACGAGTTATTTGACAGAAATAGATAACAAGAAGTTTATTTGTTGCATATAATAAGATTACTATTGGTTATTAGTATTTTTTGGCATTAAATTATCAACAAATAAAAGTTGACAAAAAAATTATAGTTTGATATAATAGCGATATAATATTATCTTACTAAAAGAGAGGTTAATGATGAAAAAGAGATTAAGTATTGTTGCCATTATAGTTTTAGTAGCAGTATTAATGGTATGTTTAGTGGGTTGTAATACAGGTGACCCAATTGAGTTTAGTACATATGGTAGAGTAGAATATGGCACTGGTGATAAATATGATGCAGGACATTTTGTTGTTTCTATGTTCACTACTTATGATGATTTTTATGAGTATGCTGCAACATTGAATATAATTGAGCCAGCTACAGTTGCAGATAGTGAAGATGATGAAGATGGTAGACCAAGTTTAAATGCGGCATTTTTTGAAGAGTACAATATGATTGCAATTGAGCACGGTGCTTATCAAAACGAAAGTTATGAAATTAAGAAAGTTACTATAAAAGATAGTACTTTAACTGTTAAGTATAATAGAACATATACTGAAAGTTTGTTGACTTACACTTATATTGATTTTATATACGTTCAAAAAACTTTGGTTGAAAATGTAACCGAGTGCAAAGCAACAGCTTCTTCTATGTCAATTAGTTTTGGTTGATAAATGAAATAATTTGCAAAACAAAAGAATGGTACTAGCGTATCATTCTTTTTTATGCTATAAAGTAATATATTAAGTATATATCTTGTTTTATTGTTTTGTTTAAATTGTTGAGAGTATAATATAAAAATAATGCTTGAATTATCTTGTTTGTAGTGTTTGTTTAGTTTTAGAGAATTTTATACAATTTTTATAAAAAATCTAAAAATAAGTAGACAATATTTTTGAAATCAAATTTTAGTTAATGTAAAAATTTTATTCATTTTAATTGTGCTTTGATTAAGTTTAATTTGGTATGAGAATAACAAAAATATAAAAAATAGTCTAAGAAAATCGGTATTAAAACAAATTTAAAAGATAAAAATGGTAGAGGATTAGCACTTTAGATTATAGGTAAAATGATACATTTGATATTGTTGCTTCTGTAGAATGGAAAGAAAAGTTTGGAGCTTTTTGTTGAATGGTAAATACGCATTTGAGAATACCAAAGTTGATTATAATCCTTGGTTTATTTGTTTTGTTGTAATTTGTACATAATTATACTTGTATGTTTTAATAAAGAATTTAATATTTGTTTGGTGATTTTGATAGAGTTAAAGACAGAGGCTATAAGGCAAGGGTGGCATTAGATTGAAAGAATGGTTTAGCGAGTCGAGAAAAAGCGAACTATACAAGTAAGAGATTGAATTTAATCAGCAATGATTGACAAAACTTAAAGTTTTTGCTAAAATATATATAAGGTATAAAATTAATTAACTTTTAATTTTACTATGTGAGGCGAATTGTGAAAGAAATTTTAGAACCGATGAAGGAATACAAACAATATCAAGAAAGATTTGATAGTTTGATAGATAGTGCATTTGACGAATTGGTTAAGATGAGTCAAATTAATGTGGAACAAAATCGGGAGACAGTTGAAAGATATAATCACGCAGACAAGGAACTTAGAGCAGAGCGTAAAAAACTAAGCACTCAACGTGGCTTAAAAAGCTTTTTAATATTTTTGAGCGTTGTTGGCGGTCTTGCTATTGTTGTTGGTGGCTTAATGTTGTATACTGCTATTAGTAATGGTTCATCATTGCTAGCGAGTATTTTGACATTAGTTAGCGGTCCAATAGTAATGTTGTGTAGTATTTTGCCAATATGTCTTGTAATTAATAAAAAGATTAAAGCTTTGCGAGCGTCTGTTCAGTTGCTAAAGCAAAATGCTGATAGCATTTTAAATGAAGCGTGGGAACAAATGGAAGCGTTGAATAAGCTTTTTGATGGCGATATTACAAACAAAATGGTTAACTCATTGGATACAGTTATTCAACTTGACAGATATTATTCTGTGTTGCACGAGGTATATTTGAATAGGTATTTCAAGTTGCCATATTTCTCTGATAATGATAGTTCAACAGTTAATATGATAGTTGGTACTATTGCGGATAACCCTTTTGTTATCTCAAGGGAATTTGATGTTGAGATGGGTACTAAGACTTATGAGGGCTTTTTAGTTGTATCTTGGACTGAAACAAGACGTGACTCAAACGGAAAGACTTATACAACTACTCGTACTCAAACATTGGTAGCTACAGTTACTAAGCCTTGTCCTTATTATGGCAATGAAACATTCCTTGTTTATGGTAATGAGTCTGCACCAAACCTTAACTTTACAAGAAAACCACAGGCTAAAGGCAAAGACGATAAGCAGATTGAAAGAATGGTTAAGCGTGGAGAGAAAAAGCTTTCTAAAATCGCAGAGAAAGACTTTAAGCACGGCGATGGTTCATTTGTTGCTATGTCTGATACGGAATTTGATATTTTGTTTGGTGCTTTTGATAGAGATAATGAAAACCAATTTAGGTTATTGTTCACACCTTTGGCACAAAGGAATATGATTGATTTAATCAAAGATTCACCTTATGATGACGATTTCTATTTTGTAAAGAAAGGCAAGCTTAATACAATTCTATCACATCACGGCGATACTTGGAATATGCTTGCGGGTAGGAACTTTGAGTCATATAGTGTTGATATAGCAAGAGATTTGTTTACTAACTATAATAAAGAGTTTTTCAAAAATATGTACTTTATGTTAGCACCATTGCTATGTATTCCACTTTATCAACAATACAAACCAAACGATATGGCGATTGACTTGAGTGCGGAAACCAATATTGCAGCACGTGAGGCTGAAATGATGGCAAATATCTTGCCAAGAGAATATGTTGCACCAAAGGGTAGTTCAACTGCTTGTATACATAAAGTTAAATATATGCCTAGTATGGGACTAGTCGATAATATCGTTATTTACTCTTATGCTTATTCAACTATAGCAAGGGTAGATTTAGTACCACGAGTTGCGGGGAATGGCAGGATGTATTCTGTTCCAGTGCATTGGGATGAGTATATACCAGTATCTGGTACTACTGAAGCTTTAATTTTTGATGCAAATGGCTTGAGTCAAAGCAAATATGCAGAGCTAATGTCTTTGCTTAAAAATTATGATACAGCTTCAGACACTGCTAGGTCAGCTGCAATCGCAGAGTGTTGTGGTGTAATAATTGTTGTCCCTCAAGTTGAGCATAAGGTTGCACTTGCTAATAAAATTAATGAACTGCTTAAGGATAAAGAAACTAATCCGCTTGAGGAATTGAGAAAAAGGTTTGTAAATGCCGCAAACGAAATGTTAAATAAAAAAGAAAGTTAATAAATATCAAATGTATTACGTTATTTATTGCTAAGGCTTTTTAAAGCTGTATGCAATTAAAATAAAAAAATAAATAATTATGATTTTACTTAGGAGGTAAATTTATGGCAAATGATTTAGACGAAATGAATTATGAACCAATGGACCAAGGTAAAGATGTTAATGTTATTGCAAAACAAATTTCACCAAAAGTTGGCGTAGGTTCAAAGATTTTTGAGATTATGCTTTGGGTTTTGGCAATCATTCCAGGTGTTGTATTCTTGATTATGAAGAAAAATGCTGACAACGCTTTGAAACGTATTGAGCAACAAATCAATAAGCAAGCATCTACAATTGATAACTATTTGGAACAAAGGGTTGTTGTACTACAAAATTGTGCTCAACTTGTTAACAAATCAATTGATTTGGATAAGGAAACTTTTACAGCAATCGCTGGTTTACGTGCAGGTGTTCATCCTGAAACTGGTGAGCAACGTAATGCAATCTCTCAACAAGTAGATGGTTTAGCTGCTAACTTGCACTTTGCTATGGAAAATTATCCAGAGCTTAGAGCTCACGAAAACATTGCAGAGGCTATGAACCAAAATAGCTATTTACAAAGAGAAGTTACTGCTGCAAGAGAAACTTATAATGATTTAATTAATAAATGGAATTCTGAAATATTCAAATGGCCAACAAAACAAATCGTTGCTGCTAAAAATGGTTATACTACTAAAATTCCATTTATCACAACTAAAGAGATTAAAGAGCAAGCTAGAGGAACTTTCTTTAATTGATAAAATCTTAATACATAATTTGATAACAAACAAAAAAGCACGCAATAGCGTGCTTTTTGCTATACTTTTTAAATTTTAATATTGCATTTTTTTTGCCAGTATGTTAAAATAAAATTGTAATAACCTTTATAATAATTTAATTTGTTGATTATATAAATGATTTTGTAAACAAATAATTACGGAGGAACTTATGAAAACTTATGAATCTGAAGAGATGTATTTGGAAACAATTTTGAGTTTAAAAAACAAAAAAAGTGTAGTTAGGTCTGTAGATATAGTGGAAGAACTTTGTTATGCAAAATCTAGCGTATCAAGGGCGGTAAATTTGCTTGCAAAAAAGGGATATATAGTAATCAAAGCAAATGGTGAGATTACATTGACTCCAATAGGTCAGCAAAAGGCAGAGAGTATTTTTGAGCGTCACAATGTGCTTATGAAAGCATTAATAAAACTTGGTGCAAATGAAAGCAGTGCGGAGGAAAATGCGTGTAGGATAGAACACGTAATTACAGATGATGTTTTTGAATTAATAAAAAAAGCAGTAGAAAAATAGGTTAGTGAAATAATTGTAATTTTATATTTCAAAAGCATTTATATATCCAATAATAAGTTGTTTAATTTGAGTAAAAGTAATGTTAAATATATTGATGTAACTAAGTGATGTTTTTAAAATATTTAGCAAGATAAAGCAAAGATTTTTAGATTTATCTTTTATTATATATATTAGGTGTAATTTATACAAGTTGGAAAGTTATGATAAAGCTATTTTTGCATTTTGTATATTTAATTAAATTAAGTTTAGCAAAAACAATTTTTAGCAAAAACAATTTTTATTATGGGGTGGAAAAGTTTTTTAACTTTTAACACAATAAATTAAGCCACTAACTGGCTTGAAAATTTAATAAATGAATATTTAAAACATCAAGGCAAAATGAAAAATTTTGCCTTGTTTAGTTTTTTGTAAAGTCGTCATTTTGCAAATAGTCGAATTTTTGAAAATACCCACCGAAAATCGGGGGTATTTTTGTGTAAATTAGCTAAAATGTGTAAAATGGTGGTACATAAAATACATATATCTATGTACATATTAT
>CAJTZR010000081.1 GCA_910584035.1 uncultured Christensenella sp. | reverse complement strand
TAATAAAATAGAGTATTTGCACAATTCAATTTGTGTATGTTTTTCATATTCCGAATCTAATTGCTTGCGTAAATTTTCATTATCTTTGATTTTTATTTTGACTTTAGTCGGCATAGAGTTCCTTGTTTATTTAGTATAAATATTTTTAAAATATAAGAATTTTAATTTTATAAGCTTATAAGTAACTTTTGTGCAACATTGTAAAGTTAGCATAAATATTTGCAGAATTATATTGATTGTTTGCATAAAAGCAGTGTATTATTGGTTTGTATTCAAGTTTTCAACATTTTTTAAGTTTTTAAAGTGTAATGTGGATAGAATACAAATTGGTAAAAAGAATAAGCACCAGCAAATTAATGCTATTGTTCCGCCAATCCCTTGATTGGTTGATGGCAAAGGCAAAATTGGCACAAACATACAAACAAAAAACATTCCGTGAAGCATTAAAAGTAACTTTAATGCTTTATCAATTTTATTTTGTGGCTGTAATGGTAGTCCAACAAAGAAAGTAGAAATAGATAATAAACCATAACCTAATAAATCAATATTAAACAACCAGCTTCCAGCAACTGTAAATGAAAATGCTTGTAATATTTTTTCGTCAACACTTTTATATAAAACTGTTGTTAATTGAGTGAAATATACAATGCTAACAAGCGTTGAATAAATTATTGCGGTCGCAATAGCTATTTTTGCAGTAGCAGAGTGTTCCTTTTTTACATAACACGAATATACGCAAGTTACAGCAACCCAAGCCCAAGATAGAATAGTGCAGACTCCAAAACTTAGATTTTCAGTAAAAGCATTTTTAATTATTAAAGAAACAATTAAACAAATTAAGAAAATAGCTACCATACAAGTTATAATGATAGAGGATATAAAACCAATTTTTTTATTCATTTTCTACTCCAAAGATTTTTTCAACCAAACTATCAATTAGTTTATCCCTTTGTTGTTTGTTTGTAAAATCAAATTTGTCTTTATATAGTTCACAACGCAAAAATATGCCTTGTAATCCGTGTATCAGCAATGTAACTTTGAAAAATGTATCTTCGGTTTGTTCTAAATTACTTGCGTAAAAATAATATTTCAGCAATGTTTTGAAAGTATTATCGTTTGGTTTCCCATTCATTAGGTCGCTTAAAATTGAAATTTTTGCTATTGCTGGATTATCCATAATAAAATCAATAGGTATTTTTACTGAATATTTTAATTTTTCCATAGGAGTTAATTGTTCAATATTAATTTTTGTTTGAGCTATAACATCGCTGATAATTTGCTGTACACAAATATCAATTAAGTTTTTCTTGCTTTCAAAATGATAGTTAATAAGTCCAATGCCTATATTTGCTTTTTTTGCAATTTCCCTAATAGTAATTTTTTCAATTTCACCATTAGATTTTTTAATTAAATCAATGGTTACATTTATAATTTTATCTTTAATTTCCATCTAAAAAACCTCTTTTGAACAATGTTCAAACCATATTTATTATATAGCACAATTTTTTAAATGTCAATAGTTTAAGGACTTTCCTTGTAAAAAATATATAAAGATTTAATTATTAAAAATTAATAGCAGAGTAGTAATTTTAATTATTTTTTGTAGTTTTATTCCAAGTATGTGCTAAAATGTCTTTCAAAACTAAAAGACTATCAAGTCTTGAATATCCATAACGCTTTTCCAAATCGTAGAGCAATCTATGCAATTCTTTTGCATATAATTCAATGTCTACCTCTTTTTGGTAAGTGGCGAGGATAGGATATTTTTTACTCCATACTTTTGTCCAGTCTACTTTGTTTTGCAGTTCCTCACTTGTTTTTTCAATTATTTCTTCCAATTCTTTTACGTTCATATCAAAAGTAATCAAGTCGTCTAAAGATAGATTATATAAAACTGCCATTCTTTTTGCTTGCTGAATATCGGGTAGTGTTTCGTCAGTTTCCCATTTTGAAATTGTTTGTCTAGTTACGCCTAATTTTTCTGCTACTTCTTCTTGAGAAAGTCCGCGTTTCTTTCTTGCATTAAATAAGTTGTTTCCTAAATTCATATTGTCCTCCAAGTATATCTATATTAATTATAGCAGTATTGAGTGGCAAAGTCTAGCTATAATAATTTGCATTTATGCACATAAAATTAACAATAAGCAATAATATTATGTATTTAACAAATAAAGCTTTTCGTTTTACTATGTGAAAAACTTTTTGATAAAATAAAAAAACTAGTTAAAAAATAACTAGTTTAATATTTAATGTGATTTTAATAATAAAAATAAAAAACTATTCAAAAATCGGTATTAATTGTAGATTGTGACGTTAATGCTGGATTGTAATAATTGTTAAGGAAAAAATTATAATATAAATTATACTTAATTATTGTTCTTATTAATTAAATATCCTATATTAACAGAAAGATGTTCAGACTTATTTTTATATGTTACATATTTATTTTTGTCAAGAGTGGAGTGTTTATCATTTCTGTTATTTAGCCAAATTGTTTTACAAAATAAACAATCACTATTGATTATCCAAACTGAGGATATATCAAAAGCATTGTTGTAGTCATTTCTTATAGCAAATTTAACTACCTTGTTTGTATTAACTTCCGCTTCAAAACAAAAACCACTTTTTAGATAGTCTAATGTTATATTACTAGTCGATATTTTTCGTTTTAATTTGTTTTCAAGTGCGTGACAACTAAATTTTAATGGTAGATTTGAATTTAATATTGAATTTATTTGTTTTTGTAATTCAATTTCCCAAAAAACATCATAGTGATAAAGACCATTTTCCATATGTTAACCTATCCAACTTTAATATTAATTATGTTATATTGAAAGCCTAAAATAAGCTATAATTTGTATTTTTCAAGCAGTTCGTTAACTAGCTTTTCAGTTCTAGTTGTAATATCCTCAATAGTCCAACTATCTTTTTGAGCAATTTCAGCATTTAAGCCTAGCCCATTTTTATAACCTAAATATTTATTTTTATCATTTTGTCTATCTCTTTTCCTAATAAAAGACATATTGCTTAATTTGCTATTATAGCCCGTTAAAGTTAAATTGCCAAGTTTGTGAACATATTTATCACGATAATCTTGTGCAAGTTCTCTATCGCCATTTGCAATCATATCCACCCATTCGTTAGGTATTCGTTCACCCTCTGGGAAAATATGTTCTATTGTCCACTCGTAAACCTTTTTACCATTATTACCTTGTTCAACTTGTGCCCATAAATCTTTGAATGTTTCAGTTGTCATATAACTTTCGGCTAATTCGCACAATAAAAATCTTGTAATGCCAACATTGTCCTCATAAATATCACCACTAAGTTTTTCCTTAAACAAATCGTCAGTAGCAGATTTTGATTGTAAAACATTATAAATTTGATTATATATATTAACTCCTTTTAAGGCGTTATCCTCTATATCGCTAATGATATTCATAAAAATTCTTGTTACGTCTTGAGTGTTTGGTATATCTGTTAAATTCCTTCTTACAAAAAAGGTAGTCATTAGCTTGATAATTTTTTCAATGGTAGTATTATCTAATTGTAAGTTAACTTGTTCACGTACTAAGTAGAGCAATAGCAGATATGATGGCGTACCTTGTACACGATAAAGACTTGTAAGTTCTGTCTTAAATCGAGTATCCTCATCGTTTAGCAATAAAAACATTGAATATACTTTACCACATTGAGTTATTTCATTAAGAAAATCTGAAAGATTACGTTTAATAAGTGCTTCGTAAATGTTTAACAAATTAGATTTGGTTGCTACATTGCCTAAAATATCTTTTTTCTTTTCATTGTCTTTGCGAAATAGAGCATTGATTTTGTTTTTATATGCGTTATAGTAATGACGGAAAAATCTTTCTTGTGTAGCGTAGTCATCAGAAATATTTTCCAATAACTCTTGCCATTTGTCGTAACAATCGTCAGTAGATAAGCCGTTTTGTTCAGCTCTTGCAAGAATAGTGTTTTTCATAAGCTCTATTGGTGTTAAACTAGCACCTCTATTATTTAATGATTCAAATAGCATATAAGCTTCTGAACTATTAGAAACCTCTATTTTTACAACAACGGCACTTTTGATTATAGAATAAATGTTACGTATTTTTATTATAGCATCATTTTGTGAAAGATTGAATATTTCATTATCAAGTCGGTCGCAAAAATATTTATAGCATTTTGCTATTTTTCTGTTGCCAAAATTTTTCTCTTTTTTGCCTTTTGTCAGTCCTAAGGTAGACATAACATAAGCATAATCAGTACTATTATTATTTTCAATTTGTGGCACTAACATTAAACCATTATCTTTTGAACCTTTGCACAAAAGTAATTTTTTCAATTCTCTATAATCGTCATAGGAATCTTCGTCATTTTTAACAATGTTCTCCCATTGTTGTAACTTGCTATAAATAGCTGCCAAAAACAATGTAATAGTTGTTAATCTTTGTTGTCCGTCAACAACTTCCAATTGTTGATAATCAATAGCATCATAAGCAGTATTTATGCAAATCATTGAACCAATAAAATACTCTTTGCCGTTTTCCATTAAGTCATCATATAATGCTTTCCAATTATATTGATTCCAAGTGTATGCTCTTTGATATTTTGGAATTTTATAATACCAATTTGCATCAGCCTTAAATAAGTCATAAATATGATAATTGTGTACGTGTTGAATCATTTATATTCTCCCTTTTAATAGGTTTATTTTTGTAGTAAATTTCTATTATTTGATTTTTTTCATAGTAATTGTAGTGGTGTACATTTGAGGGGATGATTTATAAATTCGTTCAATAGGAGCTTTAAAAATCAAGACATAATTTACTTGCTTGCTAATAAACTGGTTGACCTTTATTTCCACTAATTCTTTAGACATAGCTTGGAATGTTTTTGTTATCAATTCTTCTTTTTTAGTTTGAATAACTTCTTTTTGCTTTTTTTCTCTCATTATTGATAATTGCTGTTCTTGTTGTTTTTGTTCTTTTTCATAATCTTTAAATCCTCTTTCAATTAAAATATCAGTATCACATATCGCAAGAATTCGTTGGTCAAATTTCGCAACTTTTTGCCTATCTATTTCAAGAGTGTCTAAGTACATATAACTTTTAAATTTTTCGTTGTAATTGCTTTTAATTTCATACAATGAACGTCCAATTTGATATTTGTCCTGTCCATTAGAAATATGTTTTTCATATTTATCAATAATGCTATTTGCTTCATTTATAATAATTGGTAATTCTTCTTGTTTGCGATTTTTTTCTTTAGCACTTATTTTTTTATCGTATTCTTCTTTTAATCTGATTTCTTCTTGTCTTTTGTAATATTGTTCATTTTCAGCTTTTTTCTTAAACATTTTCCTAATTATAAAAATGATTCCAATACCCAATAAAATGGCTATTACAATGTACCAAAAAGCATTGCTAGACATACTAAATTTCCTCCATAAAACAAAAAGTGCGTCAACCGAAGTCAACGCACAAAAAACGCAAACTCCGATTGTCGCTAAACTAACCAAATATATAGTGAGATACCAAAGTAAAACGTGATATGCACAACTTATAACACAGGTGGAATTTGCATTTTTGTCAAATTCAAAATGTGTTATAAATCGCACAAGAATATTATTAAAAATAATAATATCTCACATTGTAATATATTAAGTTAGTTTAGCATATTCAGTATATCATATTGCTTTTACGTTGTCAATAATTAATACAAAACCTAAGTCAAAAAGCAGTTTAGGTAAGTGGTAATATTAAAAACGCTCACATAATAGTGTGCGGATAATATGTTTAGGGAATTGTAACTAAATATTATAATTTATTGTTTAGGGAAACTTCTAAAAACAATCAAATTTTTATCAGGGTCTAAAAAACTCATATTTTTATTGCCCCAAGGTCGTACTATTGGAGGTGAGACAATCTCAACACCAAGTGCTTGCAACCTTTCAAATTCAATATCTACGTCATTTACAGTAAATGCTAAACAAATGTTTTGAAAGTTGTTTTGTCGTAATCTTCCGTCATTATATATAGTGAGTGTCGTTTGTTCAGATATAATAAATTGGTGAACCTCATCATTGCATTGATTATCAATGTTAAATAGCGTTTTATAAAAATTTGCCAAACGAATAACATCATTTGTTAATAAACAAACCTCTCCAATTTTCATAGCTCCCCCCAAGAATAAATAAAGCACAAATAAAATTTGCGTAGTTTATTATTTAATTTACTTATTTATTATAGCATAATTAAGCATTTTTTGCAATAATTTGATTTAAAAGCCAATAACAATATTAAAAAAGATATAAAAAACATATTTATAGTTAACATATTTATTTAAAATTTAGAAAAAAATATATTGTTTTATATTAATCTACAAAGGTTACTCGGCACTTGTTTAAAACAATTGTTTATATGTTTAATTTGAACTAAAAATATTATTAACGTTTATAAATATACAAAAGTCCGTTACAATGTAACAGACTTTTCAATATGTTATTTTATAAATAATTAGTAGAGTAGTAGGCAAAACCAAATTTTAATTATAAAGTTTTAATAAAGTAATATATCTTATTTCCTTTTTTATTTATATATTCATAATTATCGCACTCAAAACCAAGTTTTTTATTAAGTGCGATACTTGCTATATTGTCTACAAGAACTTGTGCAACTGCGATTGAATAACCTTTTTCCTTTGCAATTGAAAGCAATTGACTATATGCGATTGATGCATATCCTTTTCGTTGATAATTGGTATATATTTCAATTCCGCAACTGATTATTGAATTTGAGCGTTGGTATAATGAAGCACTACCAACGATTTCATCATTAAGTACAATTGCAAACATTTCAAAATACAAGTTATCAAAAGTTTTATCGGTTTGCCATTTATCTACCAAATCGCAAATTTGATTGAATGAATATTTATCATAACCATTATTTTGCAAAATTGCAATATCTTCACAAGTAAAGTTGCGTAAAGAAATCATAATGCCCCACATTAAATTTTTGTAAAGTAATTTTAATTCAAAAACTAATAAAAAAGCAGTAATTTTATTAAAATACCCAAACCAAAATATTAATTATGGTTCGGGTTAGATTTTATATGGTGGAACTGAAAGCGACAAAAACGCACACCGTAATATATAAGATAAACAGACGGGAATTTTATTGCGCCGTAGATTTGCCGCTGTCAGACTACCCGCTGTATGGCAAACAGTTAGTCGCAAGGGGCTAACCGCTCACGGCTTGCCCGTTCGGTTGTAAGGGCTGTCATAGCGTCCTTATAAATACGCTTTGACAGCCTTTTTGCTTGCTCCTTATCGGGCGGCAGTTCGGCGTATATGTTTTTGCTTTGGTCGTTAAAATAGATAATTGTTATTCCGAGCGGTATTGTCTTTTCCATATTTGATACTCCTTATATTTTGGATAACCCAACCCAAACCCACCCACAGCGGGCTTACTTTTTTGTTCCGTGTTCCGTAGTGCCAATAAGGTAATAGTAACTTATTGCCACTGCGGGCGGCGATAGCCGCCCGCATATCGCCACATTTGCCCCTAAAAGTGTTACAGTGTTACAGGGTGGACTAAGGTAATACTATGTCCACCCCGTCGGCATAACGCTTGAATTTGCGTTACACGTTACGGGGTGAACGGGTAATATTATATACTGCAATCGCGTAATTGTTTTTGCAAGCGTTTGCGTATTGTTTTCATACGTTGCGATATAGCGGTATGCGATACGCCGATTTGTTCCGCTATCGCTCTGTAACGCATTTCCTCAAAATAGAATTTACGCACCAAATCGCGCCGTTTGTCCGATAGAGTAAGCAACGCTTTATGTACGTGCTCGGCGTCTTCTTTCCGCACAATTTCCGCGAATATGTCTATACGCTTGTCCTCATAATCTATTCCCATATCGGTAAAGTAGTATAGCGAGGTATGCCGCCTTGTTTCTTTCCAATGATTACGTTTTTCTTTTTGTAATAATTCCAAGTGTATCAAGTAAATATCTTCCGTAACCTCGACGGCGTTTGTCGTTCCGTCCACAAATTTATAGATTATTATTTGCATATAGAAAGCCTTCACTTATAAGCACGGCGGTGGCGTTGTGGTAAGTTTTTTATAAAAATTCTTGAAAATAAAAAAAGCCCGACAAACTTTCAGACTTAATTCAGCCTTGAAAATTTGTCGGGTTTTACTCTTTCATTGAGAGCCATAACACCTTTAACAAATGCCAGCCGTAACCGTGCGTGCGATTACTGCCCGATATTTCATTGCGATAGTATAGGCGTATTATGAGGTATCAAGTAAAAAAAAGAATTGAGTGTGCCATTTACCGCTCCAGAAAGTTTTTTGTCGTTTTACTTTCGTGCACTCAATTCTTTATTTGCTATAAAGTTTTATTCGGTTGTTAGGTTTTATCTGATAGCATTTTTTGAATAATGGTTTTGCTGTCCTTGATTTCTATTAGTAGTTTTAATTTGCATTTCGGGCAATAAATTTCTATCGTAGAGCCGTCGCCAGCCTTAAATAATTTATACCCACAGTCGGGGCAAACAATGTATGAGGTCATAATTATTTTTTGAGGTTCCGTAATTCGATTTTATCAAGATAAGGTCTGCTTTTATTTAATAAGGCAATATCAAAAGGTTTACCGTGCGCGGGGTAGATTGCTTTTATCTTTTTATTGTCGATTAACTTGTCCCAAGTGTGTTTGTAATCGTCTAGATTTTCAACAAAAATAATGATTTTATGTTTGCTCGGGAAACCGTTCATAGCCGCATCGGCGCAAAATAAAGTTCCGTTGTCAAACAATAAACCCATTTGGTCGTCTGTATGACCTTGTAAAAAAACTACCTCGGCGTTTATTCCGTAAGTGCGTAAATTATCAATATTTTCACAATCAATAGTTT
>CAJTZR010000080.1 GCA_910584035.1 uncultured Christensenella sp. | reverse complement strand
TTACACAATTTAGCCAAATTAACAAAAAATACCCCCGATTTTCGGTGGGTATTTTCAAAAAATCGACTTTTTGCAAAATCTTGACTTTACAAAAAACTAAACAGCCTAAAATTTTTGATTTTAGGCTGTTTTTTTATCAGTTATTTTTTAATTTTTCAAGCAGTAATTGGCTTAAGCAAATTACTCTTTAACGTATTTTTTAATTTCCTCAACAATTTCCTCAATTGTGTTTACGTGTAAAACTTGTTCGTAATCTACCATTACATTAAACTCATCTTCCAATGATGTGATAAGTTCAGCCTTGTCAATTGAGTCAAATTTCAAATCCTCATTTAAACGAGTTTCCATTGTAATTGAAGCCTCGTCTATATCCATTTGATTAACCAAAATATTTTTTACTACATCTATAATCATAAATAACCTCCGATTATTTTATAAAAGTTTCCATTGGTATAAATTTATAAATTGTGTCCTCACTATACACAGTCATTTGAGTATCTGCAAAAACATCAAAATAAGCAAATGTTCCATTATCACCGCCGTGCTTAAACTCTGCTTCGTGCTTAGTCCATTCACGATAAAATTCGTCAATATCCATAATATCTTTTTTTAGCATATTATCAGCAATACTTTGATAATGTCTTGACTTTTTATATTCAATATCCACACCAACCGCTTTATCCGATATTGCAATTACAATATCCTTATAAGTATGAGATATAGATATAAACAAATTTTCATCCACGACATAAGGTTTGCCGTCACCAAAGTATGATATATAAATATCCATACCATACAATTGTTTTAAACATTTTTCTGCCAAAGCCTTACTATTGCCGTTATAATTTCTATAAGTAAAAATAATCATATAACTATTATACCAATTTGCCTTAATAAAATCAAGAACTTAGACAAACAAATTTATAAGTTATCAGTCTTATTCTTTCAGTTTCTATTACTTAAATAGTTATAACGTCTAAGTCTATCAATTCTTATCCTACCAATCGCCTCATTTGTAACACGTGGACGCCAATTTCCAAAAGCTTTGCCAGGGATATTCATTCTTGTATCGTCACCCCAACCAGCTAAATCTTGGAAAGGTATAATAACAATATCTGCTACACTAAGTAGCATTGTACGTATACAAGCCCAAACTAATCTACTATTTTCGCCCCCCTCAAGTTCGCAATGCTCACCAATATAGTCATACAATTTAGCACGAGCATCTGCACCAAGGCTAGCCAACCAACCATAAATAGTTGTATTATCGTGAGTTCCAGTATATGCAACACTATTTCTAATATAATTATGTGGCATATGCGGACTAACCTCGCTATCAAAAGCAAATTGTAAAACTCTCATACCAGGGAAGCCAGTTCTTTCTCTAAGGTCAATAACGCCGTCATCAATTATGCCTAAATCCTCTGCAATGATATCCGCATTAGGGAACTTGTGACGAATAATGGCAAACAATTCTCTGCCAACTCCCTTACACCATTTGCCGTTAATGGCATTAGGTGCACCATAATCAACTGCCCAATATCTATCAAACGCACGGAAATGGTCAATTCTTAATTTGTCATAAAGTTTGAACATTCTTTCTATTCTATCACAAAACCAACTAAAGTTATCTTTATGCATATTGTCATAGTTATAAAGAGGGTTACCCCAAAGTTGTCCCTCTGCACAGAAATAGTCTGGCGGAACACCTGCAACTTTATTAGGTTTAAAATCTTTATCCAAATCAAAATATTTAGGATTTGCCCAAACGTCTACGCTATCATAAGATACATATATTGGCATATCACCAATAATACCAATATTTAAATCATTAATTTGTTTTTTACGCTCCGACCATTGTTCTTCAAAAAGATATTGCTCGCAAACATAATAATTAATCTCGTGGGAATGTTCACTCATAAACTTACCAACCGCAGAATAATCGTGAGTTTTATACTCTTCTTCCCACTCAAACCAAGGCTTGCCACCGTGGTAATCTTTTAGAGCCATAAACAAGGCATAGTCCATAAGCCAACTACGTTGCTCATTAATATAAGAATAAAGCAAATCTGCATTGGTATTTACAATATGGTTATAAGCCATTTGAACTGCACGCCGTTTTTGTGCATAACAAAACTCATAATCTACCACATAAGGAGTGCCGTAGTATTTAAGGCTATCACATTCCTCATAGGTAATATACCCTTTATCCCTTAACATAATAGGGTCAATGTACAAATAGTTCCCAGCAAAAGCAGATACACCAGAATATGGTGAGTCACCAAGTCCAATAGTAGTCATAGGCAAAACTTGCCACCATTTACAATCGCCACTCTTTAAAAATTCCGCAAATCGGATAGTTTCTTCCCCAAAACCACCAATACCAAACTCACTAGGCAAAGAACTAATATTAAGTAAAACTCCGCTTCCTCTCATAATTTCTCCCAACTTTATTTTACTATTTTTATTTGATATTTTAATTATATTTATACTTTTTAATGTAAGTTAATCAAATCATTATCTTATAAAGTTTATGCAAACTTATTAGATACTATTTAATTATATCAATTTTTTTCAATTATATATAATATAAACTATAGGAAGTAAATTTTAAGTTACCTTAAAATTTTGTATTGCAAGTGCAATACAACTTGCTTACACAAGCACTTCTTGTTTGAATTAACAATTGCTGATGTCAAATGCCACTACGTGTCGCTTGACTACAGCTTACGATAATACAAATTTTTGGCATAGTCAAAATTCCTTTTTTCAAAATCGCCAAAATTGATATATTCCACTTTCTAATGATTGATAATGCTATAACTTATCCCCATTTTATTCTTTATCAATTAATTGTCCATATTTAGTTATAAGTTTATTATAAACCATAATTTTAAAAAAATCAATACCAAATATCAATTTTTATCGACAAATTAGCCTATTTTATTAGAATAAAGCCCTATCAAAAGGCAATAATTTGAATAAAAAACAATTAAACTTTAATATATAGCTAAAAAACACAAAATTTAGCATTAAAGAATTATAACAATAAAGAGGTATATTATGAGCAAAATGATAACAATTGACGGCAATGAGGCTTGTGCTAAAATAGCTTATTATTTAAGTGAAGTGGCAACAGTTTATCCAATTACTCCATCATCACCGATGGCCGAAAACTGCGATAGTATGCGATTAAAAGGTGTTAAGAATATTTTTGGAAACACACTCAAAATGTACGAATTACAATCAGAAGCGGGTGCAAGTGCTGCTATGCACGGAGTATTATCAACTGGCTCACTTGCTACTACATTTACCTCCTCACAAGGTCTTTTGCTTATGTTACCTAATATGTACAAAATGGCAGGAGAAATGTTGCCAGCAGTTATGCACGTAACCGCTCGAACAATAGCCACTCACGCACTTAGCATTTTTGGTGACCATTCCGATGTTATGTCCGCAAGACAGACTGGCTTTGCAATGCTAGCCTCATCTAATGTGCAAGAGTGTATGGATATGGCGTTAGTTGCACACCTTGCAAGCATACAATCATCAATACCATTTATGCACTTTTTTGATGGGTTTAGAACTTCGCACGAGATACAAAAAATTTACAATATCGATTATAACGATATAAACAAAATTTTAGATTGGGACGCAATAGTAAGTTTTCGCAATAAAGCTCTATCACCTCTAAATCCAACAGCAAAAGGCACTACTCAAAACCCAGACTGCTACTTTCAAAATATGGAAGCTAGAGAGATTTTTTATAAAAAGCTACCCACAATTACAACTTTTTATATGGATAAACTTTACCAAATTACTGGCAGAAAATATGGGCTAGTTGACTACTTTGGACACAAAAACCCTACGAAAATCGTAGTTATTATGGGTAGCGGTGGTGATACAGCTGTTGAAACGGCGGAATATTTAAATAAGAACGGCGACTCTGTTGGCGTTATAAAAATAAGGCTTTACAGACCTTTTCCAAAAGAGGAATTATTGCACCTTATACCTAATAGTTGCAAATATATTACTATACTTGACCGAACAAAAGAAACTGGTGCTACTGGCGACCCGTTATATCTTGATGTCTTAACAACTCTACAAGAGGCTGGCAAAACAGATATAAAACTATTTGCTGGCAGATACGGAATAAGTTCTAAAGAATTTACTCCGTCAATGGTTAAGGCAGTATTTGACAATATGCACGAAAATGGCAAAAACCATTTTACTATTGGTATTGAAGATGATGTAACAAACAATTCACTAGCGGTTAAAGAATATCTTGACACCTCGCCCAACGATTGTATTTCTTGCAAATTTTATGGTTTAGGTTCGGACGGCACAGTTGGTGCAAATAAAAACAGCATAAAAATAATTGGTGACAATACTGACAAATTCGCTCAAGCCTACTTTGCATATGATAGTAAAAAGTCGGGCGGACTTACTACCTCGCATTTGCGATTTGGTGACTCACCTATCAAAAGCAGTTATCTAATTGAAAAAGCAGACTTTGTTGCGTGTCATAATCCAAGTTTTTTAGGAAGATATGAAATTGTTCAGTCAATTAAGGAAAAAGGAACATTTTTATTAAACACTGACAAAAGTTTACAAGAGGTAATGCAAACTCTGCCTAACTCAATCAAAGTATATCTTAGCAAAAACAACATAAGCTTTTATATTATAAACGCCTATTCCATAGCTAAGGAGTTAGGTTTAGGCGGTAGGATAAACACTATTATGCAAGCTTGCTTTTTTAAACTTGCAAATATTATACCATACGATATGGCACAAAAGTTAATGATTGAATATACCACAAAGACTTTTGCCAAAAAAGGTGAAAAAGTTGTAAAAATGAATTGTGATGCCATAATAAAAGCAACTGAACACCTTGTTAAAGTTGATATTCCAAAAGAATGGTCGAACTTGGCAAATAAAGAAAATATTGCAACCTCTGGGGATAAATACTTTGACAAATTTGCAGCTCCTATACTTGCTGGCAAAGGCGATTATTTAAAAGTAAGCAGTTTTTCACCAGACGGCGTAGTTCCTACTGCCACTACAAGGTATGAAAAGCGTGGAATATCAACTATTGTTGCAAGTTGGATAAAGGAAAATTGTATACAATGCAATCAATGTGCATTGGCTTGTCCACACGCTTGCATACGCCCAATTTTGACAGACAACAATCAAGCAGTACCAAATACTTTTGACAGAATAAACTCAAACATACCAAAAGATATGCTATTCCGCCTGCAAATCAGTCCGCTTGACTGCACTGGTTGTGGTAGTTGTATAAACACCTGCCCTGCAACTCCAAAAGCACTTGAATACAAACCTTTATCTCAAAAAGCTATTGAGGAAAAAGAAAACTGGGAATTTGCACAAGACTATCAAAACAAAGCGGAATTTATTAATAAGACACAGATTAAAAGTAGTCAATTTGCCAAGCCATTATTTGAGTTTTCTGGTGCTTGTGCTGGCTGTGGCGAAACACCATATGTAAAACTTGCAACTACTCTTTTTGGTGAGGATATGATTATTGCAAATGCTACTGGTTGCTCCTCAATTTATGGTGGTAGTGCACCTACTTGCCCGTTCACAAAAACTAAAGACGGCTTTGGTCCAGCTTGGGCAAATAGTTTGTTTGAGGATAATGCAGAGTTTGGCTTTGGTTTAAAATTAGGCGAACTTAATCGTAGAGACAATTTGCGTTTAATTGCACAAAAACTAGTCGAAAATCGATATGAAAATGAAATTTTAACTAATTGGCTAAAAACTTTTGACGATAAAAACTTAACATTACAACATAGTAAAATGCTATATGACAATATACAAAATATGTTGGATAATTGTAAGGATAATTATCACAAAGAACTGCTATCTTATATTGAAAAAGATAAGGACGCAATTAGTAAAAAATCTATTTGGATAATTGGTGGCGATGGTTGGGCATATGATATTGGTTATGGTGGACTTGACCATATTTTAGCAAGTGGTGCTGATGTAAACATTCTGGTTTTGGATACAGAGGTTTACTCGAACACTGGCGGTCAAGCAAGTAAAGCTACCAATATAGGTGCTGTGGCAAAATTTGCAGAGGATGGCAAAAAGACATCTAAAAAAGACTTAGCACTTATGGCAATTAATTATCAAAATGTATATGTTGCCACTGTTGCATTAGGTGCTAATATGAATCAATGTTTAAAAGTGTTTAATGAGGCTGAAGCCTACAACGGCGTGTCATTGATAATTGCATACTCACCTTGTATTAGTCACGGCATAAATATGAGTAACTGCGTACTTGAACAAAAGCTCGCTGTGGAATGTGGATATTGGAATTTACTACGCTTTAACCCAACATTAACCGCAAATAAATTTATTTTAGATTCAAAAGAACCAAAAGGCAATTACAAAGAATTTTTGCAAAGTGAAAATAGATTTGCAAGTTTAAAGCGAACTAACCCAGAACAATATGATAGCTTACTTGAAGAAAACTATAATTCCGCAATGCAAAGATATAATTTATACAAAAAATTAGTAGAAGTTTACAAATAAAATATTAAGTAATTTAAAATCAATATTTAAATAACAACAAGATACCAACTGGTATCTTGTTTGTTTAAGGTCTTTTTAATTTAAACATATCAATATATATTATAAATAATCAAAATATAAAATATTAATCTTTTAACATTGTACTAAGGAATCTAGGTTGCACAAACAACTTTTTAAATTAAAAATTAAAATTAATATTTTAACAATCAAACTTAACCAAGACAAAAAAGAATTTAGGTTGGCTTGCGTAAACGCATTTTTGTTAGAGTTCGAGCAAGCCTACCTAAAGTCCGATACAGAACCACAAATTAAAAAAATCTTTTCATATTCTTAAAACTTTACATTATTAGAACTATAATTTGCCAGTTATAATATTGTTTGTTTTATAGTTTATTTACTAAATAAACTCAACAATATCTACTCTACCACAAATTACTTCCCAAATAATTTGAGAGTCTGTCCTTGTAGGTATTTTTCCATTGTTTACTATTAGTGCTGCTAGCTTTTGTTCCACAGACAGATTTTCATAACTATTATTAGTTATTACTTGTCGTAAATAATTGACATCTGCACTATTCACTTTGCCGTCACCAGTTAAGTCGCCTAGTACGGACAAATAAATAATTTGAGTAACATTTTCCTCTTTTGTGTACTCTATTCTCCAACCAGTACCAACTGCTAACTCATAGCCGTTGTTTAACAAGCTTTGGTATTTACTATCCGCACCCTCACCATAAATTTGACAGCTATTATTAAACAATTTCAAATCTGTAAAATTGAACAATTCAATATTTTTGATAAAATCATGAACACTTGTATTTGGCAAGATTTTCCCTAAAACTTTATTAGCGATTTCCTCATCATTGTAGCCAAAAAGTTTTTCATTTTCATAATAATACTTGCGTTCATTATTTTCCAAATAAGTAAAGTCGTATTCTGAGTCAACAGAAAAATCAAATGCAACTTCACCGTCTTTCAATATTGTTTGACCATTTTCCGCTTCAAATATAGTTGACGGGTCAATATCGCCATTTTTATTTGAATAGCCTATTGTTATTGACTCAAATGGACTATAGTTATATGTTCCAATAGTTTTTGTCCTAAAAACTTTAATTTTTTGTCCACTGCCGCCCTCTTTCAAAGATAAAGGTTCAGTAATATTAAGTTTACCATACTTATAATCGGTTATTAATAAATCGTTAAGTTTACCCTCTAAATGAGTGTTACCATAAATATCATTGGCACCACTAAAACGTATTTTTGAGTTTGCAGTTGACCTTAGACCACCGCCATGTCCAATCTCAGCACTATTATAAATAATGTCAATATTATTTATATAAGAAACGCCGCTACTCTCAATGTTAATACCCGCACCATTTCCAGCAAAACTATTATATGCAACATAAGTATTTGTTATTGTTGTAGACAATGTACTTTCAACAAAAATTCCGCCTTGAGTTGCAGAAGTTGCCAAAGTTCTATTAAAGGCTACCAAACCACCCATAATTTCAACTTTTCCAGCCTCTGCTGAATATATACCACCACCGCCATTTTGAGATAAATTATCAAAAACAATACCATTGTGAATATAAGAATAAGTATTTATCATACAAGCAATACCGCCACCATCAATAGCATAGTTTTTAGTTACCATTCCACCATACATTTCAAATTTAGAGCCTAACTGGTTTACATTAATACCTCCACCACTTGAACTAGCACTACACGAACCACCAGTAATCTTACCACATTCCAAATTTTTTAATTGATTATATAGACCTTCTTTGTCATCTTTATATTGTTGGTAAATCTCTTCCACAATTTCAGCATCGTATGACGCATCATATAACTTTAATGTACCTGCAAAAATTACAATGACATTACCTTGTTGTCTTGCTTTATCACCAGTCAAATTACCCTCTTCATCATATGCTTGCAATCTTCTGTCTATTGTATGTCCATTTAAATCTAAACTTATTGTTGCACCTTTTGGTATAGAAAGACGTCCATTAAAAAACGCTTCATCTGTATAATTTAAAGCTGGATTATAATCTCCGTCATTACCACCAAATGATGTAACCTTTTTGCTATCGTCTTTTGCAAGCCAATCTTTATCCAAAATTATCCTTACATTTTTATTGTTCTGTGCGGAAAACTTTACGCCCTCTTCCCAAATTTGTGCCATTTTACCACATACACAAGGTGTGCCAACAGCACAATCACAAGTCAAATGATAAGTATATTGATTATCGGGTGCAGCACTACTTACACTAGTATTTGCTTTTAACTCAACATTTTGTTCACTATACAAACCGCTATCTTTAGCTATATTGTTATTTAAATTAGCTACTAAACAACCAATAGCCATAAGACAAATAATGGCTATCGCTAAAAAGATTATTCCCGCTCTTTTTATGTTTTTTATCATAGCAAAAACCTCCTATTTCCCACTACATAGAAT
>CAJTZR010000079.1 GCA_910584035.1 uncultured Christensenella sp. | reverse complement strand
TAACTTCTGGTAGTGGTGATAAAGGTACTCCTATTATCTTAATTCAAAACTACTTTACAAACTATAGTGTGGACTAATTAAATAAAACTATTATAGTATTAACTAGTTATTGCAAAATACATTCTCAAGTAGTGATAGTATAAATGCAATAAGATAAATTGTAATAAAATTACTATTTACAATTTACTTTGAATTGAGAGTTTGTTGCACTAGTAGCGAACAAGCTGTTGAGTTTATTATATAGTTATTGAGATTATATTTTAATTTGCTTAAAACACATACAAAAATATGACTACAAAATTGTAGTCATATTTTTTTAACACTTTTTATTAATTTAGTTAATTTATATCATTATCATCTTTATCAAGTTTTCCGTCTGTACAAACTATAGTAAAGTTATTTGCATATTTATCCCACGAATCTTTTTTATCTATTGCTTTCCATTCGTCTTTGCTTCCTTGAAAAGTAATTGTTTCTAATTTTAAGCAATTATAAAAGAATTCCTCACCAATGCTAGCTAAATTTTTTGGTAAAGTTATGCTGACAAGGTTTGAACAATTCTCAAAAGCATAATCACCAATAAAATTTACACTATTAGGGATAACTATTTCTGTTAATTCATTGCAACCAGAAAATGCTTCACTACCAATACTTGTTACGCTATTAGGTATAGATATTTGTTTAATATTTGTGCATTTTTGAAATAAACTATTACTTATAGTGTCAATTGTATTTGGTAAAGTAATGTCTGTTAGTCCTTTACATCCATAAAAAGCACCTTCACCTATTTCTGTTACTGTATTTGGAATTTCAATATTTATAAGGCTAGAACAATCATAAAAGGCATAGTCACCAATATAATTTAATGTGTTTGAAATTGTTATATTAGCAAGTTTGCCACAATCATAAAAAGTATAATTGTTAATGCAATTTACACTTGGAGGTATTACAATGCTTACAAGCTCACTACAACCATAAAACGCATATTCATCAATGTTGGTCACGCTTTGAGGTAACATAACACTTACAAGTTTACTGCAACCATCAAATGCGTGCAGTCCAATGCTTGTTATAGGTTTATTGTTGTGTTTACTAGGTATAATAATCTCTGTATATGATAAGGAATCTATTCCAGTAACTTCATAAGAATTTTCATTATCTATTAAATCATACTTAAGACCTTTTGTAAAATCTTTTTTGTCTTTTATATATTTACAAACAGAACATTCTTTCCAAAAAGCATTTTCGTCAATTTTATCAGCAAAATTATGAGAATTAACGTCTTGTTTTTCCTCACAACCACTGCAAGCAAACCAATGGTTTTGTTCGTCTTGCGAATATTTTGTATCCCAATTATGTGTATGTGTGTCAGGCGGTATAATGGTATTATTCCCATTATTATTGTCATTATCATTATTTCCGCCACAAGCAACTAGAATAAAAGATAAACAACATATGAGAATTATAGATAATATAAACACTAAAACTTTTGACTTTTTCATTACTTTTACCCTTATCATTTTTAAATTTAATGATTAACTTATTTAAATTTTGTTCACCAATTATTATGATTGATGAACATTTTATATTAGAATTATATCAATTTTGATTAAAAAAGTCAATATAATTGAATTTTTTAATTAAAAACAAGCCATATCTATTAAATTTATTTATAAATTTAGTATTGTTATACTAAAAATGTTCATCAATCATAATAATTGATGAACATTTTTTGCTTTTAATTTTACATATAAATTTGTAATTATTAGGTTATCAAGCTAATACTAAATTTACTTTTTCATAGCTGTTCCAAAAGTTCCTCTCCATTTTTATCTAACTTGCCGTTTTCACAAATTACAATATAATTATTTGTACCAATGTCCCAATTTGCACTTTTTATAACATTCTTTTTCCATTCGTCCATAGTGCCTTGGTAATTGATAGTTGCAAGCTTATCGCAGTCCTTAAAAGTAAATGCATTAATTTTTGTAGATTTGTTTGTTATGTTTATATCAATTAGTGCAGTACAGCCACTAAATGCCAATTCATTAATGCAAATAACTTTGTTTGGAATACTTACACTTTTAAGACTGGTACAACCGCTAAATACTGCATAGTCAATGGTAGTAATATTTTTAGGGATAGTCACATTATCAAGACTCGTACAACCTTTAAATGCATAAACTCCTATGCTAGTAATATTATCCGTCATTATAATTGTTTTAAGTTTACTACAGTTATAAAAAGTTGCAGAACCAATGCTTGTAACTCTATTTGGCAAGGTTATATCTGTTAGTGCTGAACAACCATAAAATGCAGAACCACCAATTTTTGTTACGCTATTTGGTATTGTGATATTTGTAAGACCAGTACAACCATTAAATACATCTTCACCAATTGTTATTACACTATTAGGAATAGTAAAACTTTTAAGTCCAGTACAACCGGAAAAAGTATAGTCATCAATTGTAATAATGTTGTTTGACAATGTAACACTTGTAAGTCCACCACATTTGTAAAAGCAAGATTGACCAATGCTAGTAACACTATTTGGAATGGCTATGTCAGTTAGTCCAAAGCAACCATAAAAAGCTGAGTTGCCAATGCTAATAACACTATTTGGTATTATTATACTTGTTAAACCTGAACAACTATAAAAAGCAGAATCTCCAATACTTGTGACGCTATCTGGAATTGTTAGGTTAGTTAGCTTAGATCAATTATAAAAAGCGGAATTACCAATACTAGTTATACTGTTAGGTATTGTTATACTTGTAAACAAATTACATTTGCTAAAAGCGTTATTGCCAATAGCTATAACTGGCTTATCATTGTATGTTGCTGGAATGACAAGTTCAGTATTTAAAGAGTCTGCATTATCACCAACAATAACATTAGATAAGATATATCCAGTTTTATTATCTTTAAATCTAAAAATTGAGGTGGTATCAATATTTCCATTATCATTTTCAGTATTACCATTACTATTGTCATTATTGTTGTTGTCACCATTATTGCCACCGCAAGCCACCAATACAAGTGATAGGCTACAAATCAAAAGAATAACAAAAATTATAAATAAAGTTTTTGATTTTTTCATTGCTTTTCCCCTTATTTTATTCAAAAATTTAATGATTAATTTATTTAAATTTTGTACATCAATTGTAATAATTGATGAACATTAATCAATAAAAAATATAATGAAAGTTAATATATTTTAGTTATTTGACATATTTTATTATAAATAAACATTTTTATATTGACAATATTTACCAAAATTGCTATAATATTAATATAAAATGTTCATCAATTATTACAATTGATGAACATTTTTTGTTTGTAATTTTTTTTGTTTTTGTATTTTTTTGTGTTCGAAATATAATTAAAGTAAGCTAAATTTATTGATTTTTTTTAAATATCTGCACCTTTTTTGTTTATTCTTCCATCATTACAAACTACAATATAATCGCCAGTATTGTTGTGCCAAGTAGGATATTTTGATATTTTTCTCCATTCACTTTTTGTGCCTCTAAAATTTATAGTTTTAAGATTTGTACAAGTATCAAAAGTACAATCATTAATTGTATTAATACTATTTGTCATAGTTATAGTGGTTAGTTTTGTGCAATTAGAAAATGCAAAACTTCCAATATTGATAACATTTTCAGCTAGTGTAATGCTATTTAAACTAGAACAACGATTGAATGCAAAACTACCAATGCTAACAATATCATTTGGCATTGCAATATTAGAAAGATTACAACAATCTTCAAATGCTTCATACATAATTATTCTCGTTTTGTCATTAATAATAAAATCAGTAATCTCTTTAGTTTTTGCTTTTACCAAAACAACATATGGATTTTGACTATTTCCTAAATATACGCTATTCTCATATTCATTGTATTTCAATTTGTTACAAGCATAAAATGCGTTGAAACCAATATTAGCAATGCCATTTCCAATGTTAACATACTCAAGACTTGAGCAATTTTTGAAAGCGGAATTGCCAATACTTGTCACACTATCGGAGATAGTAACGCTAGTTAGATTACTACAATCGGCAAATGCATTCTCGCCAATGTGAGTGATTCCATTTGGAATATTTACATTTGTAAGTTTAGTGCATTCGTCAAAAGCAGAGTCAATGATTTCTGTTACTTTATAGCTAGTTCCATTATGATAAATGCTTTGTGAGATGTCAATACTACCAGATAATTTTAAAGATTGTTGAACTACCTTTGCATTACCATTTTTTAATGCGTATCTTAATCTATTGTTAATTTTGTAAATATATCCATCTGTTGCTATTTCATTTTCACTGCAATTCCAAACTACTGGACAAGTAGAGTCTTTCCAAGTAATCTTCCAAGTATCTGGTGCACTTTTTGCTTCACAATAAATTGTAAGGAAACGACATTTAGAAAAAGCATTCATTCCAATATTAATTACGCTTGTAGGTATAGTTATATTTGAAATATTAGTACAACCAGTAAAAGCATAATCTTTAATTAAAGTAACATTATTTGGAATAATTAAGTCGGTCACTAATTCATCATTCAAATATAAATTTTGTGCATATATTAGGGGATTAGCATAATTCGCATCAAATTCAATATTACACCAAGCCGAGATATCTGTTATGTATAAATTTTTTAATTGTGAGCAACCATTGAATGCGTAGCGGTCAATTTTTGTAACGCTACTTGGGATATTTATGCTTGTTAGGCTTTTACAGCCTTGAAATGCACTAACGCTAATGCTGACAACGCTATTAGGTATTGAGATACTAGTAATTTTATCACATTCATAAAATGCAGATGTATCAATATTAGTCACAGGTTTTCCTTGGTAAGTATTTGGTATTACAATGTCATTTGTTGTAATAGTACCTTTACCAGTTACACTATATGAAACATTATCAGAATTTAATCTATACTCAAGTTCACCATTTTCATTATTGCTACTATTGTTGTTATTGTGATTATTGCAAGCAACCAAAACTATACATAAACAACAAGCTAATAAAACTACAAAAAAGGTAACTGTTACTTTTGATTTATTCATTATTTACTCCTTGATTTTATAAAAAAGATGCTAATAATTTGTTCACCAATTATATTAATTGATGAACTATTTTGGCAATAAATTTAGTGTTTTACCCATCAATTTACTTAAAATAGCATAATTTAACATGAAAAATGCTATTTTTATTGACATTTTTTATCAAAATTGATATAATTTGATTATAAAATGTTCATCAATTAATATAATTGATGAACATTTTTTGTTTTATTTTATGGCTTATTTCTTGCAATTTTACATTAATTTGCTAAGCTTATTCATCATATCCGATTTATGTTCCCATAGTGAATGAGCATAACGATTTAAGGTTATACTTGCGTTTTTATGTCCTAATATTTCGGATAAAGATTTTATATCCATACCACATTCAATAGCACGTGTAGCAAAGGTGTGGCGTAGAGAGTGAAAGCCTTTGTGCTGAATTTTAAGTTTTTTAAGTAGCAATTCAAAAGCACGTTGGTAACTTCTAACTAAAATAGGCTTGTCGTTATAGGATAAAACAAATTTGCATTTTGTATTTTTCTTTAAGTCCTTTAATATAGTTATTAATTGTGGTGAAAGAGGTATTTTTCTTAATGAATGTCCAGTTTTTGGCGTATCAATAATTATGCAATGTTTGCCATCAACATAGCCATCGTGACAAGATTTTGTGACAGACAATGTCTTTTTGTTAAAGTCAATGTCTGCCCAAGTTAGAGCAAGAAGTTCGCCTATTCTCAAGCCAGTATATAAACAAAGCAAAATGCCTTTTAGTTTTTTGCGTTTGCAATTTGAAATATGATTTTCTATAATTTTCTGTTCAGAAAAGGAAAAGCAACTTACTTGTTTTTCTGTTGATTTTGGACGCTTAATTTTATCTGCGTTATATTCCATAAGAAAACCCAAGTTATGAGCAGTTTTTAGTGAAGTTTGAATAACATTGATTATGGCTTTAACATAATTTGCAGATAGTGCTTGCTGGTTGCGTGTGTTGCCACATAAAGAGAGATTAGTAATATACTTTTGCAAAATAATAGGTGAAATGTCCTCAAGTTTGTACTTGCCCAAATGTGGGATAATATGCAAAGATACAATATTTTTGTATCTCTCAAAAGTTTGTAGTTTGTTTGTTGTCTGAATATAATTATTTAGCCATTCAGAAAGCCATTCTTCATACGTCATATGTATTCTCCTTGTATTGAATATGAGTAAATTAAAATTAATATAAAGTTAAAAATATAATTTAAAAATTTTGCATTTGCCAATTTTCTATGGTTAATTAAAATAAATTACTATGTTTAGATGAAATAAATTGAGTTATATTATCTTAAAATGTTTAGCCTTTTGAGAAAATATTGGAAATGTCAAAAAAGTATAATAAAAATTGATTATTATCACTGCTTATAATTATTGCACAAAATCATTTTTTTGTGGTTTATGGATAACTTATGATAATATTTTACTAGATAATTTGAGTTTTGCAACATTAAATTTGCTTTAATGTGGTATAAGTTTGATATAAATATTAGTTTTGAATGCGTTTTATCAAAATCTTGAAAATAAAAACTATAAGAATTAAATTTTAACTTGCATTTAAATTTTATATAGCTAACACAATAAACTTGCTAAAAAAGTATTTTTCTTTTGAATAATAACAGATATTTTCAAGCTTAATTATGTATTGCTTATTATAGCACCCATAAAAAAATATTTTATGGGTTATTTGGACACTTTTTGAAATATTAATTTTAGCATACAAAATTTTTTTGTCTAATGATTTGGAATTTTTTATAAAATGTGTTAGAATAAATACAATATTAAAAATAATATTTTTTTATATGGTATTACTATGAAATACACTGGAGCAAAAATATTAGTTGAAAGTTTACAAAAGTTAGGGGTAGAATGTATATTTGGTTACCCTGGCGGAAGCATACTTGATATTTATGAGGAATTGTATAAGGTTAAAGGAAAAATAAAACATTACCTTATGTCATCGGAGCAAGGTGCAACTTTTGCGGGTGATGGTTATGCAAGAGCAAGTGGTAAAGTGGGGGTTGTACTTGCGACATCTGGACCTGGAGCTACAAATTTAGTTACAGGTATAGCTAACAGCTTCCTTGATTCAGTTCCACTTGTAGTAATAACGGGAAATGTACCAACTAATAAACTTGGTCAAGATAGTTTTCAAGAAGTGGACATTTATGGTATTACTATGCCAGTGGTTAAATATAGCTATCTGTGCAAAAGAGTGGAAGATTTAGAAAGAATAATAATTGATAGTTTTGAGATTGCAAAGAGTGGTAGACCTGGACCAGTGCTGATAGATATACCAAAAGATATTTTAACAGCAAAATGTGAGTATAATGGAAATCTTACTGCAAAAATTCATACAAAAGAGGTTAAAATTCCAACTGATTATGAAAAGGTTGCGGAAATGATAAACCAAAGCAAAAAACCATTTATATATTGTGGCGGTGGAGTAGTTAATAATAATTGCGGTGAAAAGGTAGAAAAACTAGCAGAGCTAATTGACGCTCCTATAGCTTGCACTATGATGGGAAAAACTGCAGTGCCATATGATTGCAAATATAACATAGGTATGACGGGAATGCACGGCAATGTTGGTGCAAATAACTTGAAAAATGAGGCTGATTTGGTAATTGCATTAGGTGTTAGATTTAATGACAGAACATTACGCAGTAAACAATGCGGTCAAAAGATTATACAAGTTGATATTGATTTAGTTGAACTTGATAAAAATGTAAAATGTGATTACTTGATTAAAAGTGATATAGCAACTTTTTTAGATAATATCAAGCCGTACTTGAATAGTAAAAGCAATTTAGAATGGTGGGATGAGATAAATTTACAAAGACAAAATGATTATGTATATAATAATGATGGTTTTACACCAAGCAATATTATAAAAAGTCTTGCAAGTAATTTAAGAGCTGATGATATTATTGCAACTGATGTAGGACAACACCAATTATGGACTGCACAATGCTATCCATTTGTCAAGCCAAAAACTTTTTTGACATCTTGTGGTTTAGGTGCAATGGGATATGGGTTGGGTGCTTGTATAGGTGGTGTTATTGCAACAGGCAAGAGAGGAGTACTAGTTACGGGTGACGGCAGTTTTGCAATGAACAACAATGAGCTAGCCTTGGCGGTTGAGAAAAAATTGCCAATCTTAATTATTATAATGAACAATGGTGCATTAGGAATGGTTAAACAATGGCAAACAGAGTTTTATAAAAAGCATTATTATGGCGTTAATATTGGCGGTAGAGTAGACTTTGAATTGCTTGCAAAATCATATGGTGTTAGCAAAAGTTATTCAGTAGATAGTTTGCAAGATTTTCAAAAGATATTAAAAGATATAAAAGATTTTAATTATCCAGTTTTAATTAATTGTAATATATCAAGTGATGAACAAGTTTTACCATTTGTGCACCCAGATAAAATGTGATAGAAAAAATGCGATTTGTTATCAAATCGCATTTTTTATTTTGCTTACAATTCCAGTAAAAATTTTTGTAGTGAAAGATAATATTTGTTGTTAATAACTTTTTGTCGGAAAATGTAAAATTTGGTAAATTTACAATTATAATTTTGTATATAATTTTTAATATTGCTTATAATACTATTGTAGCAATAAGCTACAGAGGAGAAAGTTATGGCAAGAAGTCAACAAAGTGCTAGCAACAAAACTGCTAATAAGGCATCTAAGTCAAGTCAAACTAAGAGTGCAGCTAAGTCTAGTACTAAAAACTGCTCAAATTGCAAATAATTAGTTTTGTAATTTTAGCAAACTCAAAAAAACAAAAATCTCTTTAATGTAGAGTTAAAGAGATTTTTGTTTTTTAATTATATAAATTAATAGTTTTAGTAGTCAATTATAATTTAATTCGATTATTACTTTCAAAATACAAGTGTTTGCAAGTTATTACCTTGCCAAATAGTCTTGAAATAAATGGTTATAAATA
>CAJTZR010000078.1 GCA_910584035.1 uncultured Christensenella sp. | reverse complement strand
CCCGAATGTCGGAGTCAGAGTCCGTTGCCTTACCGCTTGGCGATACCCCATTAAAGATATTTATATTGGCTGGGGTGGCAGGATTTGAACCTACGAATGCCAGAATCAAAATCTGGTGCCTTACCGCTTGGCGACACCCCAATATTGTATCGCACTTTAATGGATAAATATCTATTTATTTGTTATAAGTATGTTTTAAATTTATTTAACTTTAACAAATGTTAAATTACAATATAAATCATAAACATTATTATTAATTTAATGGGGTGAGTAAAGGGAATTGAACCCTTGACCTCCAGGGCCACAACCTGGCGCGCTAGCCAACTGCGCTATACCCACCACATTTGGTGAGCCAGAAGGGATTCGAACCCCTGACCTACGGCTTAGAAGGCCGTTGCTCTATCCAACTGAGCTACTGACCCATAACTGGAGCGGGTGATGGGAATCGAACCCACACGACCAGCTTGGAAGGCTGGGATTCTACCATTGAACTACACCCGCATAATCTCAACGCCATTAGATAATACCATATAAAAAAGATATTGTCAATTAAATTGATAATAAATTTTAAAAAAATCTAAATAAATTTAAAACTTATACATTATTTATGCAAGTATAAATCACCTTTATCACTACTCTTTTTGTCTTACTTGCTTATTATAAAGATTTTTTAAAGATATGTCAAGCAAAATTTAGCTGTTTAATCAATTATTTTTCTTTTTAAAAGTTAAAATTAATATTACAACTATTTGCTATAATTCCAATTCCATTTCTATACAATCCCACTCACCAATTGGCATTTGATATTTCTCAACTTTTCCAATAGGTTTAAAACCTACTGACTCATAACAAAACTTTGCACTTTCATTATTTGCAAATACACCTAAATTTATTTTAGTAGCTTTCAATGTATTTTTTGCATAATCTATTGCAAGTTGTAACATTTTTTTACCATTACCACTACCACGCATATACGGTGCAATGATAACAAAACCAAAACGCACCACATTATTGCATTTTTCAGGATATCTAATTATCAAATGTCCTACAACAATATCTTGTTCAAAACAAGTCAATGGAAAAAATCTATCGCTATCAACCATTGTTTGATAAAATTCATTTAAATGTTGGGCAGTAATAGGAAACTTATTAATTCTATCAGCTGACCATTGATATAAACTTTTCTCGTCTTTTATCCAACTTGTTATAATTTCAGCATTTTCATTATTATATTTTTTTAATTCCATATTGTTCACCTATTATCAAGCTAAAATTAAGCTATTAAATCAATCACAAGACTTATATCTTCTTTATTACTATAATTTAAACAACACTCCTCTATAGTAAATAACCTAAACATATAAAGTTTGTCATTAATGTCTTTATTATCAGAATTTTGTGCATCAATATTTAGTGTGCCATTATATGATACACTCACTTTAATATTTCCATCGCCCATTGTTTCATAAATAGCTTTGTAACCAAAATCGTCTAGCCTTTGCAAAACTTCCTCAGTTGGGTGACCATACATTCCCCCGTGACTTATCAATGCATATTCGCATTTTACACTTGCTAAAAAATTGGCAGTTGTAGAAGTTTTTGAGCCGTGGTGAGCGACTTTTAGCACATCTGCATCAACTCCTAAGAACACCCCTCTATTTACCAAGTATGATTCATTATATTGATTAGAATCACCAGTTAAAACTATTGTCCTACCAGCGTACTCAAGTAAACATATTGGTGATACAGAATTAATTATATCTCCAGTGTCTTTAACATTTGGGATAGTTGGAGAAAAAGTTTCGGCTTTGGTTATAGTTGGATAGTCTTTTTTAAGATAAGTATAACACCTCATACGCCAGCTTTTCCCTGCAATTTGGAAATCGTGAATATTATACCTAACTTTGGTTTTTTGAATAACACCATTTTCTAAATAAGTTGCTTTTGAAATAGCTGTTATAGTATCTTGATAAGTGCTTCCTTTATGGTCATCACTTACACGTGGAATATATACATTTTTAACTGCAAAATTTTTCAGCATTTTCTCTATATATCTAATGTGGTCATAATCACTATGGGTAATAAACAAATAATCTAATGTAGAAATTTTATATTTATTCAAAACTTCTTCTAATTTATCATAGTTATTGCTCGTTCCAAATGCAGAGCCACTATCCATTACCATACTTTTTCCATCTGGAAATTTAATAAAAATACAATCACCTTGTCCAATATTAACCGCTATCATATCTAATGTGCCTTTAACATTAGGTTTATTTGGAACATTACTAAAGTCTGTTATTTTTTCACGTGCTACCATTTGCTCCTTTAAAATTGCACTGCCTTCTATAGGAGCTTCAATTGTTATATGATTACATCTACTGCAATAATCATAATTTGCATAATCATCAAATATATGTGGTTGAATATTAAACTTTTTGCCACATTGTTGATATCGTTCACAATAATTAAAATGCTCCAAATCGTCAAAATCTATTTGCTCTCTAGCAGTATGTCCAAAAGCTTTTACTTGTTTTATATCAAAATTCTCATCACACTTAATGCAATGCTTGTAGTCTTCGCCATCTTGTTCACAAGTAGCAGTATTGACTTGTTGAAAGTACTCGTGATAACAATAAACTGCTTGCAAGTTATATTTTGCAAATTTATTCATTTTATCTCTACAACTATACTTATCTATCCTATTATCACCTAAAAACCAGCCTAAAAATTTTGCATTTTCTTTTGAGGGAGTATCTAACTCCTTAAAATCTTCTATCTTATCAATTACCAAAACTTCTGTAATAACATCATCAACAACAAAATTTATTACAATTTTATAATATTCATATTTAGCATATATAGTTTTATCTTTAGAGTTGTACAACATTTTGATATCTTTAACATTATTAATTTTCTTAGTAAAATTTTCGTCTAAATACCAACCAACAAAATTTGCACCCACTAAATCTGGTGGAGTTGGTAAAACAAAATTATTGTCATATGGTGTCACACTATAAAATTCACCATCAATATATACGTTTATATCAAAATTATTTTTTTTATTAAAATGAATGCCTAAAAAAATTCCTAAAGCAACTAAACATAGTGTAATAAAAACAACTATACAAACTATTAAAATTGTGAGATTTTTCTTTGTCATTTGCCCACCCATACAATGATTTTTATAAGGCTTTACACGTTATAAACCTATCGAAAATCGATACTAAATCAATTTTTTAACTTTACATATTACCAACACAACCGCAATAACACTTATGCTTGCTGGTATAGTTAACAACCACAATAATTGTTTATTTTTTCTTGAATTATTTTCAAACGAATTGTTACTATCAGGTGTTGTTTGTTCTGGAATAATAGGCTCAATTGGCAATGATGGCTCCTCAGAATCTAAAGGTGGCTCTGGTTGAGGTTGTACAATAGGTGGCTCAACTGGTTCTATTGGTTCTGGTTCTACTATAGGTGGCTCAACTGGTTCTATTGGTTCTGGTTCTACTATAGGTGGCTCTGGATTGGTTGGCGGTTCTACTGGTTCAACTGGAGGTGTAGGGTCTACT
The DNA here is from genome assembly GCA_910584035.1 of uncultured Christensenella sp. Taxonomy (GTDB): domain Bacteria; phylum Bacillota; class Clostridia; order Christensenellales; family UBA3700; genus MGBC100798. The sequence goes on along the minus strand of CAJTZR010000078.1, from coordinate 5,663 downwards.
GGTTCTGTTGGCGGTATAATTACCTCTTTTCTATTTATAATTATATTCATTGTATAATCTTTATAATTTGTTTTATCAAAGTATTCCGCTACTACATTATTAGAGCCATATTCTAAATTATAATCACTATCAACCCAATTCCAACCTTTTGGCAAGTCTACTTCGCTCAATTTTACAACATTGCTATCCACATTAATCTCTTTATTTGGTTGCAATGGCGGTTTATCTGCTTTTTCAATATTAAATTGTAAGCTTTTTTCACCAAAATAGTCTCCGATACCACTAATTTTTAAACTAGCCATTCCAGCATTAATATTATTCGTATAGGTAATACTATAATCTTGTTCAGATAAAAGATTACCATTTAACATTGCAGACACTTTTGGTTTTATTTCCGCACCCGAATATATAAATTTTTCACCAATTATCTTAATATCTGCATTAGCAATGTCATTGTCATCTATAGAATCTAAAATCTCTGAGGTTGTAAAAGCTTTAATACGAGCAGTGTTACTACTCGTTCCAACCCAATAATCTTTGTATTTATACGAAGTCTTACCACCAGCAACAAAAGAAAGTGTTAGTTGTGCAGTGTCCTCATTACAAACCACAACGCTAAATTTACTGCCTTTTTCTAATCTAACTGGACTATCTAGTTTTATTGTACGATTACCACCATAATCAAAATATCCTCTGCCTACTCCACTCAGTGTACCACTTTCTGGTTCAGTATCATTTGTTAAATTAGTGTAAATTTCAACACGTATTTTTGCTTTTTTACTTGCTATACCAATATTGACTGCTTGCAAATATTCTGCAGTGCCGTTCTCGCCTTTTTTAGCCTCAAAAATATTTGCAAATTTTGTATGTCTTGAACTAATACTGCTACTTAATCCCGTACCAAGTCTACCATCATAAAAATAATTATTGTCATAAGTATCTTTTGTAACAAACTCAAAACCATATTTTGCACTATTTTTATTGTCATACGACAAATAAAAGTAAGGCAAGGAATTATAGCTATTTTTAACTATCCAACCACCATTTTGAGATGCACCATTTGGTACAAACTTACTAGCTGGTATATTATCATCCCAGCCAATCAAAGTTACTGCGTGCGGATATGAGCTACTTGATGTTTCATTTTTTGGATTATAATATTCCACTTCACGCAAATTGTTATATCCAAATGTAATTGCACCATATTTTGCAATAGCACGTTTAATTTCTTGAATATTATCAGTATCAATATGCTCAGCATTTATTAAGCGATATTTACCATTTATAAATTGGTCTGCAGTAGCATTTGTATTAATATCAGTAGGTCCACACCACATTGCAAACATTTCTGCCGCATAATTTGGAGTGCCAGCACTTGTGAGCCAATTTTCGCTACCAACAACTGCACTATTATTGTTTAATGGGTCCGCACCTCTATTAAACCTCGAATAACCAATATTTCTTGGTGATAATGACAAATTTTCTGCTGTCACATTACTATCAATTCCACTACGTAAAATACTCGTTTCTGCAGCACTGACAGATGCATATGCCCAACATAAATTACTACTGCCTTGGTCTTTTACATTTGTTACAAGATTATAATCTTTACTATTATAAGTCTGCATATTAGCAATATCATCAATATCCATTGCTTGCAGTTCAGCTAAACTATTTTGATAAGTTGAATACTCTTTATTATCTAAATCATTAACTGAATTTACATTTACACATTCTAAAAGTGTTGCATTATTTTGTATCATAACACAATTTATTAAAAGTATTAAAACTAAACAAATAATAAATAAAACACTTTTTCTTTTTAACACTAATTCACCTTAAATATATCAATAAATTACTTTTAATACCGATTTTCGTAGGGTTAAGCCTTCTTTTTCAAGATTGGCTTTTTAATTTTCTTAAACAAATTAATATTTATATTTTTGCTTTGCAAAATTACAACAATAACATAAATTATTAGTAATACCAAACAAGTTCCAAGCAATATTCCATACATTGCACCAAGTGAAACGCTGTTATCAAACACATTTATATTAGCGTCAAAGCCGTCACGAATGCCTTTAATAGATTCGCTTGGAATTCCAGCGTCAATCATAGCTTGCAAATAACCATTCATACAATGGTTACGCAAAATTGATGTACCATAAGTTCCTGGTAATAGTCCTAAAAAGTTAGCCAAACCTTTTGAGAAAGACGATATAGGCATATATGAACCGCTGATAAAACCATATAATGCAGATATCAATGTCGCTATTGCTGACTGCATACCTTGAGTTGATACAAAAGATAACACTATACTTGCAAGCAAACTACCAAATATTATGTTAATTATTACATCTAACAAAATCATAAAGAAATCGCTCACTGTTATGTACCAACCTACTATTGCAAGATATATTGAACCCAAAAGTAACACGCTTAACATTACAAGTAGCACTACAAAAAAGTTGGATACAAAATAGCTTAAATAAATTGTAGTAGGCTTTGCAGGCGTAACCTTAAAATCATTTATCGCACCGTGTATTTTATCATCTACCATAACCATATTAGCACAAAATGCAACAGTTACAGAACTTACACTCAAAACAGATGACAACAACCACGCACCAGCTATACCATTCAATATTCTGTCGTCTACAGAAAAGCCATCTGGGAAAGCACCTCTAAAACTATCTAAATAAATATTTCTTAAAAATGTAAAAAACAATACGAGCAATATTAAAGGTGTTAACATTGAGGTAAAAAACAGCATTTTATCTTTAAAATATGATTTAGTATTACGTCCAACTAATGACAATAATTTTCTACTTTCTAATAACATATTACACCTCTTTTAGGTTTTTACCCGTAACGTTTAGGAAAACATCGTCCATATTTCCTTTAAGAACCTCAAAATCATCAAATATTGAAGGGTTTTCTGCAAAATATTTATGCACTTCCTCAGTTGATTCAATCTCAACTTGAACAAAGTCTCTTTCCTTTTTGATAGATTTACCAATGCTTAAAAAATATTCCTCAGCTTCAGCCATTTTGTTGTAAAACTTGATATAGTCTTTTGCAAATTTATTTTTTAATTCGTGAGGTATACCCTCTGCAACAATTTTGCCCGAGTCAATAATAACTACATAATCTGAATCAGAAGCCTCTTCCATATAATGAGTTGTTAAAAATACAGTTAAGCCTTGCTCCTTACGCAATGTATCTATAACTTTCCATACAGTTATTCTTGTTTTAGGGTCAAGTCCCGTAGTTGGCTCGTCCAATATCAACAATTTAGGATTGTGTATTAAAGCTCTTGCAATATCAATTCGCCTTTTTTGTCCGCCAGATAATTTGTTTAATGGGCGTTTCAAAATATCCCTTAAATCTAAAAGCTCAGTTAATTCTTTTAATCGACTATTAAACTCTTTACCAAATATGCCATATAACGAAGCTCTAAATTTCAAATTGTCATAAGCATTTAATTTTTTGTCAAGTACAGAATTTTGAAAAACAATACCAATACTATTTTTCATTTTTGATAAATTTTTATCAATGTCCTCACCACAAACAACTACCTTTCCGCTATCCTTACTCAAAATACCACTTATGATATTTATTGTAGTTGACTTACCCGCACCATTCACACCTAAAAAAGCAAACAATTCCCCCTCTTTAACATTAAAAGATATGTCATCAACTGCTTTTACATCTTTGAATGATTTGTGTAAATTCTCAATTTGTACAATCATTTTTTACCTCGCTTTATCAAATTAAATACTAGTCTTTCTTATCTAGTAATACAATTATTAATTGCTTATATATACATTTTATCACATTTATTTTATAAATACAATTATATTTATAAATTAAAATCAAATTGTCTACAATTTAATTATATAAGAAGAAAACTTCTATATCAAGCAAAATGCAATAAAATTTTGTTAAAATTGAAATATGAGTATAGGTGAAAATATTAAAAATTTGAGAATAGAAGATAATCTATCCCAACAAAAGCTTACAAACGCTATTGGAGTAAACCAAAAAGCAATAGATTATTGGGAAAGAGGAATAAATAAACCGAAAGCAAGTTATATTTTGCTTTTGGCAGATTACTTCAATAGCAGTTGTGATTTTTTACTTGGAAAAGAAAAATAAGAAAGCAAAGTTACTATTAATCAAAACTTTGCTTTCTTGTTTTTTTATTAAAAAAATTAATTTAATACCGATTTTCGAGCGGTTTTATTTTATTTTCAACTTAACTTTTGCGAATTCGTAAGATAAATCAATAAATTGTTTTATAGTAATATCGTCAAATTGAGTAAGTACTAAACTGCTCTTATATTGTGATTGAACTGGCGGACAATGATATCCCTTTTTTATTTTATCTGGATATTGATTACGCAAATTAATAGTCAAATCTTTATCTGCAGAAAAAGTCAACATATCCAAATCATTTAAAGAAAAAATTTCTACAAAAATTCTATTTTTACCCGTTTTTTCATTCTTAATTTTTATAACAGCATAATCATTACCAACAAACGGAAAATCTAAATATGCCCCACTTTTAGAAAGCCCATATTCCACAGCCTGCTCTTTATTCATAAATCACCTTTAATCATTTATTATCAACATTTTTATTATATCAAGTAAATTGTATCGTTAATTATTTATTTGATAGTTTTAAATTTTGCATATAACATATTGTGGTCTGAACAATTATCCTCTAGCATATCACACATTTTTAGCTCTAGCCTATTTGAATAAATAATATTATCAATCGCTCTAAAGGCACTATCCTCTCCACGATAAGTATCAAATTTACTATTTTGATTATTTACAATATTGTAGCCATTATTTTCAAATAATTCATATTCAGCAAAGCTCTCAACATTAAAATCACCAGTCACTACTTTATACGGACAAGGGTCGCTATTTAAAAGTTCTAGCAAATATTCAAATTGTGTTTCTCTAACCGATTTCCCATTTGGCATTTTAACATTCTCATAAGATAAATGAGTATTATAAAATGCTATTTGTACTCCATTTATTATTACTAATGAACGAATAACAATTCTTTTTTCAACCTCAACTTTTTCATACTCATATGGATATGGCAACTTAAAACTATGGCTTTTTGAAAGTTTAGTTTTTGAAATTTGAGCAAGTCCATAAGTATCACCAAAACCTTGCAAGTCAATTGGAAAATAAGCAACATTAGCAAAACTTGATTGCTCTTTAAATATACTTAAAAAATCTTGCTTGTTCGTTCTGTTTGATAAATGGTCAACTTCTTGAAGTCCTGCTATATCTGCCCTAACGCTTTGCAAATTATCTTTTATCTTACTAATTGATAAGGTTGTTGCCTCACCGCCTTTTATATTGTAAGAGCAAACTGTAAATTCCATTTCTTTATACTCCTCAACAATCACTCCATCCACCATATCAAATGGCTCATTAGGAATGATTTTTCTGCCACAAGATACTAATAAACAAACTAAGCAAACACAAACAATTAATACAAATACTTTTTTCATATCCCACCACTTTTTTAAATTATAACATAAAAAATAAAATTTATCAATATAGATATAAAAATTAACCATTGACTTTTGTTTATTATTATCTTATAATTTATTTGAGGTAATAATATGTGTTTAACG
>CAJTZR010000077.1 GCA_910584035.1 uncultured Christensenella sp. | reverse complement strand
CTTACAAAAACATAGCCGAAAAGGCTTATTTAAGTACATAGATATATGTATTCTATGTATCCAAAAATAGGAGGTTTTTGCTATGATAAAAAACATAAAAAGAGCGGGAATAATCTTTTTAGCGATAGCCATTATTTGTCTTATGGTTATTGGTTGTTTGAGTGTTAATATGGTAGCAACTGAAAGCAATTTGAGCTATGAGAAAAGAGAGCTTGCTGCGGATATTGCAGATTCCACAGATAACGAGTTTAGTGAGGACGATTATGATATTATTCTTACTGGTAGTTGTGATGCTATGGCAACAGAATGGGATAAAGCAGTAACAAAATCAAAGGAAAATGGTGGCAAGCAGGTTAAGGTATTAATGAAAAGTCATTGGATAGCAAAAAATGTTGAGACTAATTACAAGACATCTTTTGGTGAATATGCAGAATCTTTTAATGGCGGTAGTATATGTGTTCCAACTGGTGTTAATATTTTGCTTGATATAAATTCTTACTCAATAGAGAGAAATATGAAAGCTGCAACTCCTAATGGAATGGCGATTTATGTAAATGGCGGTACTTTGACTATTCAAAATAATAAGTACAATGAGGATAAAATGAAAAAGCTATATAATCTATACAAAGACGGAAATGTTGATTATCTTGTTTATAGATTAAATAGTTCTGTTGCTGGAAGTATATCTGGCGGTGCAGCTGGTAGTACTGGTGGTGCATTTTATGTTTCAAATAACGGAACTTTGAATTTTAATAGTGGAAAAATTGTTACAAACAAGTTTGCGGTAAATGGTGCTGGTATATATGCAGAAAATAGTACTATTAACATTAATGGTGGAATGATAATGGATAATAAAGCAAGTACAAAAGGCGGTGGAGTATTTGCTAAAGATAGCGTTTTAAATGTAAATGGTGGTATGATAATTAGAAATGAGTCAATTAATGGCGGTGGTATATTTGCTTTAGACTCTGAGGTGCATATAGGTGAGGCAATTATTCACGGAAATAGAATACCAGTAAATGCTGGTGCGGGTGCTGGGCTATGCTTAGAGTGTTGTGAGACCACTTTTACTAATGGTATTGTATATGCAAATAGTAATGATTATGACGGCGGTGGTATTTACATAAATGGTGCAGAGGATAAAACATCTACGTTCACTATGACTGGCGGTCTAGTAAGTAAAAACTTTGCACAGTTCGGTGCTGGAATTTATGTAAGACAATTTAGTACTGCTGTTTTAAATGGAGTTGAAATATCTGAAAATAATTCTTTTAGTGTGGGTGCAGGACTATTTGTATATAGTGATTCAGAATGTACTATTAATGATACTAAGATTATTAAAAATTATGTAAATATACACGATACATTTAAGGTAGTTGCTAGCGGTGTTGGTGTAGGGCTTGGTTCAACTTTTACAATTAATAGTGGACTTATCGCAGACAACTATATTAAAACTGAACTTGACAAAAATGGAGATACTGAACTGACTGGTGGGGGTGCTGGCATATGTGTTTTATATGCTAGTGGTGCCAATTCAAAGGATATATTAAATTTGAATGGAGGAATTATTACACGTAATAAAACATTTTATGAGGGAGCTGGTATAGCTGTAGCGTCAACTAATTGTGATATTAATATAAGTAAATCATTGCAAGTTTTTGATAATAGTACCTATGATTCAAATGGCAAAAGTTCAGATTTTTACTTGAAACAAGGACAAAAGATTAATATAACTGGTAAATTGGATAGTGGTAGTGAGCCACAAATTGGTATTAGTTTGGCAGATGATTATGGTGATGAGCCATTTACAAGTGGGTATAATACATACAATACAGATTCACCTTATATGCACTTTTTCAATAACAAAGTATCAAGCATTGCAGCATTGAATAATGGTGATGTTGTGTTTGAAAACATTATTAGTAGCAATGTATATGATTTTATATATTTGGAAAATGGCACAAGAAAGAATTATTCAGATAATAATTTGATACACGCAGTAAATGATTATGCAAAAAGGCAAGAGGTAAATGGTGGTAAGTTAGTATTAGGCAATATAGCACCAAACACAAGTGTAAACCAATTTATAAGCAATATAAATTTTGATGGAACAATAATCAAATTAAAAGATTGTGTAAATAATGTTGTGTATGGTGATGGTGCGGATAGCAAGTTTGCAGATAAGCTAAACAATGGTAATGAATTTGCAGTAGGAACTGGTTGGAGAGTAGAGATATACACTAATAGTGGTGTATTGATAGAGGAAATGTATCTATCTGTGCTAGGTGATTTGACTGGTGATGGCAAAGTAAACTCTGCTGACGTAAACTTATTAAGACGTATGGTAAATGACGATATTAAGTTTGAAACTACAAATGTAGCAATACAATTAAGTGCATTGATAGTAAATGTGGGCGGTAGTATTACAAACTCTGACACTCAAATTATTTGGGAAGTTGCTTGCGGCAGAATTGATATAAGAGATTTTTTAGTATAAAAATTAAGATAGATTTTGATTGTGATTGATTTTTAAATAATTGTTTGCTAAAACAATTAACATTATTAGTTTAGAATAACTGCAAGGTTGACATTTTGTTAAGTTTGCAGTTATTTATTAGTTAATTTGCTTTATATGCTTTTGATTTGGTTGACTATAAAAGGTATGTGTGATAAAGTAGTGATAATATATTAATAGTATTAAATAATTAAAATAATTGGTGTGGTATGTTAGAGAATAAATTGGGTGAGGACAATTTAATAAAAGTATTTTCAGCTAACGTTATACCTGCAATTATTGCTATGGTAATTGGTGGGGCACAGCCTATTATTGACGGCTTGTTTTTGGGTAAGTTTGCTGGTATTAATAGTATGGCAAGTGTCAATATTGCTGGACCATTTATGCAGATTATTTTTGCGGTTTCTTTTATCACTTGCACTGGTGCAATAAGTATGATTGGTAGGTGCTTAGGTTCGGGCAAGCAAGAAAAGGCTCAAAGTGTTTTTCGTACTGCGGTAATTTTTATAACGGCAATTTCCATTTTAGTAACGATTTTCGGTGCAATTTTTTCAAGACAAATAGCAAGATTATTGAAAGCGACTGACTTATTGGTGGACGATTCCGCTATGTATATTTTTGTTATCTCCTTTTTTGCACCTATTATTAGCAATATGTATCTTACTGGTTTTACAGATAGAACACTTGGCAAACCTAATCAATATATGTTTGGAGCAATTATCAGTTTAGGAGCAAATTGCTTGCTTGATTACTTACTTATTGGTGTTGGTAACTTTGGCGTGCTTGGTGGTGCGTTAGCAACTGGACTATCATATTTAATAGCTTTGGCAATTTGTAGTATGCCTCTGTTTAAAAAGAGTAGCATTATAAATTTTTATAAAGGTAAAATTAATTTTAAACTTATGTTGCCAGTAATTGCAAATGGTTCATCTGAAGCGGTAGTTTGCGGTTCAACTGCAATTTCAGTATTTGTATTTAATAGTACATTGTTAAAGGTTGCTGGTGAGGGTGGAGTTGCCGCATTTACAATAATAAATTACATTGCTACTTTTGGTGCGTTAGCAATGTTTGGTATTTCAGACGGCATAAATGCTATAATAAGCTACAACTATGGTGCAAATAAAATGAAAAGAGTTGCTAAAACATTTATATCCGCACTTGTATTGAACTTGGTAATTGGCTTAATAGTATTTTTATTAGTATTTTTTGCTGGGGATAAACTTATACAAATGTTTTCTGCCGACCCACAAAAAGATGCAGAGATTATCAAAATGGCATTCCACGGAGCAAAAATTTATGCTGTTGCATTTTTCCTTATTGGGTTCAATATAGTTGGTTCGGGATTCTTTACTGCTATTGGTGGAGCATTGAGTTCTGTAATTATTGCTGCAAGTAGAGGCATAATTTGGATATTAGTTGGTATAAATATATTGCCAATATGGTTTGGAATTGATGGTATTTGGTGGACGTTCCCATTTGCGGAAATATGTACAATATTAATTACAATTACTTTGTTTATTATTTTTATAATAAAGCGAAAAAAGTTAAATAAACAATCAAAAATCGATACTAATTACAAGGTTCGCGAGGAAAAGTAGTGTTTTAAGGGTAGCATTTGATTGTTAATATCACAATGGAGTTCTTTTGGAAACGTATAAAATAAACATAATTATTTGTTACAAGACGAATTAGATTTTAAATTAAACAAAAGATATTTGTCTTAGTAGTATCCGCTTTATCATATTTATTTAATAATTTTATATCAATATTAAAATTGCTTTAATGTTGTTACTAACTATAAATGATTAATATAAAATAAAGTAAACTTATAAAAACAATACCACTAATTAAAATAAAAAACTTGTAGCTACTAATTTTTATTTAAATAAAATTTACATAGTTACACTATATAAAAAAATTTTTTTATATTAATTATTTATTAGAGTATATTAAGTTGTGATATTAACACTAATTTACAAGATAAATAACAATATACATGTTTTAGTTTTTTTTGTAAAAAAATTATAAAAAAGTGTTGACAAATGGTTTTTGTAGTGCTAAAATACAACTATAAAGTTAAATTGAATATTTTAATTTGGCTTTGAAAAATAAATAAAGCAATGATAGGGACAAAATCATTTTACGGGTTTTCAGAGAGTTGCCGTTTGGTGCGAGGCAATACAAAGGACTTGATTTAATCACCCTTGAGCTATATCCCTGAACTAGTAGTAAGGAATATCGGTTTTCCCCGTTATAGGAATACGTATTGATTGATACGCAAAGTGGCTGATTAATTATCGGCAAAAAGAGTGGTACCACGGGTTATATCTCGTCTCTAATTTAGAGACGAGTTTTTTGTTGGTTAACGGCTTATTTGTAATTTGTTAGTGCTAGAGTAATTGATTTATGCTTGGCAAAGTAAAAATTTATTGTGTTTGTTAAGCTAATTAGAGTAAAAGTTACTCAATATGCCCGTAAGTGTATTTAGAATTACAGAATGTGTATTATATTAACTAAAGAATATTGCTTTTAAATATATGCAAATATTCTTAGGTATTTGTTAAAACACCACCAAGAACAAGTTTAAATGTACTTGTAGAAAATATTCATTATTGTAAAAGAATTTAGAAAGCTATGTTTAAATTTGGATAGGGTAAATTAATAAAAGAAAAATACAAATTAAACTTTTATAATATAAAATAGTTAAAATATTGATAATAAATTTTAAAGCAGACAAGTAGTGTAAAAAAGCTATGTATTTATGTGAGGTATGATTATGTCAGATTTATTGTACAAAAAATTTGTTCACGAAACTTTAGACGACAAAGGCAATTTAAAGGATATTACATTTGATTATCCTCAAACTTTTAACTTTGCCTATGATGTTGTGGACGAATTGGCAAGAATTAAGCCTAATAAGAGGGCTATGGTTTGGCTTTCAAAAGATAAAGAGGAAAAAGTTTTTACTTTTGAGGATATGAGTAGATATTCTAATAAAGCAGCTAACTATTTTGCTCAAATTGGTATTGGAAAAGGCGATAAAGTAATGCTTATTTTAAAAAGACATTATCAGTTTTGGTTTTGTATGATGGCACTGCACAAATTAGGTGCGGTAGCTGTGCCTGCAACTAACCAACTTATGAAAAAAGACCTTGTTTATCGTTTTAATAAGGCTCATATAAAGGCTGTTGTATGTACTCCAGACGATTATGTGGCAATGGAAGTGGATAAGTCTGTTGCTAGTTGTCCAGAACTAAAATTTAGATTTATTGTTAATGGCAATCGTGACGGCTGGAAAAACTTTGACGAGGGAATTGAAAAAGCAAGTGCACATTTTGAAAAACGTCATACTTTAGTTACTGAACCTATGCTTATGTATTTTAGTTCGGGTACTACTGGTTATCCTAAATGCGTTTGCCATAACCATACATATGCTATTGGTCATATCGTTACCGCTAGCTGGTGGCATTTAGTTAAAGAAGATGGTTTGCATTTGACAATTTCCGATACTGGTTGGGGTAAAGCTGTTTGGGGTAAGTTGTATGGTGCTTGGCTTGCTGAAACTTGCGTTTTCACTTATGACTTTGACAGATTCCACCCAGATGACATTTTGCCTTTGTTTAAGCAATATAATATTAAGACATTTTGTGCACCACCTACAATGTACAGATTTTTCATAAAAGAAGATTTGTCTAAATATGATTTATCCTCTTTAGAGTATTGTACTATTGCTGGCGAGGCGTTGAATCCAGAAGTTTACAAGCAATTTTACAATGCTACTGGTTTAAAACTTATGGAAGGTTTTGGACAAACAGAGACAACTCTTGCAGTTGCGAATTTGAAAGGTATGCAACCTAAGCCAGGTAGTATGGGTAAACCTAATCCGCAATATAAGATTTGTATTTTGGATAGTAATGATAAGCCTTGTGCTGCGGGTGAAGTTGGTGAGATTTGTATAGATATTTCTAAAGGTAAACCAGTTGGTTTGTTTATGGGATATTTTGAGGACGAGGAACAAACAAATGCTGTTATGCACGATGGTTATTACCATACTGGCGATATGGCGTGGTTTGACGAGGACGGATATTTTTGGTATGTTGGTAGAACAGACGATTTGATTAAGTCAAGTGGTTATAGAATAGGACCTTTTGAGATTGAAAGTGTACTTATGGAACACCCAAGTGTTTTGGAGTGTGCTGTAACTGGTGCACCTGACCCAATAAGAGGTCAAGTTGTTAAAGCTACAATCGTGCTTGCAAAAGGATATACTCCAAGCGAGGAACTTAAAAAGGAAATTCAAGATTTTGTTAAAAAATTGACAGCACCTTATAAGTATCCAAGGATAATTGATTTTGCAAATGATTTGCCAAAAACAATCAGCGGAAAAATTAAAAGGAAAGATATAAGAAAATAAAAGTTTGGGGTATTGCCCCAAACTTTTATTTTAGGTTAAAGAATTTGTATATATTTTTTAAAAATGTTAAAATTAATATCTGTTATTGTTGGTATTAAAATAATACGCTATTAAATATGAGACTACGTTATTGATTTTAAATAAAGCTATTTGGGCAGTATATTTGGCAGTAAAAAAAGAGTGCGTTGCTATTTTAAAGACAATTTATCTTTTAGCAATACAATGGGAATATGCAACAAGTAGTTTTATTTAATTATAAAAGTGTTTATTTTAGCTTTTACAATACATTATTAACACTTCATTATTGTTTATCAATGCTTGAACAAGTGTATTTGTTGAGATATTATCTAGTTAAGTATATAATATTCCTACCATTTAAGCATTGCATTTTTAAAGTATTAACAACAAGAATTGAAGCCTAGCAGTTTACTGCCCCAAAACTTGAGGTGGACACAATCATTTTAGTGATTATAATATAGGAATAATTTTGAATTTGTTGCATAAGATTGTATTTTTAACGATATTTATTAATCTATATCTTGAACTTATATATTGCAGTTATTAACAAACTTATAATTTTAAAAGTAAGCCCGAAAGCTTGCTATTCTTGTTTGGCAAGGTTGATTTTATCGTTATATAATAATATGGTATTAGCAATTAATTGGCTGAAAATATTGGCGAATTGTGTCACAAAAAAATATTTTGCAACTAAATTTAAAAAAGTGCCAAAATCAATTGACTATATTATATAGATATGATATATTATATAAGCACCTACGTGAGGGTGTAATTTTTTTGGAGGCGTTTTCTATGAGAACAAGAATCACATTAGCTTGTACAGAGTGTAAGCAAAGAAATTACGACGATTATAAAAATAAACAAAATACTACAGAGAGAATTGAGCTTAAGAAGTATTGCCCATTCTGCAAAAAGCACACACTTCATAAAGAGACTAAGTAATATTTTGGGGGGCATTTTTTAATGAGCAAAAAAGATAAAAAGCAAGTTATAGGTAGTCCATTAACTGCTGATTCTTTAGAAGAGAACAGCAACAATGTTACTGCTGAAACAAATCAAAATGCACTTGCTCCTACATCAAATAAAAACAAGCCTGCTAAAAATAAAGGTAAAGTTAAAAACAAAGGCGAAAATGGCTTTGTAAGATTTTTCAAAAAGATAGGTCGTGCCTTTAGAGGTATGGTTGAGGAACTTAAGAAAGTTACTTGGCCTACTTTTGCTACGACTTTAAAGTCTACAGGCGTTGTATTAGTTTTTGTTGTTATTTTCCTTGTTGTGTTAATGGCAATGGACGCTTTATTTGGTCTTGGATTTAATTCACTTATCAATATAGGTAGTTAAGGTAGAGGTTATTATGGAAGATACTCAAAATATACAAAGTACTGAAAATAAACAAAACGATAAGCCACAATGGTATGTGCTACAAACTTTGTCTGGCTATGAAAAAATGGTACAAAGCAATCTTTTTACAATGGTAGAAAACAATAACCTACAAGACAAGATTATTGACATTGTTGTACCAGAGGAAGAGGAAATTACTGAAAAGAACGGCAAGAAAAAAGTTGTAATGCGTAGAAAATATCCTTGCTATGTATTTATTAAAATGATTTATACAAAGCACGTTTGGTATATGGTAACTCAAACACGTGGCGTAACTTGTTTTTGTGGACCACAAGGTAGACCTGTACCAATCACAGAGGAAGAGGTTAAACGTAATCAACTTGAGCGTATCACTGAGGAGGAGCTTGACTTTAAGGTTGGCGACCAAATCGAGGTGCTTGGCGGTGCTTTGAAAGATTTCGTAGGTGAAGTTAAGGAAATTAACTTTGAAACTCAAAAGGTTAAAGTTATCGTTTCAATGTTCGGTAGGGAAACTCCTGTTGATATTGAGTTTATTAATATTAGGAAAATTAACGCTTAAATAATAAATTGTTCGCCTTTATGGCGGAATTGTGAAAAAGTTTATAAATGCGTTTGTAGTAATTTTGTTATGTAATATTAAGGTAAGGTTAACTTAAGGTTAAATAGAGTTTATTTGCAAGATTATTGGCTGAAAGCTATTATGTTACTATGAATTTTATGGTTTAATTAAATCTAGTTTAATATATTTAGTTTTAATTAATGCAAAATATCTCCTTATGGGGTGTTTGTGATATGAATTTAGAATTAGTGGCAAGTTTAGTTTTGTAAGGGAATTATTGTTTAACGCTAAGTTTAACATTTTGATAATATTTTTTAAATTGCAAAGGCATTAAAAATCAATTGTTTTCAACCGTGCAAGCGGTAGAAATATTTTGGAAGAATTGCAAATATTTATGCAATTCGTTATAACCACGCTATGTGTAGTCAAGGAGGTAAAGACTATGGCAAAG
>CAJTZR010000076.1 GCA_910584035.1 uncultured Christensenella sp. | reverse complement strand
CTAAGTAATAATTTAAGCAAAGTTGACTTTCCACAACCGCTCTTGCCAATAATGCCAACAATCTCACCTTTTTTTACATTCATTTTTATATCTTGCAATACTTTAAATGTGTCATTATAGCAAAAGGACAAATTTGTAACTTCTAAATTTTCATATTCAAAATCAACTGCATTTTCAACTTTTTCTACTACTGGTTTCTCTGCTAATAAATTTAATACTCTATCACCACTTGCAAAAGTTTGAGTTAGATTACTTGGCAAAGCTGAAATTGCAATTACAGGTCCAAAAGACCCAAAAATTGTTACTGCACTTATTATCATTTTTCCTATTGATAGTTTTTCAAAGCTCAACAATAGTATACACGTAACAATTGTTAACAATATAAATATTGATACTATTAGTTCGGTTATAGCAAAAGCCTTTGTTGATTTACTTCTTATACTTTTTGTTTGTTCAAGCATTAATGCAGAGCGTTTATTTATTTCTTTTCCACGACTATATCCCGCATTATTTAATATAATATCTTTTATTCCCTTTAAACTATCCATAAAATAAGCATTAAAAGAAGAAAATTGCTCTCTATACATTACTCCACATTCTTTCAATCTTTTTGAGGAAATTATAGGTATACATACTCCAATAGATATATATCCAATGATTGCAATCAATGCAAGATACCAACTTGATATAAAGCCAACAAACAAAATAACAATTGTTGACACAATAATAGCAATACAGATAGGTGATATTGTATGTGCATAAAATACTTCTAATGTTTCAATATCACTAGTAATCATAGCTATTATGCTACCTTTTTGTTTACTCTCAAGCTTAGCTGGACAAAGCCTACGTAAAGCTTGAAAAACTTTATCACGCAAAACTGCCAAAAGCTTAAATGCTATGTAATGATTACTATATTGTTCAAAATATCTTAACAAACCTCTCAATACTCCACAAGTAATTGAAAGACCAATTATCAAGCCATATGACATTGCAATAGACTCACCAATCGCTTTTGCTACTCCAATTGCTCCAAATATAGTTACACCCATTGCACACAAAAATCCCAAGCTACCATTTATGATAGCCAAAAGCATTACATAAGCAAGACTACCTAGCAAAATTATAAGACTTGACATTATTATTATTCCACTTCGCCTTGTTTGTTTTTTCATAATTTGTATCCTTCCTCTAAGTTTTTTTGTGCTGTAAATAATTTTTCATACAACTGCTTTTGTTTCATAAGAAAATCGTGAGTTCCACACTCTTTGACCTCACCACGTTGCAAAAAATAAATATTATCTGCTGATACAACATTTGCGAGACGATGTGAAATTACAATTACATTTTTGTTTGCAGAAAGTTTTTTGATATTTTTCATTATAATCGCCTCACTTTCAACATCAATGTTACTAGTAGCCTCATCAAATATATAAATATCTTTATTTGCAACCAAATTGATTGCCAATGCCAATCTCTGCCTTTGTCCACCAGATAGATTATTTGCATCTTCTGAAATCATCTTATCCAAACCGCCATTGCTTTTAACAAAATTATCAAGATTGACCTCTTTTAATGCCTCATATATTTGCCAGTCTGTAGCACATTCATTAGCAAGTAAAAAATTTTCCCTAATACTTTGATTGAAAATATATGTATTATAACTAACAACTGCTATATTTGAATAGTAATTTTTATTATCTAATTCCTCTAGAGAAATACCCCCAACAATAACACTGCCTTTTTTAGGTTGATATGCCCCAATTAACAATTTTACAATCGTACTTTTTCCACAACCACTTTCGCCAACTATAGATGTAAATCCTTTGCTAGGAAATACCATACTGACATCTTTAAGTACATCTCTTTCATTGTCATATGAGAATGTTACACATTTTAGTTCAATGGATTTTTTGCTAAGTTCTTGCAATCCCCACTTTGGGTTAGGCAGATTAAGTAAATTGATTATCTTTTTACCTGCACTAATACCATTCATCGCAATATGAAAAGCCGTTCCAAAAGCTCGTAAAGGCAAGAAAAATTCAACAGCTATAAGTATTAAAAATAAAGCGTAAATTGGTTGCAAACCCCAATATGCACAGCCACAAATACTCAATGCAATTCCTATACTTGCCCCACCATAAGCAACTAAGTCCATTATTGTTGTGCTAGCAAGTTGCATTACCAAAACTTTCATCGTGATTTTTCTAAACTCTTCTGCTTGCACATTCATTTTATTATGCTGACTTTCATCTGCTTTCAATATTTTTAATTCTTTTAACCCTTGTACATTATCTAAAAACTTATCCCCCATTGAAGTGTACCTATCCCAATATTTTGCAAATATTTTTTTTGCATATTTTGATACAGCAATAATTGAAAGCGGAATTAATGGAACGCAAGCAAGCAACACTAAAGATGTTCGCCAATCTATCCAAACACAAATTATAAATAATATTATTGGTGCAAATATTGAAAAAAAGAATTGTGGTAAATAACTTGCAAAATACATATCTAATTGTTCTACGCCTTCCAAACTTATTTGAGTAATTCCAGCAACACCAATATTTTCAGTTTCTTTCATACCTAATATCAACATCTTATTATAGATACTCTCTCTTAAATTAGTTTTTACTTTTCTACCAACAATATCTTTTAATTTCCCAGTTGCTCTAGTTGTAATATATCTTATAGATATGCAAGCAATAGCACAAATTAAAGGATATAAATATGTTAACATATTTCCTTTGTTAATCGCTATATATATTAACCAACAAATACTGGCTGTTATACCTACATTTGAAAGTAGACCTATTAATTGCAAAATTGTTATAAATAAGATATATTTTTTATCTTTTCCAATAAGTTTAAATAATTGCTTATCAATCATTTTTTAACACCTCTTTTTATGCCTAACTTGTATTTTAATTGTTGTTTCAAATGTGCCATTACAATAATCGGATGTCTAAACACCATTCTATAACCAGAGTATCTCATAACTTTTCTCATCTTTTCTCTCATATCAGATTTATAGCAATTTATTTTACAAAATGAACAAAATCCTTTATTTTCTTTAAATGGACATTTTGAAAGTCTATAAAGTGTGTATTGCATTAACTCATAACAATCTTGACATAAACAACTATGCTTTATTTCATATTGTTTTCTTGCTAACTTATGTTTACTACGGCAATACATAATTATCATTAATGGTATCATTTCGTTTTCATTTTTCCATTTCTTCAATTCACTATTCATACTTTCTCCTTGCAAATTAGTTAAAAATATTATTATTTATAATCAAGATACTTTAATAATTTTTACCTTTTAGCAATAAAATTAAATTCTATTGCAAACACTTAAGTATTAATGTTAATTAAAGTTCGCATTTGCGAACCATAGTTTAAAAAAATAAAAAATATAGGAAAAAAAATTTTTTAATTTCAGTTCGCTATTGCGAACTTAATGTCAAAAAAAATTTATCCATTTTTTACCTTTTAATTTTAACAAGTGATATAAGTTAGTACTTGTAAATCCATTAGTTCCACCATTTACTGGAGTTTTCACTATTCATTATATGCAGTTATTATTTTATACCATTTTTTTTCTTTTGTCAACCATTTGTTCGCATTTGCGAACTTTTATTTTCAAGATATTATATGTATAATTTTGGGATTTATGAAATATGAAAGCAAAAAACAAAAAATATGACATAAATAAAGCACAATAGTAATAACTATAACCATACACTATATCAACATTAAGTAATTGTTTTAGCAAAATTAAAAAAAAGTAGTAAAAAATTATTGATTATCAATTAATTTTGTTATATAATTAACTCAATTAGAATTTACTATGGAGGTATAGTATAATGAAATTTACTAATAAATATCTACAAGATGTTGTAAACAAGGTTCGTGAGAAAAATGCTAATGAGCCAGAGTTTATTCAAACAGTTGAAGAGGTTTTAAAATCTCTTGAACCTATCATTGAAAAACACCCAGAGTATGTAAAAGCTAACCTAATTGAAAGAATGGTTGAGCCAGAGCGTGCTTTCACTTTTAGAGTGCCTTGGGTTGACGACAATGGTAATGTACAAGTAAACAGAGGTTACAGAGTACAATTTAATGGTGCAATAGGACCTTACAAGGGCGGTCTACGTTTCCACCCAACTGTATATATAGGCATTATGAAATTCCTTGGTTTTGAGCAAACTTTTAAAAACAGCTTAACTGGTCTACCAATTGGTGGTGGTAAAGGTGGTTCTGACTTTGACCCAAGTGGTAAATCTGATGCTGAGGTTATGAGATTCTGCCAAAGCTTTATGACAGAGCTTTACAAATATATCGGACCAGACGTTGACGTTCCAGCTGGTGATATCGGCGTTGGTGCTAGAGAGATTGGTTACCTATATGGTCAATACAAACGTATTAAAGGCACATTCGAGAATGGTGTTTTAACTGGTAAAGGTCTATCTTATGGTGGTAGCTTGATTCGTCCAGAAGCAACAGGTTTTGGTGCTACATACTTCACTCGTGAGGTACTTGCTCACTTTAACGATAAAATCGCTGGTAAGACATTTGCTCTATCTGGTTTCGGTAACGTTTGCTGGGGTGCTGTTCTTAAGATTACAGAACTTGGCGGTAAAGTTGTTACTATTTCTGGTCCAGACGGATATATCTATGATAAAGACGGCGTAAGCACTCCAGAAAAAATCAACTATCTACTTGAGATGCGTGCATCTGGTAGAAACAAAGCTAAAGATTATGCTGACAAATTTGGCGTACCATTCTTTGCTGGTAAAAAACCTTGGGGTGAGAAAGTTGACGTTGTTATGCCTTGTGCAACTCAAAACGAAGTTAGAATTGAAGATGCAAAACAAATCGTTGCTAACGGCGTAAAATATTATATCGAAGTTGCTAATATGCCAACTACAAATGAGGCTCTTGAGTTCCTAATGGAAAAAGGTGTTGTTTGTGCTCCTGCTAAAGCTGTTAACGCTGGTGGTGTTGCTTGCTCTGCACTTGAGATGAGCCAAAATAGTATGAGATATTCTTGGACTGCTGAAGAGGTTGACGCTAAACTTGACCAAATTATGAAAAACATTCACAAGAACTCTATGGACGCTGCAGAGGCAGAAGGTCTTGGCTACAACTTGGTTGCTGGTGCAAACATTGCTGGTTTCAAGAAAGTTGCTGAAGCTATGATGGCACAAGGTATTATCTAATAAACCTTATATTAATAAAATAGTTTTTGCACTCACCTTTTTAAGGTTGCTACAAACATTAAAATTTATAATTTATAATGTTAAATTATGTGTTGTTATTTTATAGTGTTTTAAGAACAAAAACTACAATAAAACTAAAGCTTTTTGTGAATATAACAAACACATATACTTTATAAATACATATTTGCAATAAAACAAAATCTCGGGACTAACAATTTAGTCCCGATTTTTGTAGTGTTTTTTAATAATTAACTTACAAAATACAAATTTATATTTAATTTCTAATAATATAAATCTATTACGATTTGTAAATTAAAAACTATCTTTTAATACTAGTTAATAATTGATAATTTTTAATAATAGATACAAAATTTTACTTAATCTTAGCAAAAATTATTAGTCAATTTTATTTAAACTTAATAAGTAATACTTTTACAAATACTGCTGAAAAATTAGTAAGTATTCAGTACGAATTTTACTATATACATTAGCATTACCATTGTAACAAATTAAGTTTAAATTAAAATTTTATACCTAATATCAAGCTTAACTTGCAAGCATTTTGTTTTAATTATCTTTTTTTACGCTTTTTCTTTTTCTTCTTATTAGCTTGTGGAGTATCTTCCTCACCTAAAATATTATCCAACTCTTTACGTCCCACATCCGCTATTGTGTTGTGGAATTTCTTTGCCTTTTTAATGTCACTTTCCTTGCAAGCATACATTATTACTCTTTCAGTTTGGTTTTCCAATGCTTTAATATTTAATATATCTTGTTCTCTAACTAGGAAAGTCCAATCTTTATCAGTTATCAATCTGCCATTTACATTAGCACAATTGCCATCTGAAAAATCATTTATTCCATTGTTGTCACTCACACTATTAGCTATTGGTGTTACTCTGTCAAATCTATCACTACTCTTTTTACGACTTACCACAATTACTACAATAACAAGTAATAAAATTGTCAACAAATTACTAGCAAGCAATATCCAAATAAGTAGCGGAAGTTTTCCATTACTTGTTGTGCCAAGCCATAAACTTGAATTATCTCCGCCACCATTGCCGTCAATACCACCGCCATTGTTGCCGTTATTATCTCCGCCACCAATTCCACCACTGATTGATGTTTTAAACTTAAATGGTTCGGTTTCTGCTACCTCAATGCCTTTATATTCTACTAAAACATTGCCTTTGTAAATATCCTTTACTTTTAAAGATATTTGATAGTTTGTACCGCCTTTTAAAGTAGTATCTTGTGCTAGTGCATTGCCAATTATTATATCACCTTTTAATTCATAAAGCATATAGTCAAAGTACTTTTCAAGTTCAGTTGTATCTGTTCCAGACATTGTAGGCCTTTTGTTACCATTACTTGTCTGCCAATCACCTACTATTAATACTAGTGGCATTATCTCAAGTGTAACAAAGTATTTACCTTTATCGCTATCGCTCCAAATTACATTATCCGCAACGCAACCATTGCTTGTATTTGTGTTATCCTTAAATGATATTTCTATTTTGTAAGTTCCTACATTTAGGAACTCCCAGTCCCCATTTTCGGGTAAAATCTCATTATTGTTTTTATCAATTACTTTTATTATTAAATAATTTTCCCAATCACTTGGTAATGTTACAATATCATTTATTCCATAGCCGTCTATTTGATAAAATTGTACTTGGTTTGGTATTGGCGGTTTTGTAATTCTTAAGCTTTGTATCTCAAAGTCAAATTCTGTATCGCCAGTTAAAACGTAACCAGTTAAAGTATCTTTTAACTCTACTTTTACTTTGTATTTACCTACATTTGTTGGTATCTTTTGCAAAGGTGTTCCGTCTGCTTTAAAGTAAGATATTATTATGTTTTCTAAAGACGTACCAGTAATTTGGAATATTGCCTCTTGCTCTTTGCCATTAAAAGTAACTTTATTTTTATCTAAAGTTACGCTTACTGGATTGGCATTTGAGCCAGTTTGCATAGTGCGAATTACCTCAGCTTTTTCAGTTCCACCCTCTAACAATACACTATTTGTGCTATTATAATCTCCACCACTACTATTTAACTTTGCTTTAACATAATATGTTTTAACTTTTGTCAAATCAAATTCGTCATAAATTTGCTTAAGTGTTATTGATTGAGTTAAATTAACATCTTTATAGTATGTATATGTTACACTAACATTCATACTACTGCCAAAAGCCAATGATGGCAAATAGATAGTTTTTCCGTCCTGTGTCTTTCCTTCAGTTTTCCAACTTACAGTCAATTTCTTTTTAGTAATTTTCCAACTATGTTTTAATTTTGGATAATTTGCAAGTTCCGTAGTTGTAGGTACTTTATAGTTATTGTTAGTAGTTGTTATATCTACTACTTGAGCGGTATATGAACCGACTGCACTTTCAGTATTACCTTGGTAAGTAAGATTAATGTATGACGGCAAATTAGTTATTGTTACACTTTGATTTTTTCCATTATATTCAAGTTCCGTCTCACTCCATACTATTTTTGAAAAGTCGATTTCTGCCTTATCTATAGTGACCTTTATCCACCGCACTGTATCCGATTCCAAACGACTTGAACTTGAAGTATCTGGCGTACCCAAAAACTTAGGTTTTCGCCTATCTTTAATATCTTGTATATAATCTGCCGACCAGCCAGAATTTGCAAATTCACTATCCACCCCAGCATTTACTGCATTGATATAGTTTTGTGTTATCTCAAATTTTACCCAATATTCCCCAGAATTTAGCATACCATTTGCGTTGTTTGGATATGTAATATTAATATAATTATCAATATGTTCGTAAACATCTGCATCATACCAATCTGCTTTACTATTAGTTGCAATGCTTTTTATTGTTTGTGATTTTTCATTATAAGAAGTTGTCAAATCTTGTGGGTCAGCTAATTGAGTGCCAGCACTTGCAATTAATTCAGTTAAATTTAAATGTATCGCTGGACGAATACCGCCAGCATTTTCTGTAACAAGTCTTCCCGCTACATTACCAGATGCACCAAGTCCATATGTGGTTGTATAATTAGAAATATCACCAGACCTTAACCAAGTAAATGCTGAACCACTAAATGCTACTTGACTTGCACTCAACTTCCAAATAGAATTAGTACCCTTTTCAAATCGGTCAGCTGCACCAGTTTCAGCCATAGATGGTATCCATATATAATCTTCACCCCAAGCATCATATCTTTGACTTACTCCATTAATGTCGTCAAAAGTATCTGACGGAGCATATGGTTGTGCTGTTCCAAAACTAGTATGCCAATTACCAATCATTATATCTAATGCATCATTTGGACAATGCACATTATAATTACCTCTTCCAATACAAGTTTGGTTATGTTGATATTTTATATATTTTGGTTGCACTAAATATTTACTTGCAAAACTATCCGTTCCAGTTTGATTATACAAACTCCAATTACCATCAGTAAGTAAATGATTTCTTATAATACTTCTTGCATACGCATTATTGCCTTTCACGCTAGAACTATTATTATAAAAGTTTGTTGTGCCATCAGGATTTGCAAGATAAAGTGTCATTACAATATCCTCTTGCCCGTTTATATCTGCAATCGTTAAAGAGGAAATTATCCATTTTTTAAAACCTAAGTTTACAATTACACCATTAGTATTGCTAACATTTGCATTAATTTTTGAGGCTGGTATAACATAGCTATCAGTTATCGTATCTTTCATTGATTTTACATATTGCAAAGGGTCATTATTACCAAACAATTTATCTATTAAGTCAGTTGTTGCATTTTTATTAAATTCACCAGTGCTAAGGTCATACAATTCCGCACCACCAGCAATTTGCACGGCACTATTTGTATTAACAAGAGCGGATAAATTGTTTGAACGCACAAAAAATGTTGCAATACCACATAGTAATAGTGTAACAATTATAGTAATTGCAACAAAAATATTTAAATTAACCCTAGTTTTGTTCATAACAACTTCCTCCTAATGTACAACTTTAAAGATGCCTAAAATGTATATAGAATTAACCACCTATATACATATAAATGTCAAAATATTTATAAAATTTAAAAATTTTGCGAATAATGCAATTTATAACTAAAAATTACAACATTTTCTACAACAAACCAACAAATTAGTAACAAATAATATCTATTTTGTGTAATATTTGTCAAAAAAAGTATACCTTTTTTGACAAATAACTATTGACATAAAGTATACAAAAGGTGTATAATATATTTATCAAAACTATAAAATTATTACATAA
>CAJTZR010000075.1 GCA_910584035.1 uncultured Christensenella sp. | reverse complement strand
ATTAACGATTTGATGAAAGTTATTATCTAGTTGTATAATTTTTGAGTTTGATATAATATTGATAATAATATAATAAACTTTAGATAATCAAAAAAATAGGGAAAAATATGCACGATAATGATTTTATGAGGCTTGCGATAGATAGAGCAAAGCAAGCTGAACAATTTGACGAAGTGCCTATAGGTGCGGTGATTGTTAAAGACGGGCAAGTGATAGCTTTTGGTGAAAATCAAAAGGAAAGGGAAAATTGTGCCGTTTATCACGCTGAAATTGTAGCCATTATTCGTGCGTGTGAAAAACTTAATAATTGGTATTTAGATGGTTGTACTTTGTATGTTACCTTAGAGCCTTGTCCTATGTGTTGCGGTGCAATTATCAATAGCCGTATAGATAGGGTAGTTTATGGAGCTAGTGACCCTAAGAGTGGCGGAGTAGAAAGTTTGTATAATCTTTTAAATGATAAAAGACTTAATCATACTTGCGAAGTTGTTGGTGGTGTGTTAAGTGAGGAGTGTGGGCAATTGTTGTCAAACTTCTTTAAAGCGAAACGTATAGAAAAGAAAAATAATAAGTAATTTATTTAAAAAGTTAATAATTGTCTAAAATTATTAAGGCAAATATTAATTGGTTATAATTTTTAGGTGATTTGAGTTAACAAATGATTTTAAAATTGTTACTTTCTAGTTGCAGAATAATGACAAACATTAATAGTAAATTTACAAAATAAAGAATATATAAATAATTATTTAATATACAATAGAGGTAGTTATGTTGATTGTAGGATTGGGTAATCCAGATAAAAAATATGATAATACATACCATAATGTTGGTTTTATGGTGATAGACAAGCTGTTGGATATTTTAGGCGTTAAATTAAAAGAAGATGGCTGCCATTCCAAATATGTAACATTTTACAAAGGTGGAGAAAAAATTGTAATCGCAAAACCAATGACATATATGAATTTATCTGGCGAGGCAGTTGTTGCACTTGCAAGTAGATTTAATATACCTACTCAAGAAATAGTTGTTATTTATGACGATATTGATTTGCCAGTCGGTGATATTAGAGTTAGGAAAAATGGTTCGGCAGGTACTCATAACGGAATGAGGAATATTGTTAATTTGTTATCTACTACAGATTTTCCTAGGGTAAGAGTGGGTATTGGAAAGCCACAGCCACCTATGCAATTAGTTGATTATGTCCTTAGCCATATTGCTGGTGAAAATAAGCAAAAGCTTGATAATTCTTTTGAAAAGGTTGCAAATATCTTAGCTGATTTTATAGGACATAAAGATTTGGACAAGCTAATGCGTGATAGCAAATAATTTAATTTTTAGCATTACTTAGAATTCTAAAATAATATTAGAAAGTTATTGTTTTGATAAAAATTAATTCTTTTGTGGTGTAAGTAGCATATTAAGTTGCCTTCACTTTAATAGGTATTTACAATTGCAAAATATCCTAATTTGCTATTTGTTGAGTATTTACAAAATGCTTTTGAGTGGATAGCTTTTAAAAATAAAAATGTTATAAAAATGTCATAAAAAGTTATTTAGTATCGATTTTTGACGTGTTTTTGATAGATTAAGAGGTAAATGTGTTGGACGAGAGTTTGGCAAGTGTACTTGACTTAAGGGAATTAGGCGGGGCACTACAAAAAATTAGACAAAAAGTGCGTTCGGGTGTAAATACTGCAGTGTTTACAAGCAATATTGCAGAACGTATACATATTACGTGGGGTTTGGATACACCCACGTTGTTTGTTGTTTCCGACAGAGTAAAAGCTAGAGAGTATTACGAACAATTTAAAGCATTTGACAAAAATGTCGTTTTGTTAATTGAGCGTGACGATATGTTAATGTATCGTAAACTCGCGGTTGGCACTGATGTTACAGCAAGACTACGTGCATTGAATAATTTTGTGAGTGGAAAAAGCCGTATTATGATTGCAACAAGTGAAGCATTGTTGCAAAACTTTCCTACCAAAGAAAATATCTCTAAGTCAATGCTCACACTTACTACCACAGAACAATTTGCACCACAAAAGCTAATTACACAACTTTCTCAAATGGGATACAATCGTGTTGATAGTGTAATGGAAAAAGGTGACTTTAGTATCATAGGCGATATAGTCAGTGTATTCCCCGATAGCAGTGAGCTACCAGTTCGTATATCCTTTTTTGATGAGGAAATTGAAAGCATAAAACTCTTTGATTTGGAAAGTATGAAATCTACCAATGTGCTTGAGTGTGTGGATATTTGTTCTCGTATTGATAGTACTTTTAGTAGTGTTGATTTAGTTAAAGTTTTAAATGAGGTTAAAAAGTCAGTTAAAAACTTTTTTGACCCAGCAAAGTCAAGAGCAAAGGAAATTATAAGCGAGCTTGAGAGTAAAATTGATGTTGGTAATTTGAAAAACCTTAACTGGTTGTTGCCATTCTGTGATAACCTTTGTGGCATTGAGGATATTTTGCCAGCGAATACTATAGTCGTTTTTGATGACCCGAAAAATATCTATGACCACGCAAAATTATATTACAATGATTTTATAACACGTGGTAAAAATTTGCTTGAGCAAGGCGAGTGTACTGAAAGACATTTAAAAGCAATGCGAAAGGTAGATATTTTTGCAAGCATTGCGGAAAAGTTTTACACTTTGGGTTTTGCAAATATAACAAGTTCCAACCCTATTTTTGCACCACGAGAGATATTCAAACTTAATAATCCGCAAGTACGCAGTTACTATGCAAACTACTATAGTTTGTATACAGATTTAAAAGCATTCAACTTAAATTGTTCAAGAGTTATTTTATGTGCTGGTAGTGAGCATACCGCTAGGAGTTTAGTAAGTTCATTAAAAGAAAATAATATTTTTTCAAGATATGTTACGGTTATACCTCAAGATTTTAGCGGGGTAATTGTAACACCATATGGCATTAAAAAAGGTTTTAATTACCCAAGCAGTAAGTTTTGTTTGATTGGTTTTAATGACCTTATAAAAAAACAAGAGGTCAGCAAGCCTAAAAAACGCAATAAAACTAATGTGTTCACTATGCCAAAAGTTGGTGATTATGTCGTTCACGAGGTGCACGGAATCGGCTTGTGTAATGGTGTGGAACAAATTGAAGCTTTTGGTGTTAAGCAAGACTTTGTTGTAATTAATTATGCTGAGGGCGACAAACTCTATATCCCAGTAAACCAAATGGATATGCTGGAAAGGTATAGTGGAAATGACAATATACCTAAGCTTAACAGAATAGGCGGTAAAGAGTTCCAAAAACTAAAAGAACGTGTTAAAAGTTCAGTAAGGGAAATGGCTTTTGACTTGCTAGAGTTGTACAAAGCTAGAAATGAGGCAAAAGGATATGTTTATCCGCCAGATACCTATTGGCAAAAGGAGTTTGAGGAAGCCTTTGAGTTTACTGAAACGGACGACCAGTTAAAGGCGATTGCCGAAATTAAGTCGGATATGGAAAGGGGCATTGTTATGGATAGGCTACTTTGCGGTGATGTCGGATATGGCAAAACTGAGGTCGCTTTGCGTGCTGCTTTTAAAACGGTAATGGAGGGTAAACAAGTTGCTATTTTAGCACCTACTACCATTCTTGCAAGACAACATTACAATACTGCTTTGGCAAGGTTTAATGAGAGTAAATTGTCTTGCGTGCTAATGTCAAGATTTCAGTCTAAAGAGGAAATAAAACAAAATTTGCAAAAGATAGAATCGGGTGACGCAAGTATAATTGTTGCGACTCATAGATTGCTTTCAAATGATGTCAAGTTCCACGATTTGGGACTTTTGGTGCTTGACGAGGAGCAAAGGTTTGGTGTGGAACATAAAGAAAAAATAAAAACATTAAAAAACAATATAAATGTTTTGACTTTGTCTGCAACACCAATTCCTCGTACTTTGAATATGTCTTTAAGTGGGATAAGGGATATATCTGTTTTGGAAACTCCACCAAAGCATAGATTGCCAGTGGAAACTTATGTTACAGAAATGACGGACGGACTTTTGATTGATGCGATTAAACGTGAGATTGATAGAGACGGACAAGTCTATGTGTTATATAATAGAGTGAATGACATTGAAAAAATAGCAAACCACATTATGAGGTTAGTACCTGATGCAAATGTGGTTATCGGTCACGGACAAATGTCAGATACCGAGCTTGAGGATGCTATAGACAATTTTTATTCCAAAAAAGCAAATGTGCTTGTTTGTACTACAATAATTGAAAATGGTATTGATTTGCCAGATGCTAATACATTAATAGTGTTTGAGGCAGATAGGCTAGGACTTAGTGCGTTGTATCAACTACGTGGTCGTGTTGGTAGGTCTAATAAGCAAGCCTATGCTTACTTTACAACTAAGCCGTCAAAAGTACTTACTGGTGATGCGTTAAAACGTCTTACTGCAATTACCGATTATACCGACTTTGGTAGTGGCTTTAAAATCGCTATGCGTGACTTGGAGATTAGAGGTGCGGGCAATGTTTTGGGTAAGGAACAGCACGGGCATATTGCAAAAGTTGGTTACGATATGTATTGTAAGTTGTTAAAAGAGGTTGTAGAGGAAATCAGCGGTGGTGAAATTGTAAGCAAATCTGTTGTTGATATGAAGGTGGATATCGATGCTTATCTTGACCCTGACTTTATTCAAAACAATGACGAAAAAATCAAGATATACAAAGATATCGCTGGTCTTAAGGATACTGCCGAGCTTGACGAAATGTATAACGATATTAAAGATAGGTATGGTGAACCAAATGAGGGCTTGTACAATTTAATGTATATTGCTGTAATAAAAAATATGTCTGCTGAATTATTGGCGGAAAAAGTGGTTATAAATAATAGTAAATGCTTAATTCAATTTGATAGTAGTGTGCTAAAAAATCAAAATGTTATCTTTGCTGTTAGCGATATGCAAGAGGAATGTAATTTTGCAATCAGCGAAAAACCTAGCATTGTTTTTGAAACAAAAGGGCTAAATACTAGACAAAAGCTTGCATTAATGATAAAATTTTTAAAAAAATGTAAAAATAGTTAAAAACCCCTTGCTATTTTATTTATAATCTTGTATAATATATAAGAAATACTAAAATTATTAGGCAAATTATGCCATTTCCATATATAATAAGGAGAGCAAACAATGAAAAAAAAGCTTGTTTTGATAGTCGTAGCCGTTGTTTTATTGCTAACATTCGTGCTTGCTGGTTGTAATTTATTAGTTACTAATGAGGAGCGTGACGGCGACCAAGTCGTTGCAACTGTTAAACATAACGGTTTAGTTGGCGAAATTACAAAAAAGGAATTTATGAATTATTTCCAACAAAATTATCAACAATATAGCCAATATTTTGATTGGACTTTTGAGGAATATGGCGAAACTTTCCTTTCTATGATGACAAGAAATAAAATGACAGTTATCCTTGCAGTTGAGTATTTAGCTAAACAAAGAGGTGAAACTGTTGATAAGGACAAGTTTAATGCTATCAATAACGCAAACATTAAATATCCTAAACACAATGAGGATGTAATCTCATCAAAAGGTTACGATGTTTATGCTGCATATCTTTTAAGTTTGCTTGACTGGGATGAACAAAAATACGTTAAAGAACAAACAAACAAAATGTTCCAAGACGAGTATGACGAAGATGTGGAAACTGCAATTGAAAATTTAAAAATAAAAGAAGAAGAGGAAAATAAAAACTCTAATAAAGATAAAAATACTAAAGAGCCTAGACCTACTCAAGATAAAAACGAAAGTACAGAGTTTAAGCCAGATGCCAGTGTTGGTAAAGAAGATGTTTTAAAAATTGAAGATTTCTTTACTGCTACTGCGAAGAAACTAGGTGATAAGGCTGAAAGCTATGAAAAAGATGCTTATAAAACACAAGTTAGAGATTTAAAAAGAGTATACTTGACTTATGATTATTATCTTGCAAAACAAGCAGAATCAAGAATTTTAACTAAATATCAAGAGTCTGACGAGTTTACTGATAAAACTACTGATATGAATGTAAAAGTATCTAAATACTTTGAAAAATTAATGTATGACCAAGAATTGTCTAATAAGACAGCTAGCAATTATAAGAGTGCACTTGAGGGCGATAGCGTAGTTGTTTTCCACAATGGTCGTTATGTAAAATTAAAGAGCATTTTGTTAAAATTCTCTGACGAGCAAACAAAAGCTTTAGAGTATATCAACAATTATTACAAAGGCGAAAATGCTAAAGATATTGTTAATCAATTAAGAGAAGCATTAGTCTTTGGTAATGTAAGTGGTATTCAAATTCCAGAACTTGTAGAGTCTGCTTTGGAACTTAGAGTTTATAAGTCTAATCCAGATTATGACCCAACAAAACCAGCTGGTGACCCTAGTGATGGCGTGCCAGAAACAGACGAGGAAATAGCGGAAAAGAATTATCCTTATATTCCAAACAAAAAATTTGACCCTAGTAAAGATGAAAGTAAAGAAAATCAAAAATGGGTAAGTGTACCATTTAATGAGGTAATTGCAGAGTTAGGTGCAGCACTTAAAAAGGCTGAAGAGAAAGCTGGAGAGGAATACGACAACAACGAACAATACAAGAACGATGGTAGCAAAGCTTATGAGATTGGTAGAAAAATGTATATCAACCAAAAGAAAGCAGAGTTATTTGAGGACTGGATTTATATTGTAAATGACGATGATGGTATGTTCCAAGGTAAAGAGTATATTGAAACTCCATACGGAAATAGTAGTGATTATGTTTCAGAGTTCACAGCTTTAGTAAGAACTTTATTAGGTGATTATAACACTGCTGGAACAGTTATGATTGATACTAGCAAACATACTGGCACTGTTGTTGGTGACAATTATAGCAATATTGTTAAAAGTGAAGTTGACGTTGAGTATTTTGAGAATAACATTGCTAAAAAGAAAAAAGTAGCAATTTATACTGATACCACTAACAATATATCTTTCGTTATAAACGAGTTTGGTGTTCATATCGTAATGTTAACTGATGTACCAGTTGACGAACAATACAACACTATTGGTATTGACTCTGGTTCACAAATTATTATGAGCGATAATGACGACTTTGATTTGAAGTTATTTGAAAATAGTATTGATACTTTCAGTGTTGACGAAATAAATGCAATTAAAAAAGCTAATGCTTATTACGCATATACTTTAAATGCTTATGTTGACTTTGACGAGGAAACTGGTAAGGCAATCACTTTAGAGGAATTGTTGAATAAACAATTAAAGAAAACTTATGATAGCACAGCATATAGCAAACATAATACAAAGTTGTTTGAAATGTATGGTGACGAGTTGTTCAATACAAAGGACGATAAAGAGGCTAGCGAGGGTTATGCAGATTATAAGTTTGAAGAAATCAAAATGTATAAATCTGTATTTAATAAAGCTTTAAATGAATTAAAATAATCTAATAAGCATAAATAAGCAATAAAACAAAAAATATGCACTTTAAAGTGCATATTTTTGATAATAAGGGAAGCATTATTGCAAATTTTAGTAGTATTAAATAGTAAATTAATTAAAGGGAAATATGGAATTATTTGAAAAAACTTTAAATAGCAATTTAAAATTTGAAGGTAAAATATTAAAATTGAAAGTTGACAGAGTGCAATTGCCAGATGGTAGTGTGTCAAGCAGAGAAATAGTTTGCCATAATGGTGGTGCGTGTGTCTTGCCAATATCTGCGGATGGAAAGGTTGCACTAGTAAAGCAATTTAGATATCCTTATAAAGAGGTTATTTATGAAATACCTGCAGGCAAAATTGACCAAGGTGAAAGTCCTAAACAAACAGCGATTAGAGAATTGTTTGAGGAGGTAGGAGGTAAGTCGAATAATTTTGTTGATTTAGGAATAATATATCCAACTCCTGGATATACAAATGAAAAGATATACGTTTATATTGCTTTAGATACAATATATGAACAGCCTTCTTTAGATGAGGGAGAATTTTTAGATGTAGAGTTTTTTGAGTTTAATAAAGTGCTAGAAATGATAGAGGATAATACTATTAAAGATAGCAAAACAATAATTAGTGTTTTACGTGCTAAAATTAATAACAATATAAAATAATCATAATTTACATAAAAGTTTTAATACACTTTTTAAGTGTTTAACTAATTTTTTGTATAATTCTGAAGCTATAAAGATAGTTACTCCAAACTATTTTTATTCCAATATAATAGTTTTTTGTTGTTTTGATAGCTAACTATAATATTAAATATAATATAAAAGGTGATATATGATTTTATCTACAGATAGATTGATATTAAGAGAAATTACTTTGAACGATTATGATGATTTGTGCGAGATTTTGCAAGACAAAAAAACAATGTATGCTTATGAACACGCTTTTTCAAAAGAAGAGGTAGAGCAATGGCTTAATAATCAACTTTCAAGATATAAAAAGTATGGTTTTGGATTGTGGGCAGTAGTACTAAAGTCTACTGGGAAAATGATTGGCAACATAGGTCTAACATATCAAAAGTTTGAGGATAGCGATATTTTAGAGGTAGGGTATTTGCTAAACAGAAATTATTGGCATAATGGTTATGCAAGTGAGGCGGCTATAGCTTGTAAAAATTACGCTTTTAATGTGCTGAAAGTGGATAAAGTTTATTCAATTATAAGGGATAATAATCTATCGTCACAAGCAGTGGCTAAGCGTAATGGTATGCAGATTGTAGGAACTCAACTAAAACATTATTATAATATGGATATGCCACATTTAGTTTATATGGTAGAAAATAAAATTTAAATACAATCAAATTAAAAACACTATTTCATTTAAAAAATCAATAATTAAATATAAGCAACATTCTAAACAAACAAGATACCAACTGGTATCTTGTTGTTATTTTAATTATAATTTTATAATTACATTAAGTAAGTATAATTAAAAAATTATTATTTTTATATATAACAAAATATTAAAAGTTTTATGTTTACCAATATTTGAATTATTATTTTTCTTGTGATTTTTTTTGTGACGGATTTTATTTAGGCTTACTTGAACGCTACCAAATGCATTTATACAAGCCAACCTAAATTTCTTTTTGTCTTGGTTAATGTTTAATTATAAAAATTATATTTTGTATATAATATTTTTAATTTAAAAGTTTTTTATAAGTTAAATTTTTGTATGTTTATATAATGTCAAATTTATGTTTATTTGTTAAGCTATTGTTTTGTTATAGTTAATGGTGAATTAAATATTTAATTAAATTTATAGATAATACTTTTATTTTAAGCCAATTAATGGCTTGAAAAATTAAAAAAATAACTAATAAAACAACACTCTAAAATAAATAATTTTAGAGTGTTGAGTTTTTTGTAAAGTTGAGATTTTGCAAAAAGTAGATTTTTTGAAAATACCCACCGAAAATCGGGGGTATTTTTTGATTGTTTAGCTAAATTATGTAAAATGATGGTACATAAAATACATATATCTATGTACATATTATATGAATATT
>CAJTZR010000074.1 GCA_910584035.1 uncultured Christensenella sp. | reverse complement strand
GGTTGAATTTCCTCTTTGTTTCCGCAAATTAGAATTTCCAATTCACTATGTTTGGTTACTGCAGTAATTGCACCAAGTACTGCTTGCTCTGGGCAATAGTCGCCCCCTTGTCCATCTAAAATTATTTTCATATACTCTCCTTTTTAAGGCTGAATTATTATATACACAATTATTTTAACATAAATAAAATTATTTTTCAATTATTTATTTAAAACTTTTATAATATATATATAATAATTTATAAAAATCATACAAAAATGCCCAAACTTATACATTTGAGCATCATTTATATAAAAATCAAGTTTGTATTTTAGATTAATTGTCCTTTGTATGCACACTTAAACTATCACTTTCGCTATCATAAGTTGCAAGAATTACATTTTCCAATTGTTTTTTGTCATCAAATTTCAATTTATCAAGCAACCATTGCATACTTTTATTTGCTTCATTCAAGCCAGAATATGATACCGCACCATCAACTACAAGTATATTGCTAAGCTCTGCTTGTTTAACTTTATCCTCACCCATATCCTCTGCAACAAGAGGTCTTTGATTACCTTTTGGCATAACTGAAAGTTGACCACTTGTTTCAAAAATTGCATAAGCTACATCTTCAATATCAAAATAATTCTTTTCTCTAAGCATTGACAAAAGGTCATTTACATCAATCTTGCTCTTTTTTAATTGCTTATAATCAATCTTTCCGTCATAAATAACAGCTACTGGTTTACCTTTCATAAGCCTTTTGAAAAATGTTGACTTTCTGCCTACAATATCTATTAACAAAGCAAACAGCATAAATATTGCCATTGCTAACAAAAAGTGATAAAATGGCACTTCGGAATTAGTTGCCATTTCCGCAGCAATTGAACCCAATGAGATACCAATTGCATAATCTATAAACTCTAATTGTGCGATTTGCTTTTTACCTAATATTTTTGCGATAATAAACAAAAACGCAAATGAAACTACTGAATTAATTAATACCCAATAAATGGGTTCAATACCAAATTGCATAATCTACCCCCGTACATTTAATTTTTGCAATTCTTTGGCAATTATACAAATAACTTCTAATAAATTTTAATTGATTATTTATTAGTCATAAAAAGAAAAATTCGACCAAATAATACAGTCGAATTTTATGTTTTTTTATTTTAATACCGATTTTCGAATGATTTTAACCAAAATATTTATTAATAAATCCAGTTTACACCATTTATAAACTCAGTATCATTTGCGGTTTTAATTGTGTAATTACCACGACTTAATTTGACACCTATTGCCTTATTAGTAACATCACCTTTTATAGTCAAAGTTATTTTTTGTCCCTTATAAGTTGTCAATTTTTTGCAGTCATAGATTTGTACATAATAATTCTTTACATTTTTAAAATCAATATTTCCATCAACTTTATCCCCAACTACAACTTCCATATTCCTAATTGTAAGTGGCGTTCCTAATCCATAATTAGTTACTACAAAAGTTATCTCAGTATTATCCCCAACTTTTTCAATTTGAAAATCATCAAGCATTAAAACATATCCCAAATAATCTCGCAAATACTCATAAACTGACCTTTGTATCACTTCACCTTTTGAGTTTTTAAACCAAGCATCATAATAAGGCAATTTATTATCCATCAATATTTGAGGTGTAACATACTCTTTTTTCCACCTTGCAATGTTATGTTCATTCCTTATGACATCGTCTTTGCCTTTTCTAGGTTCTATGTAATTGTGTTTAATGCTAAGCGTTCCCATACTATGCTCTCGCATTTGTTTTAAAAAATTTATTCCGTCAACTATTTCGTCTGGCTCGTCTGTATAACCGCCCCAAGGCATTTCTCCGTCATTTAATCTATATGGGGCATTATTAAAGAATTTTTTGTAATCTTTACTATTATACTTATTGCCAGCAGTATTCCAAGGGTGAGGTCTACCGACCAAAAAGTCATTATGATAGCCAACATACTCTGAACGGCTGTTTTTATCCGTTTGATTTACTACACGCATATATCGGCCTTGGAAGTATGTCCCCTCTGGGAATGCGTCTATCAAAGCATTTAAAATCTTTTTTTGATTATACTTAACATTAGAGCTACCCCACTCACCCCAAGCACCAATCATTCCAAACTGATATGCGGTAACTGTGTCTTTTATTAAGCTCTCATTTGCAATATTAAAACGCTTGATTTGCTCAATATGTTTTAGCATAATATCTTCACTAGTTGATATAGTACTAGGCTGTTCATAATCATAAGCAAATCTTAAAAGCATACTCATATTTTTATTTCGTATGTACTCAAAATATTCTTTCATTTGATTAAGAGCCAAATCGTCTAGAGGCTTTTTACTATATTCAGTCAAATATATATAAACTTGAATTTCAACAGCCTTATCTTCCTTATAAAACTCAATTTCCTCATTAAGCATTTGATAGCCATCACTACCCTCATCAATAGGCCAAGCTCTGCCACTACCTAAAGTATAATATGTCTCTAGCCTAAATCCTCTGTCAACATTGTTTAAAAGTTCCTCACTCTTATCACCAGTTAAATGTGAGACACTGCCATCTGGTGTGTATTCAAGATTCAAATCTGTTAAAGTAATAACACTCTCATAATTACAACCAACTAAGCTGATAATTAACAAAGCAACTACCATAACCACGCAAAATATTTTTGATTTCAATCTCATAATACCTCCAAAGCATCTAACAAAACTACTTTAATCAATTTGCATTTGATATTTCTCAATTTGCTAATATGTATAACAATATTATATTATAACCAAAAAAAATTTCAATAGTCAATATTTTTTTGGTTGTGATTTGTCAAACATATTTCATAACTTTTTTGATTTTTATTTGTTTTGAATTTGTTAGATTTTGCAGTGCAAACAAGGGGTTCAGGCATTTGATATAATGATTTATTGTGGCATTTTTATAAGAAACATAAAAACAATTAAATGCATAACATTAGATAATATCATAATTCAGTTAATTAATTCACCATTCATTTTGTCTATAAAGCCGTTAAGTTCAAAAGTAATAATGACTAACATTTTTATAAAAAAATCTAAACCAAAGGCAATCTATAAATGATAACAAATACATAATTTTTTAAAATATTCACTCTAAAATAATAATTATACATTTTTGGTAGTTACTTAATTTTTTAAAAAATAATGTTACTTAAAAACTTTAAATTTAAAATAAATTATACTCTTTCAATAATTTTTAACTCAAAAACTTTATGCTATATAATAACAACAAAGCATAAAAATTTAATTTGCCAGTAGTTCAATATTATAATATAAGTTTATAGTAAATCAATCTTATTACTTTTATTAAATAGTTTGCAAATGTTTTAATGCACATAGCATTATTTACTAAATATGTTTTTTAACTACATATGATATTAATTTGTAAAATGGTTAAAAAGGCTAACACTTATCTAAATAAAATTTTTTTATAAGCAAAGAAAAAGAGTTCCTAACTTTAGGAACTCTTTTACATTAATTAAAATTAGTTAGCTTTCTTTTCGCTCATATCTACTACAGTTTTACCATCATATGCACCACAATTTGGACAAACCTTGTGGCTAACTCTTAGCTCACCACAATTTGGGCATTCTGATAGATTTGGAGCACTGATTTTCCAATTAGCGGCTCTTGTATGTTTTCTTTGTTTAGATGTTT
Organism: uncultured Christensenella sp.; assembly: GCA_910584035.1. Taxonomy (GTDB): domain Bacteria; phylum Bacillota; class Clostridia; order Christensenellales; family UBA3700; genus MGBC100798. The sequence goes on along the minus strand of CAJTZR010000074.1, from coordinate 5,849 downwards.
TATTCTTTTGAACTGCCATTTCCTTGCACCTCCCGTAGATTTATTTTAAATTCTTTAACACACTAAACGGATTGTTAGGTGTATAATTTTCAATATTTTGAGATTCGTTGCAATCGCAACTACCTTCATTCAAATTTTTTCCGCAAACAGAACATAAACCTTTACAATCTTGACTGCATAGCACTCTTGTAGGCAAATTTAGAACGATTTCTTGCTGTACTGGTAAAGTCATATCAACAAGATTATTTGTGTATGGGTAGTAGCCATCAACAGCTTCCTCACCCAACATATAAAAACTTGCCATACAACGAACTGAAAAGTCCTTTTTTACATCTGCTAAACACCTGTCGCATTGAAATATAATAGAATATTCAAGGTTACTGTCTATATAAACATTGTCATTATCCACAACAAAAGTTCCTTCAACCTCAATATCGCTATCAAATTTTGCAAGCAAGCCAGACAAAATATCATTGTTTGCTTTTATAGTCAATTTAAAAGGATAAAACTCGCCTTGATTTGCTTTTGCAATATTTATAGACATAGTTTACCCTCCTCAACCTATAAAATTATATATTAATATTATCTTTTTGTCAATTAAAATAACGCATTTTTATACAAAAAAGCTATTTTTAACTTGATTTTAACTAAAAACTATGTGTTTACTCTAATTTTATAAAATTACGTATTTTAATAAGTGTTAAAATTAATAACAATATAATTAAAGATTTTTGAACAATCTTGTACAACCTTGGCAATAAAAATACTATATATTGCCTATAACTGTACTTTTTAAATCGCAGTTTTTAAACTACTTTCGGTTAAATCGCAACTTGTAAAAGTACTATCAACATTGTGACACACAATAAATCTATAAACATAGTAACAATAGCTGATTCAATCTCGTATTAAAAATCTTTATCTTTTACAAACATACTTATATTATAACACCATTTTCAACAAATTAAATCTTTAGTCTCTCTTGCAATTACCAATTCCTCATTAGTAGGAATTACAAATACCCTAACTTTTGAGTCTGGTGTTGAAATTTCAACATTTTGTTTCCTTGGCAAATTAGCATTTTTCTCCCAATCGATTTTAACGCCAAGCCAGTCCAATTTTTCAAGCACTCTACGTCTTGCAGCAAAAGCATTTTCACCAATACCACCAGTAAATACGATACAATCAACGCCTTGTAAGCTTGCTGCATATGCACCGATATACTTTCTAATACGATAAGATGTCATCTCTTGAACAAGTTGAGCTCTTTCATTTCCTTGTTCTGCTGCGGCAGCAACTGCTCTTGCATCTGATGATATACCTGACACACCAAGGAATCCACTCTTTTTATTTAAGTAGTTTAACATTTCGTGAATATCCATACCCTTTTTGTCCATCAAAAACTCTAGACAAGCTGGGTCAATATCACCAGAACGAGTACCCATCATAAGTCCCTCAAGTGGAGTCAAGCCCATTGATGTATCTTGACACTTTCCGTCTTTAACAGCTGAAATTGATGAACCATTACCCAAATGGCAGTTGATAATTTTGCACTTATCTGTTCCCATCATTTTAATAGCTTCACCAGTTACATATTTATGAGATGTTCCGTGAAAACCATAACGGCGAACTTTATATTGCTCGTAATCTTCATATGGAATAGCGTACATATACGCATATTTAGGCATTGTCATATGAAAAGCTGTATCAAACACTGCTACCATTGGTACGTTTGGCAATAAGCTTTGGCAAGACTCAATACAAGCAATATTAGCTGGCATATGCAATGGTCCTAAAGGAATATTCTTTTTCATAATCTCAAGAGTTTCTTTAGTTATAACTACAGAGGCATCAAAGTCCTCACCGCTGTGCAAAACTCTATGACCTACTGCACTAATCTCATCAATTTTACTAACAACGCCGTGAACTTTATCTGTAAGCAAACCGAACACAACTTTCAAAGCTTCTGTATGGTTATCAAAATGGTGAGTTTCAATATGTTCACCCTTTCCGCTAACCTTATGTTCAATTGTTGAAGTTTTTTGACCTATGCAATCAACACCACCACTACACAAACAACTTTCATTTGTCATATCTATAACTTGATATTTAAGTGAGCTACTGCCCGCATTTACAACTAAAATTTTCATTTATTTACCTCTTTATTTATGTAATTTATTGTAAAAATTAAATTTAATACCGATTTTCGACACATTTTTAATAAGCATCAGTTACTGAAAAATGTGTATCCGCTCTGCTTATCGTGTCCCCCACAAAATAACTTTTTTTGTGGTGTATATGTTCAGCTTCTAATAATAGAAATTATGTGTCGTTTAATTTACACCTTATAAAATTATTATTTGCTTGATTGAACTGCAGTAATAGCAACAACACCAACGATATCGCTAACAACGCAACCTCTTGACAAGTCATTGATTGGCTTTGCAAAACCTTGACAGATTGGACCTACAGCTTCTGCACCAGCAAGCCTTTGTGCAAGCTTATAACCAATATTACCAGCTCCAAGGTCAGGGAAAATTAGCACATTTGCCTTACCTTCAAGTTTACCATTAGGTGCTTTCAATTTAGCTACACTTGGAACTAAAGCTGCATCAACTTGTAGCTCGCCATCTATAATCATATTAGGACATTTTTCAATAACTTTATTTGTAGCTTCTACTACCTTATCAACATTTTCGTGTTTTGCACTACCCTTTGTTGAGAAAGATAACATTGCTACTCTTGGCTCAATACCAGCAAGGCTTGCGGCAGATGCTGCTGTTGAAATTGCAATATCACACAATTGGTCTGCATTAGGGTTTGGATTAACTGCACAATCACCAAATACCATAACTTGATTATCTTTATATAAAGTATTGTCAAAACTCATAAGAAAACAGCTTGAAACAGTGCTTACACCAGCTGCAGTCTTTACTACTTGCAAGCCCGCTCTTAATACATTACCAGTTGAGTTGATTGCACCGCCAACCATTCCATCAGCCTCGCCAAGCTTTAGCATTAATGCACCAAAAAACAAATTGTTGTTTTTAACTAAGCTTTGAGCTTGCTCAATAGTCATTCCTTTAGCCTTTCTAAGTTCAAACAATGTGTTTGAATATACCTCAAACTTATCAGAAGTTTTTGGATTGATTACCTCAATATCGTCAACATTAATGTCAGGGCGAACCTCTTTAATAATTTCTCTATCACCTAGCAATATCACTTTTGCAATTTTACCATCAGTAATAAATCTTGCCGCCTCTATAATACGTGGCTCTTCACCCTCTGGTAATACAATAGTTTTACCAAGTTTAGTTGCTTTCTTAATAATTGAATCCATCAACTTACTCATAAGTATAAATCCTCCAAATAATTTGCTTAAAATACTTTTAATTTTTTTTAAAATGTTATATAATGAATATAAGGTTATTCATTAATTTTTATTATAATATATTTTTTAATAAAAATCAATACTTTACAAGCAAATTACCTTATATTTTTTAATAAACAATCGGAGGTCATTTTGATAGCTGCAATAATTGTGGAATATAATCCACTACACAATGGACATATTTACCACATTAATCAAACTAAACAACTGCTTGAACAGCTTGCACCCAATGAGGATAACAGCATTATTGCTATTATGAGTGGCAACTTTACGCAACGTGGTGATATAAGTGTGCTTAACAAATACACTCGTGCCAAGCACGCTATTTTTGCAGGTGTGGATATGGTTATTGAGTTACCCATTGTATATGCAACCTCTTCTGCAGAATTCTTTGCAAATGGTGCTATTCAAATTGCTAACAAAATTAAAGACATAGGTTTAATTTGCTTTGGTGCAGAATGTGATAACTTTGACACTTTAAATACTATTGCAGAGTTAACTACAAAAGAGGAATATAATAACCTTATAAAAACTTACTTAAATGACGGACTCTCCTACCCAGTAGCTTGCGAGAAAGCACTAATTAACCTTACGAAAATCGATACTAAAATTGCAAATTCACCAAATAACATACTTGGTATAGAATATATTAAGCAAGCAAAAAAATTAAATTGCAATGCAAAACTTATACCAATAAAACGTATTGGTGGTGGTTATAATGAGGACAAATTTACCCCTCAATTTAATAGTGCAAAAAGTATTAGATTAGCTCTATCACAAAACATAACCGATACAAGCTTGCTTAAAATTCCGCAATTTGTATGTGACGATTTAACTAAAAGCAAAATTGATTATGACAAATTTTTTGCTATAATTGCAAACAATTGTATTGATATGGATAACGTTTACGAGGATAACGAGGGTATTATTAATAGAATAAAAAAATATAGCCAAATCGCAAACAACTATAAGGAACTTGTAGACCTTGTACATACTAAAAGATATACAAAATCAAAAATTAAACGCATACTTACTCATATCGCTTTGTGGCATACAAGCACTGCTCTTACAAAAATAGGTAAACCTAATATTCTTGCTGTAAATGAGGATAAAAAGTATTTACTCAGCAAAATAGATTTTTCTGGCGATGAGATTCAATCAAACTTGAATAGTAATGCAAACAAAATTTATAATATCCTCTCAACCGACAAAATAGCAAGTAGTAATCTGGTTATTGTAAAAGCTAATTTAGATTAATTTTTATAAAAATAGCAAATTTTTGTTTTATAATTATTAAGTTTTTTTTCATATTAATTTTTTTTCAACATAAATTGTAATGTGGTAAAAAAACTAAATAAAAAATATATTTTAACTTTTTTAATAATTCTTGTGATAATTACAGCACTTATTTCCCCTTTAGACTATATTGCGGGAACATTAAGTGCTTTTATTTTATACGCAAAAAATGTATTACCTGCCCTATTTCCTTTTATATTTTTCAACAAACTGCTTACAATGATTGGCAGTGCGTCAGAGCTTTCCACATTACTTAAAAAGCCACTTGCCAAAGTTTATCACGCACCAGCAATAACTGGTTATGTTGTAGTAATGAGCATATTTTGTGGATACCCAATTGGTAGTAAATTAACAAGAGATTTATATGACAATGGTGCTATAAGCAAACAAAGTTGCTTGATAATTAGTGTGCTATCCAACGTATGCGGTCCTATTTTTATTATTGGAACAATTAGCAGTATGCTTGGTAGTACTCTATATGGCTATATAATTTATTTATCGCATATTTTATCGGCTTTTATAAATGCTTTCATTTACCGCCCTAAGAATAAGGAATTAGACACAAATTATAACCTTGCTAATAATTATGACGACATACTAAGTAAAAGTATGATTGACAGCATTATAAGTATTGCTATTGTTGGCGGATATATCGCAATAATGTCTTTTATAATTACCCTTGTTGATAAGATATATTTAACAAATTTAATAACTACAGCTTTTGAGCATATTGGCATTGATAGCGAGGTAACAAAGTCTGTTTGGTATGGTCTTTTTGAAATGACAAGAGGGCTTGCAAACCTTTCAAAATGCAATTTAAATGCTACAATCAGTATTCCGATTGCAACTTTCCTTGTAACGTTTGGCGGTGCTTGCATTGCTCTACAATCTCTCAATTACACTGCCAAATGCGGTGTGACTTTACCAAAATATCTATGTGCAAAACTTTCTCAAGCAATTATTGCAACAGCAATAAGCATTATTTTTGCAATTATTTTATTTTAATCTCATATTTGATTGCAGAACAGATTTTTCTTAATTTTCTTTATTTGCAGTATCTATAGTAGTACTAACATTTAAATGTTATCATCGTTTTAGTTTGAAAAAATTTGTACATTGACATATAAACCTACTTATGATAAAATAAAATTATAAATAATAT
>CAJTZR010000073.1 GCA_910584035.1 uncultured Christensenella sp. | reverse complement strand
CGTCGAAAGTACTTAGATGGAAGCGTCTTGGGAGGATAGAACGTTGCCGCATCCACTAACAGCTACACAAATGTGTAGCTGTTTTTCTGTATCTACAATATTAGGTATTTATATTTATATATTATGTATAGTTTATATTTTCCGCCTAAACGTGAAAGATTGCATAATAAGCATTGGTGGACTATGTTTTATTGTAAACGTATAAGGTTGTATTTTTGCTTGTTTTGTCCAGTATGTCAAAATTCATATATTATGTATAGATACTATTTTTGTAATTTATATATTTAATACAAGGTATTTATTATTTGATTATATATCTAAGCAACGACACATTTTAATTGATAGCATTTTAATTTTATCGATTTTTAAACGTAGTAAAAATTGCTAAAAACCTTACGAAAATCGGGGGTAAAATTTAAAAACTACTAAATACGCAAAAAACTAAAGCAGAGAGTTTTACTCTCTGCTTTATGTTTTTGTAGATTATGATTAGTTGACATTGCTGTAAATTAGGTTAGTTCACTAAAGTTAATTTACTCAATTACATTGCCGTCTTTGTCAAGTTTGCCATCTGTGCAAATGATTGTGAAATTGCCAGTGTTACCATTCCAATTTGAACCTTTTGTTATAGCATTCCATTCTTCTTTAGTGCCACTAAAATTGATTGTTGTAAGCTTAGTGCAACCTTCGAATGCATTCCCACTAATACTAGTAACTCTATCTGGAATAGATATGCTAGTAAGGCTTTTGCAACCAGAGAACGCAGACTTACCAATGCTAGTCACACTATCTGGAATAGATATGCTAGTAAGACTAGAACAACCAAAGAACGCATAATTACCAATGATTGTAACACTATTGGGAATGAAGCTATTTTTACAACCTAATATTAAAGTTTTTCCTTCTTTTGATAATATGCAATTGTTTTCGCTTTTATAAGTAGTGTTATTTTCATCTACAACAATGCTAGCAAGCTCAGAACAACCATAGAATAATCTATCACCAATGGCAGTAACATTATTAGGTATAACTATACTAGTAAGACTAGAGCAATCACGGAACGCATCAACACCAATACTAGTAACACCATTTCCGATAGTTACGCTAGTTAAGTTAGAACAACCATAGAACGCACAATTACCAATGCTAGTAACACTATTAGGAATATTAATATTGGTTAAGTTGCAACAACTGGAGAACATATCAGAAGCAATGCTAGTAACATTATTAGATATAGTAATGTTAGTAAGTCCAATACAACACCAAAATGCACTATACCCAATGTTAGTAACACTATCGGGTATAGTAATGCTGGTTAAGCTAAAGCAACGAGAGAACGCAAAAGAATCAATGCTAGTAACGCTATTCCCAATAGTAACGCTGGTTAAGTTAGAGCAATTAGCGAACGCCCCAGAACCTATGCTATTGCCACCATTAATTACAAGTGTTTTAAGTTTGCTTTTAGTTATATTACTAATTGCAATTGTAGGCATAGTGGCTGTTTCTATATTATTACACCCTTCAAATGCAGAAGAATCAATGTTTGTAACGCTATTAGGGATATAAATGCTGGTTAAGCAAGAGCAACCAAAGAATACACCACTACCAATACTGGTAACTAGTTTATTTTTATAGGTGTTTGGAATTACTACATTTGTGATATCTTTAGTTTTTATACTAGATATACTATAACTATTTTTGTCGCTATTCAAAGTGTACTCAAAAACTTTATCAATCTCTTCAATATCTCTTTTGTAGCCACAAGTAGAACATTCATGCCAAGTTGAATCATTATTTGAATTAGACACGAAAGTATGAGATTGTAAATCTTTACTTTCATCACAACTACTACAAGCGAACCAATGGTTTGTATCATTGTTTGAATAGGTTGTCGCCCAACTATGCGGATGTTGTGGTGGGGTTATAATTTCATTATCGTTATTGTTTTCATTATTACCACTATTATTACTATTATTATTGTCATTATTGCCACCACAAGCGACGAGTACAAATGTTAGACAACAAATCAGTAAAATGGCAAAAATCAAAACAAAAATTGTTGATTTTTTCATCTCATTTTACTCCTTAAATTTAATGATTTTTTATGTACAAAATTAAAGCGTTTTGTTCACCAAATATATAATTTGATGAACTAATAAAGCAAATTTTTATCATTTTGTTCATTAAAAATTACGGAATAGTACATTTTAGGTAAAAAAGTTAATAAAACTTGACTTAAAATAGAAAAATTGATATAATTTAACTATAAAATGTTCATCAAATTATATATTTGATGAACATTTTGACTATTAATTCTGTTGTAGGTGAATATAGAAAAATTGCGGACAAACGATACATTTTGTTATAAAATAGACATTTTTTATTGCATATATAGATGTTCGGCTTAAAATGTATATGATAAGTATGCTTGTGATTATTCTATATCTTTAAAATGTGTAGTTTAATTATTGGATATTAATTGTTGTTTTTGGTATTTCAGTAATATTTGATAAAGTAGATTGATTAATATTTTTTTCGTCCATTATAAGTAAAGGGCAAGTGCTTTTTTGAGTTATTATAGTATTATAGAGCTAATACCAATCTCATTTATTATAAACAAAAGCAGTTATATAATTCTAACTAATTTTATCGTGCTAATTGTATTTAGGTGGAACGATATTGTTAAAAATATCATCGTCAAAGAACTTGCTTAATTTAATATCAAAAGCTTTTGAGATTTTAACTATATATAAACTAGATGTTGTTTTTGTACGATAATTTAACAAGTCATTAATTGTTGACTTTGGTATTCCAGTAATCTTTGATAAAGTGCTTTGATTAATATTGTTTTTTTTCATTAATTGCTTAATTCTTGTAACTATTGCTTCGTGTATTGTCATAAAATAACCTTTTTTTAATTGAATTTTTAATAGTACACCATTAAGTGATAAAATTTCTTATCGATTTAGTAAAAGATAGTAATTTATAAAAATCTAATGTTTATTTTTGTGGTTTTTAGAAATAGGTGGTTCTAGATTATTAAAAATATCATTACCGATTAAATCTTGTACTCTAATATCAAAAGCTTTTGCGAATTTAATTAAATTTGAGCTAGATGTACTTGTTGTACGATTATTTAATAGATTATTAATTGTTGACTTTGATAATCCAGTAAGTTTTGATAAAGTAGTTTGATTAATATTGTTCTCTATCATTAATTGTTTAATTCTTATTACTAATGCTTCGAATATTGTCATAAATTACCTCAAATATAAATTTATATAAAAATTATACATCATTTTATGGTGTATGTCAAGCATTTTTGTGATGTAAATGTTATAATTTAAATATGGAAATTAAAAAAGAATTAGGTAAACGATTAAAACAGAGTAGAAAAGATGCTCATTTTACGCAAAAGCAAGTTGCTGAAATGTTGCATATGACACAGCAACAATATAGTAGATTTGAGAATGGTGTATTTGAATTAAATTATTCTCAAATAGTATTTTTATGCAAATTATACGATATATCAGCAGACGAATTGTTTGATTTAAAATCTTATTAACAATTAAATTAATTTTATATAAAAAAGCAGTTAGAGAAATCTAACTGCTTTTTGGTTTTAGACTTTGTTGCTTATTTAATGCTTTTTTTGTATCCTAAATTAGTAATAAAGTAAATAGTGTAATTTATTGAGATACATTTAATACAATAAGTTAATATAAGCTTTATGTAGTAAGCTAAAAAGTTTTATTAAGAGGCGAGAATTGTTATATTTTGCAAAATTGAATTAATTTATTTAGAACAATTAAGTCGTTATATTAACATAGATAAAATATAAATAAGGAAATTTAATTCTTATTTTTTGTTGTTAAATTTAGGTGGAGCTAGATTGTTAAAAATATCGTTGTTAAAGAACTCACTTATTTTAATACCAAAAGCTTTTGAGATTTTAATTATATATAAGCTAGATGTTGTTTTTGTACGATAATTTAACAAGTCATTAATTGTTGACTTTGGTATTCCTGTAATCTTTGACAAAGTGCTTTGATTAACATTGTTTTTTTTCATTAATTGTTTAATTCTTGTAACTATTGCTTCGTGTATTGTCATATAATTACCTCTATTTTATTGGATATGGTTATTATAACATATACTATTAGGAAAAATAGCCGAATATATTCTTATAATTAAATTTAATGAAAGATAATCAATACATATCATTGTTTTATTTGAAAATTAAAACTAGTTTTGTAGATAAGTTTTTATAATAAAAATGGTATAGATTAATATAAAAAGGTAGGATTGTGAAATGAAGTATTTTGGGGCACTTCAATTGTGTTCCTACCTTTTTTAATGTATGATATTTATATTTTTTTATTGTAGAATTGAAAAACTATTGCTAACAAGTTTGCAAGTATTTAAGGTGTGGCTTAATTATTTTTGTCTAAATCAAGCAGATAATCGGCTGACACAGAAAATTCTTTGCATATTGCATATAAATATTCTATTGTAGGATAACTTTTACCTTTTTCCCACAATGAAATAGTATCTTGGGAAACATTTATTAGTTTCCCAAAATTTGTTTGAGTTAATTTGTTTTCCAGTCTTAATTCTTTTAGTCTTTTTGATAACGTTTCCATAATTTTAGTATACGATAAACTATCGTATTTAGCACGTATTACGATAATTACTCGTTATTTGTGATTTATTTTGTCGAATATTATATAATTTATTTGTTAAATATGTGAACAAATTATTGTTTGACATTTGCTAAAAACTTAAAACTAAATATATGTCATTGATAATTTTGTAACATATTTAAAATATTATTAATATAATAGTAACAAAAGTTAAGGAGTTATCTATGAAAAAGAAAATTTTAGTTGTTGCTGTAGTAATGTTAGTTTGTTCAGCAGTTATGGCATTAAGCGGGTGCTTTTTGTTTAAGAAACCTTTTGAAACTACAATCAATTTAATTAAAGAAAAGGGAACTGAAGTTGATGGTCAATATGTTTATTCTGAATACGATGAGGAATATGATACAACTTTCAAGATTATTTACAATGAAGCAAATGCTGAACAATTTGAGTTGCAATATGTTGATGATACAGAAATTTTCAGTATGATTATCACAAAGGAGAAAGGCAACTATACTTGGACAATGAATGATGCGGATTATGGTAGCTTGTCTGGATATGTTGATATCACAAAAGATAGTGAAGATTCTGCTTTTCTAATTGTTGAGAATTATGGTTCAACACCTGAGGAAGACCAAAAACAAGAACAAAAATATCTTGGTATCAACGCAAATATTTGCATTTTGAGTTTGGATATTTTCTTTTTAGATAATGATTCATCATTGTCTGTATCAAGATTTGGTTTTAAAGTTTCATACTAATAAAAATTAGACAACTTAAAAAATTTAAATAATATAAAGTAAAAAGCTCGGTAAATTTTACCGAGCTTTTGTTTTAAGTGTATGGTTTTTAGATTTATTGGATATAATCAAATATGAAAAAATAATCAACAAAATTATGGATAAAGCATATTATATTTGATAGTTGGGTAAATAAATTATTTTTTAACTATTAATTAGTATGCAAGTAGTCACTATTAAAATTTGAAATTAATTCAATTAGTAGTAATTATATTATTTCAATATATTTAGTAGTAAGTTTTTTATATGGTTATTAATATTTTAATACATTTAATAAAAATAAAATTTTGGAGGTAGTTTAATGAATCCATTTAACGAAAAACCCATATCGCTGATTGATGCATTTGAAAACTGGAAGCAACTTTATCCCAAGTCATACAACAAGTATGAGGTAAATCCTTACACCAAAACTCGTATTATTTTAATGAATGGTACAGAGTTTGAGTCAAATTGGTTTTCTCACCAATTTTCAAGACATTTTGCTGACACAGAGCTTAGACGAGAGCTTGCTTTAACAAGAGCTTTGGAAAAGCAACAACAGCTAAAGGTTTCTTTATTGAAGCCTTGCAATGAGAGTCAACTTGAGCATACTATTTCTTATGAACAATTAGCTGTTGACCTTACTGCAGAGCTTGCAAAGCGTGAAAAAGATTGTTATGTTAAAAAAGCTTTAGACTTTGCATTGTTAGAAGATTTTGACCATTTATATAGATATTCTAATCTATTGCAAATGACACAAGGCATTTCTGCTGAAAAGCTTGTTGGCCGATATACAGAGATTATGCCCGCAAGACCAACTATTGCACACCATAGATTCCCTAAGGACAATGTAAGAAGGTGCATAAACTCAAAAGAGGCAGATAAACAAACTATTTTGGCAACTATGATAATAACTGCGGCAGAGCAACAAACAATGAATTACTATATGAATGTTACAACTTTGGCAACTGACGATATGTCAAGAAAGTTATATCAAGAGATTGCACTTGTTGAGGAAGAACACGTAACTCAATATGGTAACTTAATGGATGCAAATGCTACTTGGTTTGAAACTCTATTGTGGCACGAGTATAATGAGTGTTATTTATATTGGTCTTGTATGATGACTGAAACAGATAAATATATCAAACAATTATGGGAAGAGAATCTTGCTATTGAAATTGCACACTTGCACAAGGCGGTAGAACTTCTACAAAAGTATGAAAACAAGACTTGGCAAGAGGTTATTGGTGACGGCGAGTTCCCAGAACCACTTTCATTACACGAAAATATTAACTATGTTAGGGATATAATCAAAAATACTGTACAATTTACCTCAAATAGAGAGGAATATGAAAATGTAAACTATTTGCCTAATGATGCAGACTTTTTCAAATATCAAGCAATTATGAACCCTACACCAGAAATAACTCCATCACACAAAGTTATTGATGCTTATATCAAAAACTATGGCAGAGATTACAGATTTGAAATTGCTTTAAATCCAATTGAGGAATTGCGTAATAGAAGTTGTGACAACACTCAAGTTGGTAGAGTTAAAGGTGCAACTGAAAGTACAGACTTTAAATGCAATAGATAATTGTTATACAAATTAAGGTTAAGATTGACCTTGATAAGTTTTCTTTGATTGTAAAGCTTTGTAGCAATGCTAAACTTGCGGTTTCTAATATGGCATTGCAATGAATTACAAGTTTTCTTTTGTAGCCACTAATTGGCTTGAAAAACAAATAATGAACACATTAAAACAACACTCTAAAATGATAAATTTTAGAGTGTTGAGTTTTTTGTAAAGTCGTGATTTTATAAAAAGTCGATTTTTTAAAAATACCCACCGAAAATCGGGGGTGTTTTTGAGTAATTTAGTTAAATTGTGTAAAATGGTGGTACATAAAATACATATATCTATGTACATATTATATGAATATTATCTAATTAAATATATACATTTGTCAAGTATAAGATAAACAATTTGTAAAAAGCATAAATAAAGTTAACAAAAACCTTACAAAAACATAGCTGTAAAGCCTAATTTAAGTACATAGATATATGTATTCTATGTAGTGGGAAATAGGAGGTTTTTGCTATGATAAAAAACATAAAAAGAGTAGGAATAATCTTTTTAGTGGTAGCCATTATTTGTCTTATGGTTACTGGTTGTTTAAGTGTTAATAATGTTGCTAGCAATAATAACTATGAAATTAGTAGCAGTTTAAACAATGTACAAAATAATATTTCTGCAAATAATGAAAATGTTAGGGAAGAACCAGAAAAAATTGAATCGTCTGCTGCTCAAGCGGAACGAGAGTTTACTTTGAGTGGTGATTGTGATTCAATGGCAGAGGGCTGGAATAATGCAGTTAAAGTGTCTGTAGAAAATAATTGTATTGTAAAAGTTAATTTAGGGAATGACTGGATTGCTAAAAGCGATAGTACATATAAAACGATATTTGGTACTGGTAATGCATTTCACAGAGGTATAATAAAAATTCCAAATGGTGCACATATGGTGCTTGATTTATGCGGTAAAACTATTGATAGAGCATTAACAGAAACTATTGATTATGGTAGATTGATTACTGTATATGGTATTTTTGAACTTGTTGATAGTAGCTATGATATGAGCAATGTATATGAGGAATATGAAGCTATTTGCAATAGAGCTACTCAAACTGAATGGAATGATAAGAGAAACTTTATTGTTGAGGAACTAAAGAAAATTGAATGTGGTAAACTTACTGGTGGTAATTCTAGGTCAACTTTTGGTGACAATGATACAACGGGTGGTGTAATTCACGTTGTTACTGGTGGAAAGTTGACAATTTATGGTGGTATGTTTTTAGAAAATCACGGACAATATGGTATGATATCTACAACACATTCAACTAATACCTATATTTATGATATTCTAATGGTTGATAATGAAAGCCGTAATGATGCAGGTTGTATATTTAATTGTGGTACAACATATATCTATAATGGTTTATATTTTGGCAACAAAGCAACTACTGGTATAATTTATTGCACATTGGGCAACAATACTGTTTCTGAAGCTTTAGTTAATATTTATGGTGGAATTTTAGAATATAATGAAAACCCAAATGGAGGTACAATAAATGCTTTTAGTGGTGCTAGGGTTTATATTTATGATGTAACTATACGTTATAATGATTCTATAGGTGCATATGCAAATGCTACTAACTCACATATTCGCTTATTTGGCGGTTTGATTTCAGAAAATACTCAATGTGGTGTTGCGGTAGAGCGTACTGGAATTATAACAATAAGTGGCGGTTTAATAACAAAAAATCGTGCTGGTGGAGCAAAAATCAGTGGATATGATTCACAAATTATAATACAAGCGGGAGCACAAATTTATAATAATATCTTAAATGGTGGTTATGTTGATGTTATTTTAGCAAAATACCAAAAACTTTATGTAAGTGGAGCTTTGGAAAGTGCTGAAAAATCTACTCGTGTTGGCATTACTTTAATGTCAACTTACATTGCAAATGCTCCATTTACATTAAATTATGGTGTTTCTAATACATTGGCACCATCAAGATATTTCTTTTCTAATAAAAGTGGTAAAACGGTTGCATTTGATGAAAACAAAACTGACGTAATAGAAACTGCTACTACAACAAGTGTATTAGATGTTAAGTGGAAAGTTTCAGGTGTTGAATATACTGGGTCAAATGCAATAGTACCATATACTGGTAGTAATTACCAACTTTCAGCGGTTAACAAAACAAATAATACTACTATACAAATAATCAAATTTGGTACTAGTGATGCTTTAACATATGCCAATTTGAAAGATGTTGGTAGTTATGTGTACTACATTGGAACAGAATGTACAACTCCTACTTTTATGCTTACAATTGAGCCAAAAGAGGTAGATATTACTTGGGGAAATGAAACATTAGTATATAATGGTAACACTCAAGTATTATCTGCAAGTGTAGCTGGATACCCAGATTGTAAAGTGACTATAAATGGTGGTCAACGTCAAGCTGGTAGTGGATATATGGCAATAGCGATAGAATTAAGCGACCCTAACTTAAAGATTAGAGGAACTAGGCAGGCTCAAAAGTTTAGCATTGAAAAAGCTAAAGTTGCTTTACCTAGTGGAACTCAAACATTTATGTTGGACGGAAAGGAGCATACTTACACACCAACAACTGATTGGGATAATACTAAAATGGCTATTGTAGATAACAAGGCAACAGAAGCTGGAGTACATAAAGCAACAATTATGTTGAAAGACCCAGTTAACTACCAATGGGCAACTGGCGGAGTTGAATCAAAACAACTTGAGTATACAATAGAGGATAAAAGTATTATCAAAAATAATGTATATGACTTTA
>CAJTZR010000072.1 GCA_910584035.1 uncultured Christensenella sp. | reverse complement strand
ATAAGTATCCGAACGTGGAATATATGCCTCTGGTTGATAGTAATCGTAATAAGAAACAAAATACTCAACTCTGTTATGAGGGAAAAACTCACGTAGCTCATTACAAAGTTGGGCAGCTAAAGTTTTATTGTGAGCAATAACAATAGTGGGTTTGTTTACTTTTTCAATAACATTTGCCATTGTAAAAGTTTTACCAGAACCAGTAACACCAAGTAGCACTTGAGTTTTTAGTCCGTCCAACACACCATTTGCCAAAGATTCTATTGCTTTGGGTTGGTCGCCACAAGGCTGATATTTACTTACTAATTGAAATTTATCCATAGTAATCCTTATAAAACTCGCTTAAAAATTATCAAAACCCGCTGAAAATCGGGGTTAATCACAAAAAAAACATAAATTTTGACTGCGTACAAAGCAAATAATTTTTATGCATTTTAATTACTTATTTGCAACAATTTACTAATACAATCAAATTTGTTATGTATATCATTTTTATTTGTAAGTTAATATTTTTAGTAGGCTATAAAATTTTTATCAAAAATTTAGTAGTCACTCATTGAAAATATAATAAATAAATTGCTAGTTGTTTTTAACTTACCAAATTTAAATAATGAATGGTTGTATAGAGCTTGCATAATTTCCTTTGACGGCTCAGCAAATGTGTGGAATAGTATTGCAAAATAGGAAAACTCGTACAAAGTAAATTTTAACTTACATTAAAATTTTGTATTATGAGTACAAGACACTTGCTACGAAAGCACTTATTGTTTGTATTACTATCAGTTGCTTGCAAATATTCCAATAGACTACTATATAACTTGCTACAATTTAAATTATGTTACTTTTTTACTCTGTTAATACTTAAATAACTTACAAATTAAATACTTAGAAAAGATTATCCACGAGCTATTGCATCTAAAATCAATTTTAAGAAGAATACTCCAATTGCAAGTGCAACTGACATTGATATCTTAAAATAAACCCATCTTTTTTCATTAAGTATTTCTCTATAAAATGCGTGTCCTTTTTGGTGCAAAGTAAAACACCAAACAGTTTCGCCTTTCTTTTTTGACTCAACAACTTCATAGTAATCATCAAGCTCTAGGTCACGAACTATTTTATTTAAATCGTTTCCTTTTATCTCAATTTTTGGTGATATATCATTTAACACTTCAATTGGTCGTAATAAACATACCCCGTTTTTATCTACGGAATTATAGTAAATTGATTTCATTACAGCTTTCTCTTTTTTGTTAAGCATATTACCTACTCCTTTGATTAACTAATCTTTAAGCTCGTTTACATAAACAATGTAATTAGTACCGCACAAATTACACCTGCAATAGCACCACCAATTATACCACCTAAAAAGCCAATAATAAATGTCTTAATTTTATTCTTTTTTTGACTTTTAGAGTCTTGAAATAAGTTAGACATAATAGCATTAGGCTTTTCAGTAGTAACTAATTCAAACTTACCTTGTTCGCCATTTTCCTCTTGTGCCTTTTTTATAGCACGCTTTTGCTTACGTGTTGCTTCTTGCTCTTGCCTTGCTATCTTTACTCTAGCTAATAAATCAAGTCCGCTCTCAGTAAAAGTTAGACAAATTTGTTCACTATCTTGATATTTAACAATGATAAATTTATTTTCAATAAGTTTCTTAAGCTCTTCATCCAAGCCCTCATCAGTAAGTACACACTCAAAGTCCTCAGCAAGACTTGCTAAAATGTCCTTTTTATCAATTGTGTTATAGCCTTCAACACACAATTTATCCAGTGCTTCGGCTAATTTAACTATATTAGAATTTAACATATCTACCTCTTTTACTTTATTAAAGCAACCTTTTTACATTTATAATATACTACAAATTTAAAAAAAAATCAACTAAGTACACAAAATTGCTTTATTTATTAAACAAAATATGCTATTATTTAGTAATCAATAAAAATCATAAAGGAGAATCGTATGAATTTATTAGACAGATATTGTAGCAACGTAAATGCATTGGATTATGACGATTTTAGTAAAAATACTCAAATCAATATCCCAGACAACTTTAATTTCGGTTACGATGTCGTCGATGAATACGCTCGACTTACTCCTAACAAAATCGCACTTGTTTGGTGCAATGACGAAGGTGAGAAGAAAATTATCACTTTTGGCGAATTAAAGACTTTGAGCGATAAAGTTTGCAATATATTGTTATCACACAATCTTAAAAAAGGCGATTTTATTATGACTATGCTTGGCAGACGTTATGAGTATTGGATAATTGCTGTAGCTTGCCACAAACTAGGCGTTGTTTTAGTACCAGCAACTTTCTTGCTAACTGCAAAAGATATTGAATATAGATGCAACAATGCAGATGTTAAGCTTTTGTTTGTAACTAACCAAAAAGAGGTTACCAAACACGTTTTTGAGGCTATGCCTAACTGCAAACAACTTAAGGCGGTATACACTCACGGCGAATGTGACGGAATGTTGAACTTTACTGAGATTTTGCAAAACACTTCTAGCGACTTTATACCACCTTGGAAAACACAAAATGACGATATGTTTTTAGTGTACTTTACTAGTGGTACAACTGGTGAGCCAAAAATGGTTGCACACAAATATTTGTATCCTCTTGGACATATAATTACAGCAAAGTTTTGGCAAGATGTTATTGATGACGGCTTGCACCTAACAATGGCAGAAAGCGGTTGGGCAAAATGCAGTTGGGGTAGAATTTATGGTCAATGGATAGCTGGAACTGCTATATTCGTTTATGACTACTTTGGCAGATTTACACCAACAGATATACTACCTATGATTTCAAAATACAGGGTTACTACTTTTTGTGCTCCGCCAACTATTTATAGATTTTTGATTAAAGAGGATTTAAGCAAATACGACTTTTCAAGTTTGAAGCACTGCTCTACTGCTGGCGAACCATTGAACCCCGAAGTTTCAAAGGAATTTACAAAGGCAACTGGACTTGAAATTTATGAGGGTTTTGGTCAAACTGAATCTTCTGTTTTGCTTGGAACTTTCAAGTTTTTAGATATTAAACAAGGTAGTATGGGTAAACCATCACCTATTTATGATATTTATCTTGCTGACAATAACGAAAATCCAGTAAAAGACGGAGAGACTGGTGAAATTTGTATCAAAATGCGTGAGAATCAACTAGGTTTGTTATACAGATACCACAAAGACGATGAAAGAACTTTTAACACTTTTGGAACTGGCGTTTATCACACTGGTGATTTAGCCACAAAGGATGATGAAGGTTATTACTGGTTTGTTGGCAGAAAAGACGATATAATCAAATCTAGCGGTTATAGAATTGGACCTTTTGAGGTTGAATCTGCTTTGCACGAACACCCAGCTGTACTAGAATGTGCAATTACTGGTGCACCAGACCCACTACGTGGACAAGTTGTTAAAGCTACAATAGTACTTGCAAAAGGATATTCCCCTAGCGATGAACTTACAAAAGAATTACAAAACCACGTTAAAAAGGCTACTGCTCCTTATAAATATCCACGTATAGTGGAATATGTAGAGAGTTTACCAAAAACTATAAGTGGTAAAATTATGAGAAAAGATATTGCCGCAAAAGATAATAAAAAGTAAGTAAACTACAATATATTTCAAATTAGAATTTATAAAAATTGCTATTTTCTTACAAATAAATTAATGTAAAGTAAATAAATATTAATACAAAAGTTAGTTATTTGATAAGCTATTTTGATTAAATTAAAGTTACATTCTATATTTTAAATTCTAAAAAGCAAACGATGGAATAATTAAATTAGAACAATTATTTGACACTACTGCAATAAGAAAATTTTTAATGTAACTAATAAATAGTAAGTTTGAATATATGGACCACACTCTTAAAATTGTACATTGTGTAGATTTATTAAATATACAGCAAAAGTAATTTTAACGAGTAGAATATTGTTGTGTATTTCACGAAACTAAAACAACCCCCTCAAAACTTGATTTTGAGGGGGTTTGTTTTATGTCTTTTTTATTTTTAAACTTTACTTTTAAATTCAAATATTTTTTAGTTAATTTATTTTTACTTTTCAATAAACATTTTTCTAAAAACAATTTATTTTATTTCAAATAAATTACTTTTATAGATACTTTAATTTTAATTGTTTGTTTAAGTTCATTTTAATTTTAAAATAATTAAAATCTTATAACAAAATGTTATAAAGTTGCACGCAAACATAGATGTATTACCTAATAAGTAAGTATTAATTTAATAAAATACTCTGCTATTTAATAGTAAATTCTCTATAATGTAATAGTTAAATAAGCTATAATTTAATAGTAAAATTTACCCATTCATTTACTCAAAAATACAAAATATTATGCGTTGTATTTAATATAACAAACTAAGCTGTATTGAAGCTAATAAACTAATTGAATGTTTACTCTTTCTTACCATTCGTCATCTGGGGCAACAATAGTAACATCAATTGAACCGCCAATTTCGTCTATCTCTGGAAACTCTATTTCCATAGTATATTTTGGTTGGTTATTGTAAGTAAACTGCAATTTTTTACCAAGATAAATTTCTGGAACTTTTACTGTTACTCTTCCGTTATTCTGTGTTATGCTTACTGCATTTATCTCAATATCACCTTTATCGCCAAATAAGAATAAACCATACTCAAAGTTAAACTCATTGTAATTTGTAACATTCAAATTTATATTATAAGTCCTCATAACATTTACTATTATTTCGTCACCAAAAATTTGCTCATAATAGATAAAATCTTTAAAATCAACAATTGAATATTCACTGCCATAGAAACTATCCATTTCAACAACATATTTTGCAATAGTTTGATTTTCATATAAATTCATCATTTTTTGGTTATGTAAAAATTCCTCTTTTACTATATCATAGTACTTGATTGTAACTTCTGTAGATTTGTTTTGTAATTCTGGACGTTTTTCAATATCAAGATAATAATTGATTTTTATATTAGTTACCTCATCTGTACTTTTTAAAAGTTCTTGCATTAGTATTCTACCAATATATATATCTTTACTACTATAATTTGAAGTATTAGGAATTTTATTATAGATAGTAAGCACATAATTTATATAATAATCTATTTCACTTGTAAAAGTAAAAATATAG
Organism: uncultured Christensenella sp.; assembly: GCA_910584035.1. Taxonomy (GTDB): domain Bacteria; phylum Bacillota; class Clostridia; order Christensenellales; family UBA3700; genus MGBC100798. The sequence goes on along the minus strand of CAJTZR010000072.1, from coordinate 4,713 downwards.
CTTTCATTAGGAATATAGTCCCAAGGAGCAATTTCAGTTTTATTATTTTCATAATTTAACTCTAGATAATTATAATCATAAGCATTACCATCATTATCAACTATTTCTAATGTGAATTTTCTTCCATTTAAAACTTCCAAATTCACATTTAAATCATTTGCTTGATTATCTTTTAATGCTTGCAAATTTATAACGCCAGTTTCAACCTCTTCTTCCGAAACAATGTGAATATAATTAATTCGTTCATTGTCTTGATAACTATATAGTTCAAAATTCAAAATGTCTCCGACAACCAATTCTTCCTTTACTTTTAAAATATGATTTTTACCATAATTATTGCTTGTATAATAAAATTCACTATCAAGCTCTAATGAATTAAAGGAGCTATTACTTGTATCAATGTTTAATGAATAGATATACCAATCTTTAGCAATCTGACTTTCAAACCTTACATAGCCTTGTTTTAATGTATCTTTTGTCAAAAGTTCTCCAATATTACCATTATATGCACTAACACTCAAGTCATCAATTTCCATACTAACATAGGTGTTAGTATTTACTGTGGTATAGCTATCATTATAAGAGGAATAAACACTCCTTACACTATAACTTTGTATATCATTTTGCTTTGACGGAATAAAAATTACAGCATTTTGGTCATCTTTTTTTAGTAAAGGCAAAGTCCCCTTTATTTTACCATTAACACCAGTATATTTGAACGATTCTTTAAATAAAATAATTGGTTTATAATCTTCAGTGTACTTAAGTACTATATCTTGTGTGATAGGCTCAGTGCTTTCTAACACATAACTACCAGATTGAATAGTCAAATTGATATCCTTATACTCTTCTGCAAGCTTTAAGTCAGTTCCAGCCTCATCATTAGCCACTCTAAAACTAAATCTATAAAGGGAATCTTTGAATGATACATTTTCAGTTATTTTACCGCTTTTTAGCTCTTTTGTAGAGTAAGATTTTATAATTGATTCATAACCTGGGCAAATTAACACAACATCAACTGGTTTTGTATTTTCTAGCTTTATAAAATATTGCGTACTTGACATTTGACCGATACTACCCTCTGGGCAGTTTACTGAAACATCTTTATACTCTTTGTCAAAGTTGATTGAAATTTCTGCCTTGCCGTCAAAGTTAGTGTTATCTGCACAAGCAACCAAACTACAACACATTATTGCAAGGAATATTAATGTTAAAATAATAAATATCTTTTTACGCATAATCAACCCTCCAAAACTTCCATAATCGGTTTGCGTGACATTCTCCAACTACAACCGATTGAGTATGCCAAACCAATAATAAGCAATATTCCCATAACAACTAGCAATGCAAGAGGAATACTTGCCCAACTAATTGAAATTGTAATAGCTTCAAATGCTATACCGCCCTTAAACATTTGGTCAAACAAAATCTTAAGACCTATACAAATACCACCGCCTAAAATTGCTATCCAAATGAATGCCCTTGTAAATACTCTAAGCACCTCAAACAAATATAGCTTTGGTATTGTGTTTGACCTTGCACCTATTGCTCTCATTACACCAAGATAGTTCTTTCTTGAAGATACGCTATGCATTATTGTATTAAACAAGTTAACCAATGCAGCAAATAATATTATACCTGCAAAACTCAAACCACCAATCATAGCATAAGTCAAAATATTATTAATAAATAGGAAATTTGTATAAAAGTCTGACCCTGGTCCATAACTTCTAAAGTCACCTACAGACTCATACTCATATTGATATGCTGGATACATATCAGCAAGCACTTTATTCAATTGTCCATAAGGGTTTGCTGAACCTTTATCGGGTACAAATCTATAACAATGCCTTTCAATAGAATGTAGAGTTTTTGTAGTATCAGATTGTTTAGCCACATAAGAATATGCTGTATAAGCATTTGCACCAGTAAATAAATATTTGTAGGCTAGCTCATTTTTAGCATTTACATCACCAAAATCATAACTTATACTATTATAATTATTTTGATTTTTCATAGTACAAGACGGAACAATTGCAGGTTTATTATCTTGACTATAATAAGAGCTTGAAGTTATAATTAAATCCATTTGAGTTATGTCACTATTTGTTGAGTAATAACTATATTCGTTCTCTAAATCCTGAACTTCACCAACAACTCCTACGACCTCAAAATCTCTAAATAGATAATGGTCAAGACTATTTACCGTTACATCATTTGCAGTTACATTGCTATTCCAGTTAAAATCTTCACGCAAATAAACGCTGATTTTCTTTCCATATACCTCGTCAGCAGTAAGTCCAGCCATTTGTAAATATCTATTGCTTACAATAACTTGCCTAGCACCATCATTTTTGAAACCACTATTATACTTATCGCCAAACACCATATATTTTGGCTTTTTAAACTCATTCAAATCATTTTTATCTATTACTGCAATTGAAGTTGATGTAATTGCCGTGTATAAACTTTTATTTTTTAAAGGATATTTTTTATCATTACCATTATCGTCCTTTACACCATCAATAGTTATTCTTTCATAGTAACGATTATCACCAGAATTACCATTTTCCTCATAATTACCACTATTGCTATCGTGCATTTTATTCAATACTGTGTAATGCAACATTTCATAGTCTGAATTTTCAATCATTTCCACCGCATTAGATAGAAATTGTATACTGCCAGATGACGTATGACCACAGCTATATTCCATAAAATCCCATTTTTTGTCACCAGCTTTTAAAATGTTAATGTCCTTTTGAGTACTTCTAAAAGTTGCATACAAAGCCTCTGGATTTTTATTTAATTGAGGTAAAATAGAGCCATAAACCGAAATCATTGCAAAAATTAGAGGAACAATGATAATCAAACTTATTGACATACCTCTTACAGTACTTCTTGTGGCTTTTTTCCTTGATTTCAAACTAATTTTAGCAAGTCTCCAATAATCATTCAGTTTCATTAGTTCACCTCGCTTATTACAGACACAACGTCCATTTTGCTAATTCTGTTTAATGATTTTATTGTAAACAATATAACCATAATAGACAAAAGTGCAAACGCTACAATTGGCACATAGAATGGCATACTCAATGTGAAAGTTATGCCTAAAGGTGCTATTGCCTTAGCTAGTAATGGATTAAACAAGTGGAAAAGACCTATTGTTAAACCAGTTGCAAGAATTACTGCGAGCAAAATCGAAATTATTGCTTGTATCCTTACAATGCTTTTTACTACATTGTTACGCATACCTATTGCTTTCATCATTCCAAAGAATTTTGAGTTTTGTTCCACCGTAATTTGTATTGAGTTTGACACGCAACCAATACTCAAAAGTATTATAATTACAGATACAACAAGTACCACTATTACAATAATCATATTAAATATCATTATCATTTTTCTTTCCTCAAGAATTTGAGAATATGCGTATATTCCTTGAGGATTTTTCTTCGCATCATAGGCATCATTTTCCTTTTGGAAACTTTTTACTTTGTTAAGTTGAGCCATTGTTGCGGGTTCAGATATTCTAGATTGCTCAAACCTAATACTATTAATACTAATCTCATTATTTAGTGCATAGTTATAGTCTATTAGCATAAACGGGCTTTGACCAAAAGTATACTCTTGATAGTCAACAACACCAGCAATTACTACTTGTTTTGTCTTTAAAATAGCATTATTATAATTTCCGTCACTAGAAGGTATAGTAACATCTAAGTTTATAGTATCCCCAATCGCAAAACTATTTTGCTCTGCACAATAATCATTTATCCAAGCATAAGCTTTACCCGAATCAGCTTTATTCCAAAGTCTACCGCCTATTAAATAGTTTTCACGACCTGCCAACAAATTCTGTTGAGTGTCAATAAATGTAAAGTTTACCCAACCACCAGAATTTTGCAATCTGACATTATCTCTTGAATACATTACCACATTTTGCAAAAAAGGTAATTCCTTACTTACTTTTTCTCTAAAACCTTCTATTTCATCTTTCTTAAAATCTTTACAGCCATAAAATCCGCCGTCATTTTCACCATATTGCGGTAGATATTCCAAAACAACATCGGCGTGAGTTGAAACATCGCTAACTTCATTTAACACAGTAGCAATATTTACACCAGCTGACGCAACTATTATAATTATAGTTGACAAAACAAATAACACAATAGTTACAAGCAACGTTCTCAGCTTATTGTTAAAAATGTTATGTAAAGATATTTTTAAAATATCCCAAAATCTCATATTACTTGCCCACCTTTTCTACTTTTTTAACTGCGGGTTTTGTAGCCTTATCAGCATTAACTACTTTAGGCTTACTTGCCTTATCCGCCTTTACAACTTTTGGTTTACTTTCCTTATCTGCTTTAACAATCTTTGGCTTAGGTGCAACCTTTTCTGCCTTAATCTCTTTTGCAGTACTTTTTTGTTTTTTGATAGGCATTGTAGCAACATCTGCAACTACTTCACTTTCAGCTGTAGTATCTGCAACTACTTCCTCATTTTTCTTTTCATCAGCTTTCGCATTTTCAGTAGTTGTATCAGCTGTGACCTCATTTTCTACAATAGTATTAGAGGCAACCTCTTCTTTAACGCTTTCTTGACTTTGAGTTTCAGTTTTTTGCTCATTAGCAACATTATCACTTTCCGCATTGTCAGTTTCAGTTGTAACTACTCTTTCCGCTTGAGTAGGCTCTACTTGCTCTAACT
>CAJTZR010000071.1 GCA_910584035.1 uncultured Christensenella sp. | reverse complement strand
GTATAATCATTATATCAAAAACAAATGATTTATTCAAGCAAATAGCAAAGGCACTTTAAGATTTCTCTCAAAGTGCCCATTACGTTATTTTGTAAAGTTGCCGTTCTCATCACGTTTTTGTGTCTGCCAAGCCGTAGGAATAGGTGGTTTAGGCAGTAAGTCCGTAATGGGTATGCACACGCCAAAACACTCATATAAAAGGAAAAGTACGAACTCACTTTGACGTGTGTTCGTACAATTCCCTTCTGGCGGAGAAAGAGGGATTTGAACCCTCGCTACGGTTACCCGTACTACTCCCTTAGCAGGGGAGCCCCTTCGGCCTCTTGGGTATTTCTCCATTGCTTACTTATAATAACACAATTTATTTGCTTTGTCAAAGCATTTTTTGCAAATTTTACAATAATTTTTCAAATATCGCTTTTGAATTGATATTTTTATTAATACTTTTATTATATTTTGTTATTTTACTTGCTTTTTTATTCAATGACAAACTATATACTTCTTAATTAATTTACAAGTTAATGTCGATTTTTGACGGGTTTTATTCAATTTTTTATAAAATAATTTGTTTAAGTAGTTGCAATAACTAAAAAAGTATGTTATAATATTATTAATCAATATTTTGAAATATGTAAACTTTTATGCTAAAATGTTTATCATATTTAAAGTTGAGGTGCGTGATGAAATACTTTTTTGCTAAACTAAATATGGGTATTGCAAGTTAGATTGCAAACTCTTGTTATGCAAGAAAGTAATATTTGATAGTTAAACTGGCTATTGAGAGCTTTCTCAATAGCCTTTTTTTATTCAGTTTACTGCATAACATATGCTTTAGAAACAAAAACTTTTAAGACTAATGCGTGTGCTTCTAAATTTTATACAACATAAAAACAATGCGTTGTTAGAAATTAAAATAACATTTAGCGTAAAATTTTACAAAATTTATTAATCTAATAAAGTAATAGGGATATATATGCTCAGTCCGTTTTGCTAAGTCTAAAAGTTTATAATTACTTATTTATTTGAGTTATACAAAATTAGCACTTATTGTATCAATAATATACAAATTAAAATGTTAAATATTAATATTTAGCTAATAATTTTACAAGTTAATTATGCAATTTTATCTATCAATTTAATGTTAGTAGCTAACGTTTTGAGTAGCATAGAAAATGATACCATTATTTATAGTAATCTACTCTTATCAATGTAGATTTATAATATACGAATTTTAAAAGTGAGGCGATTTTATGTCATTAATAAACATACAAAATTTAACTTTTGCTTATGATAGCAGTACACAAAATATTTTTAAAGACGTAAGCTTTCAGATTGATACAAACTGGAAGCTTGGACTTGTTGGTAGAAACGGCAGAGGTAAAACAACATTTTTAAAGCTTTTAATGAAAGAATTTGAATATCAAGGTACAATAAGTTGCACAATGCAATTTACTTATTTCCCCTACCCTATCAAGGAGCAAAATAAACTTGTTTACTACATTATGGAGGGACTTTGCCCTACTGCTGAGGAATGGGAGATTATCCGTGAATTTTCCTATTTACAACTTGACTATGACATTTTGCAATGTAATTTTAGCACTTTGTCTAATGGTGAAAAAACTAAAATTTTGCTCGCAGGCTTATTTTTGAATGAGGATAACTATTTATTAATTGATGAACCCACTAATCATTTAGATTCCCAAGGTAGAAAGGTTTTGGCAAATTATCTTAAGAAAAAGAAAAGCTTTATTTTAGTATCACACGATAGATACTTTTTAGATATGTGCACTGACCATATTTTATCCATTAACAAAAGTAATATTGAAGTACAAAAAGGTAACTTTTCTAGTTGGTTTGATAATTTTAATGCCACACAAGCATTTGAAGAAGCTCAAAATGAACAATTGAAAAAAGAAATTGCAAGATTATCAAAAGCCACAAAGCGAACTAGCGAATGGGCAGATAAAGTAGAATCAAGCAAATATGGCAATGGTCCAGTTGATAGAGGCTTTATTGGTCATAAGTCAGCAAAAATGATGAAACGTGCAAAAGCTACAGAAAACAGACAATTAAAGTCAATTGAACAAAAATCTGAATTATTGCAAAATACAGAAAGAATGGATGAACTAAAAATCACTTGCCTACCATATCGTAATGACAAGTTAATAAACACTAATAATCTAAAAATATTTTATGACGGCAAAAGCATATGTGAACCTATTGACTTAACAATAAAACAAGGTGATAGATTGCTCCTAAATGGCAAAAATGGTTGTGGTAAAAGTAGCTTGTTAAAATTAATTATAGGCGAAAATATTGAGCATAGTGGAAATATCACTATACCTAACGATTTAAAAATTTCATATATCCCACAGAACGCAGATAATTTACGTGGTAGCTTAAAAAATTTCTCGCTTGAAAACAATATTGACCAAGCACTATTTAGAGCAATTTTAAATAAAATGGGCTTTGATACTAAAGAGCAAATTGAGGATATTGCTAAACTATCTGAGGGACAAAAAAAGAAAATCTTACTTGCAAAAAGTTTATCAGAAAAAGCACATTTGTATGTTTGGGACGAGCCATTGAATTATTTAGATATTTTTACTCGTATGCAGATTGAAAGTCTATTAGAAAACACAGAACTTAGCATTATCTTTGTTGAACACGATATTTCTTTTGGACAAAAAATTGCAAATAAAATTTATAATTTTTAATTATCAATAAAAGCTATTAATGTTTAAAACTTATAAAAAACCAGTCAAAAATCGATGCTAAATTACTTTAACGCCATTATTCAGTGTTATTATCAATATGTAAGTTAAATGTTCAAATGAATTAATTACTACTAACAAAATTTTAATACCATTTATTATCCCCCATTATACTAGCTTTCAAGAAAATTAGTACACTTTTCACAATATAAAAATTTTAAGCATAGTATGTACAAAAAACGGAGGATATAACAATGGCTTTTGCTGGAAACTATACAATAGGTGCAAATGATGAACACGGCATACAACCAATTACTCCTGGTAAACGAACACCAATAATGCCTTACATAAATAGAAGCTTTTATGAAAACGAATTTAACCGCCCTGCAAAATTATATTTTTTGATTGCTTGTTTACGAACTGGCTTTAATGTTTTTGATGTTAAACCAGAGCTTTCAGATATTTCAATCAATCAACGTGTTGTTAGAGCAAACAGACAAAATTTAACTTGTTTAATTACATATGCTTACAATGCAATTGGTAACGATTTATCTTTTAATCCAACTAATGGACATTTAGTTTTTTATTCAAATGAAAACCGCTTTACTCAACCAAGTAAATTACTTGCGTATGATGTATCAAGTGGCTTAAGTGAAGAAATAGACACTAAAAATTTGGGTATTGGCACTTTATACGGCATAGGAATGTTAAGAAGCATTAACTGCCCTGCTGTTGTTGCAGAATGTGGATTTATGACTAACTTTGAGGAAGCAAAATTAATGATGGACCCTGACTTCCAAAGAGATTGTGGTGATGGCGGTGCAATTGGAGTAAGTAATAATTTAGATGTAGAATACATTGCAAATATTGATTACACTCAAATGTCTACAATTAGATATGGCAACAGAGGAAATGTTGTAAAATTTTTACAATGCTATTTAAATTTATATGGCAATGCACTAACTATTGACGGCATTTTTGGTAGTGGCACTCAAAATGCAGTATATAAATTCCAACAACAAAATAATTTAGCGGTTGATGGCATTGTTGGCAGAAATACTTGGAGGACTTTAATGATGCAAGATAGCAAGTTACCATTGTTAAGGTCTGGTAGTCGTGGCGTATATGTACGTTACTTACAACAAAAGTTGGTTGCAAAGCTTTACCCTGCTGGAACTGCGGACGGAATATTCGGCAATAACACTCTTAATGCAGTGAAACAATTTCAAGAAGAAAACGGACTTGCGGTTGATGGTATAGTTGGACCACTAACTTGGGCAAAATTAACTCCTATTGGCGGTGGAAGAACTCAATCATAATTCAAACTATTTAAAAAATAATATTACATATTTATCATAATACTTTTTATTTAAAGGTATAGTATAATAAACAGCAAGGCAAATTTATCATTTCGCCTTGCTGTTTTAATGCTATTTAATTTTTAATTCTGTTCATAAAAAGTTATAATTTAAAAAATTGCAATTTCTTAAAAAATTTTATATTAAAATAAATTGTTTTACTTAATTAATTTTATTTTACCTAGTAATGGCAATTCCTTTTCTTGGTCAGTTACAACATATACAATACCAATAATTCCCAACACAAATATAAATAAAGAATACAAGCCAATAAAAATACTAAAGAACCATAAAAAGCCAGAAACAATACCTAATACGACATTACCTACTACTGAAAATAATAGTAAAACTAATCCCTCATTTGCGTGACGTATTGCCCTAGAATCATCTTTATAAAGCAATAATGGAACAAAAAACAAAATTCCAAACAAGTAACATAATGAAAATATAATTTTCTTAGTCATTTCGTCATCAGAATTAATATTTGCACTTGTGTTTTTGTTATTCTCTTTTTCATTAACAATTTCTGCCTCAACCTCAGGAGCTTTGTTACGTTCAGTCTCTTCAGTATTAAATTCTTTTTCGCTCATTAAATTCACCTCAAATAATTTTAAGCCTAATTATGCATAAGCAAACTCAGCTTTGTATTTTTATTATACGCACAAATTCCAAATTTGTCAATTATGTATATTAGTTTATTACTAATATTACACACTTAGTCAAAAACTTACTTAATTTTTTTAGTAAGGTAAATTTTTGGTAAATAATTCTATTAAAAATAAATTTAGTATTTAAAACTGCATTCGCTTTCTTGACAATTTGTTCATATTATATTATACTTGTGATGTATAATTATTTATATATAAATAATAAAAATTTTTAATTGGGAGATTTTAAAATGGCAGAAAAAAATTCCAAAACAAAAAACGCTGAAAGTACACCTAAAGCTACTGGAACTAAAACTACCACTAGCAAAGATACTACAGCTAAAAAAGCGGAATCAAGTGCAAAAGCAACTACTTCCGCAAAATCTACAACTGCTAAGGCAAGTGTAACAAAAGCTGAAAGCACTAAGGCAACAAGTAGTAAGGCTACTGCCGAAAAAGCTGAAACTAAAAAGACTGCTACGACAGAAAAAACAACTAGTAACAGCAAAGCTACTAATGCAAGCAAAACTACTACAGCTAATAAGTCTACAAAAGCAACTACTGCAACTACTAAAGCTGTGACTAAGGCTACAGCAACTAAGGACACTGCAAAGGTTACAAGTGGCACAAAATCTTCAATTGCAAAAGAGACTAAAGCTGAAACAAAAGCTACTAACAACGTAGTGGCTAAAGCTTCTAGTGCAAGTAAGACAGAGCCAAAGTCTACAAGCACTAAGGTTGAAGCTAAAGCTACTGAAAATAAAACAGCAACAAAAACCAGTGCAAAAACAAGCAATAAGATTGATAGCAAAGCCGATACTAACGTAACTAGCAAATCAAGTACAAAAGCTGACATCAAGACTGCGGAACAACCTAAAGCTGCAACTGCTAAGGCTGAGACAAAAAACACAGTAAAAGCTGATAACAAAGCTGTTGCTGACAAAACTACTACAAAAGCAAGCGTCACTACAACAGATAGTAAAACTACAAAAAAAGTAGCCGATAAAGCTCAAACTAAAAAAGCTGAAAATACTTCTGCTAAAGATGAAGTAGTTGCAAGCAAAACTGAGGATAATAAGGCTGAAAAGTCAAAAATTGATTTTTCCGCTATGTTTGCTTTTGGCAAAAAGAATAAAGCTGAGGAAAACGTTGAACAAAATGCGAAAAAACCAAAAGCTAATAATGACAATAAGCAAAACAATCAAAAGGTATCATTTAAAGATAAAATGGTGGCTATGGTTGCTGGCAAAAACAAACAAGAAAATACAAGCACAGCTACTAAAGCAACTGCTAATACAAACGGACAAGGCAAAACAACTTTTGTTGATTTCTTTAAAGGCAATAAAATTCGTCTTTTTGCGATAATTGCTTTGGCATTGTTCTTAATGTTCATATTTATTTTAAGTATATCTTTGGGCGTGGTTAATGCAAACAAAAACAAATTACCAAGCAATTCAAGCCAAAGCATTAAGAGTGATAGCATTACTACTGGCTCTACATATGACTATGAATACCGCACTACTGCTACTGCCGGTTATAATGCTGAAATTCTAGGCTATGTTGACAGAAAAATCCCTACTGAAGTATCATATGAAAGTGCTTCAGGATTAGCAGAAAAATATTATCCTAAATATGGTTATACACCTCAAGGTATGAGTGATGCTTCGCTAAGACAAAAACTTGTTAATGAAGCTATTCAACTATGTACAATTCATACAAGAATAGGTAGCGATGGTTATCCTAAAAATACTTATGACAAAATGGATAAAGATGGTAATCTATATCTAAATGGACAACGTGTTACTGGTAGTCCTAATAAACTTTATAAACACATTAGCTCTGTAGGAATGTATTTCGGTGATATATCAAATGATGAAAAAGCCGTAATCAAAAAAATGACTTTCAATCCTCGTTCGTTTCTTTATAACAATAATAGTTATCAAGAAATGTATAATGTAACAGGTTTATATGCCCCAGCGGGTGAAGTTATAAAAGTTGAAATAAGCAAAGATGATATGGAGCGAACTGGTGGCGTTTTGATACACATAGGTCAGGCTCTTTACAATAGAAAGGCAAATAACATTTGGGTAGCAAAAGGTCAAATGCAAAGATTCCCAGTTATATTAAACTCAATGATGATAACAAAAAATACTGCAGAATATGATGCAGAAAAAGATGTTTATGTTGGATACATTGGTTCCTTCCTAGGTGGTCCAATTTATGTAACGAATTCAAATGCAAGTTTTCATCGCATAACTACAAGCTTTAGTATGACTATTTCTGGTGGTGTAACTTATTCTCACTTTATATTGGGTCACACTACACCAGAGGAATTTGATGCAAATAAAGACTCTACTGTACCTTATTTTGATTTAGAAGTTTGGGATAATGGTGTATTACACTCTGGTCCAAAGATTTATGCTCAAAACTACTCTTATGACGATTTATACAAAGTTGCAGTTTTATGGGATAAAATCACATCAGTTACTACATATGGCTACAATCAAAATATAGTATTCTTATATGACCCATTTGTTGCTGCAGGTGCTGCGGTAGCTTTTCCAACTCAAGGTGCAGTAAACTGCCCTGGTAGCTGGATGGCAAACTCCTTAAACTATGAAGGTTTACGTAAATCTGGTGGTTGGGGTAATCTACACGAATATCACCACAATTTCCAAGGCTATGGTGTTGGTGCTGGTGGTGAGGTAACTAACAACGCACTAACTCTTGTATCATATGCTCTATTTACACAAATATCTTCCTCAAGACAGATGGGTAACTTTGGTGCAACAGGTCTTGGCGGTTGGAATAGATATACAGTAGCAACTTGGGCTTTAGAACAAGTTAAACGTATTCAAAATCCTAACCAAAACCCAGAAAATGGTAATAAAGGTTTATCTTTGTATGCCACACTACTACATAATTTTGGTCCAGACGCCTTTATGCAAGTTAGAAAATTGGGGGGCGGTCAATCTTACCAAAACTACTTTAAAAAGTGGGAACAAGTTACTCACTATAATATGACATACTACTTCTCTGAGATGTTAAGAGCAAACGAAGTTCAACCAGGAACGATTACTGCTGAATGGTTAAAAGCAAACTCTAATCCAAATTATCCAATGTTTGTACCAGTTTCTAGTGTATATCAAACTGGACGTGGTTATAACTATGATAATGTAAATAAGTTCAATAAAACAATGCAACCATATGTAATAGCTTATGGACAAGACTTTACAATTGACCTATCACCTTATACTCTTTTAGCAGATGGCAACCATAAATCAGGTAGTATAGTTTTACCAGAAGGTTTCTCATACAAAGTTAAAAGCATTACTCAACCAGAGAATGGCGTTATAACAAGAATAGGTAATGACAACTATCTATATAATTTATCACCTAATGATAAATTAATGACTGGTGAGATTTATGTTACATTAGAGATAACAAAAGATGATAACGCATTTGTAGTTGAAGATGTTGATTTGATATTGGAGTTTGAGCAATCACACGAACTAACTGGTAGGATGTTAGAGCGTACAACATATAATTTTGAAGGTGAAACAAAATATACTAGTGCAAAAGATGCATTTATTAATGGGTATGCTGGCAATACAGGTGTAATTAAAGGCGATAATAAAAATACTACTCAAAACTCAAATACTGACATTTGGATGACTACTGACGAAGCTAATGAGGCTGCTAGTCACAATAGTGTAATGGAAGTAAAAGGCAAATTCCTAATTTCTGAAACGGGTAAATACCGATTCCAGATAAGAGGTAGATATAATGTAGCTTTGTTCCTTGCGGTGAACGAAATACCAGAAAAAAATAGTGATTTCAAATATTCGTGTGAATATATACAAAAAGGAACAAACACTGGCTTCCCTACTCAAAATAGTCAACAAATTGAAGGAACATATATTGAACTTGACTTAAAATATGGTGATTGGGTATATTTAAGAGCTGTTATGATTGCCCAAAATTCCCCTAGAGGAAGCTTTATTGGTGTTGGTATGGGTAAAGTACCTGACCCTATGCCTCAAGTTGATGATAACGGAAATCCGTTACTTGACTCTGATGGAAACCCATTACCAGATATTCAAAACCCAACAACAATAAGCTATGCTACAGCATATAGAGAAAGTTATCAACCTGCTGAGAACCACTTTAATCCAGAATACTACTATAACAAAAATCTTGTTTATAGTTATAAAGAAACTAACCAACAAGTTATTGACACAAAGCAAACTATAGTTGAAACAAATTATAAACCACACAATGCTAATTCAAATAAAATAGAGAATTTGGTTGATGGAGACAAAAACACATATATATTTACAACAAATAATAGTTTCTCTGAAACAAATCCATTATATTTTGTTGCTAAGTTTGACCAACCTATTACAGCTAGTGTATTTACTATACATTTAAGAAAAAGTACTAATGGTCATCAAAGACCAAAAAAATTAAAATTATACATCAGTTCAAATGGGACTGATTGGGATTTAATAATAAATACAGTAGCAAGTGATAATCTGCCTCAATCACTACAGCAATTTGAATTTAATAAACTTTACACATTCCAATATTATAAACTGGCAATAGAATCTTCTTTTAATAATTATGATATTTTTATTACTGAACTAGAATTTACTTACAAATTCTTGCTAAATAATGGTACTCAATTAGCACTAGGAGATAAAAATTTAAAACTTACTGGTAGTTGGGATATTCAAAATGTAATTTCAAAATTCGGTCGTGTTTATGTTGGTAAAACTAATTCCGCAATACAATTTGAATTTACTGGTAACAGATTATTGTTACTATCTGTGTTGGAAAATAATAATTTTGAAGTTTATATTGATGGTAAAAAAGTTAACTCAATGGACTTTGAAAAAACAGACACAGCATATAAACCAAGTTACATTTCACCTGAATTAGAAATAAAAACGCATAGCGTAATTATCAAGTGTTTAGGCGAATCAAATTTTGAATCTATAGTTATATATAAGTCATAGGCAACAGCACGTGGGGATAATTGCTAGCAACTAGGTAATTAGAATTTCAAGTACTTGCATCAGCAAATAGTATTGCACTCGCAATACCAAATTTTAAGCGGGCTTAAAATTTACTTCTCATAGATAAAATTATAATTGCCAACTTTTTAAGTAACAATAGAATCTATAATTAAAAATATCATTAAACAAAAACCTACTCTATAATGGAGTAGGTTTTGTATTTTACTTTGCTTTTATATCAAACACTATATTTAATTATATTATCGGAAGCTGTTTATACACCCCACAAAAAAGCTATTTTGTGGGGACCCCGATAAGCGACACGTAGTGGCATTTGACATCAGCAATTGTTAATTCAAA
>CAJTZR010000070.1 GCA_910584035.1 uncultured Christensenella sp. | reverse complement strand
AGGATTTAAATCGGGAAGATAGAATCCTGCATACATATCTTTATTTTGTTGAACGACTCCATTTAATTTAACACTATTTGCAACAAAACTTGCACCCTTAGGTTCATAATTTCCAATAAAAGTATATGAAAGTTTTGTTTGTGAATTATTTGTTATAACAACCTTATTGTGGACTATTTCGCCCTCTTTTGCTAAAGTTTTATCAGAACTACTAATCTTTAATATAGAATCAGATAAGTTTTCTGTATTTACGGTATTGCTTGCCAATTGTCCAGCAGTTGCTCCCTCATTAGGAATTATAGAATTGTAAGTTACATTTGATTGATTTGGTATAAGCATTATTTTAAACTCCTAAAAAAATTACTACATACAGCCCCCCATAACAAGAGCCAAATATGTAGTAATACTTATTGATTATCTAAATTATATGTTAATAAATATGTCAGAAAAAATCTATTCTTATCTTACTATATTATATGAGTTATTTGCATAAAATGTTTACAAATATCACTAGATAATATTTAAAAATTTCTTTATATTTTTATCATTCTTAAAAGTTAAAATTTCACTATATATAATTGATTTTATTGATATTAATAATGAAAACTTACTATATAAATTAAAATTAATTTATGTAATGCTTTTAAATTCCCTATTTTCACTAAAACAATCTATTACAATTTTCCAATAACAAACTCAATCCTATTGAGTAACCCTCTTTAACGAATCGCCGACCTTTTCCCACCCCTAAAAACTTTTCAGTTTTTTGGGGACCCCGATTTAATGAGCAGGCAACCCAGCAGTTCTGCCAAAATAGTTAAATACCTCTAAAGTGCCAACAGCACTTTAGAGGTATTGGAGCTACTGGGCGGAATCGAACCGCCGACCTGCTCATTACGAGTGAGCTGCTCTACCGACTGAGCCACAGTAGCATATTGTGTATTAAACTTTTTAATAATAAATCAAGTGTTTAAATTTTAATTTTGTTTAAATAAATTAATGTTTGGTTATTTCTATACCATACAAAATTATACATTTTAAACTAATTCAAATTTTTATAAATACAATTGATTCTTTTAACAAATAAATATTTAAAGTTGTAACAATGTTGAGATAACTTTGTTTCAATAATAAATATTAGACACTTTGTGCAGACTACAATAGTTTGTTATGAAATGTATGAAGTATTTTTTACAATATATATAAATAATAATGCTATTCACTTTTTTATTACAACATATTTTAATTTAAAATAACTCCATACTACAAAATATACACGAGCTACTTTAGGCAAATTTAGGCAAAATAATTTTTACAAGCAAAATTAAATAACATTAAAATTTTATATTATTAATGCTCTGATAATATCAAATAGTTACTAATAATAATTCCATTTTACATTATATACCTTATCGTAGATACTTGTTCAATATCAATATATTTTTATTAGCAAAATACATTATAATAAATTTTAGTATCGATTTTCGCAAGTTTTTTGATATTTTTAGTCCAATTTTTTACCAACATAAAATACCATTAATTATTTAATTATTTTTAAAACTTTAATATTTTCAATTTATCACATTAATAAGAATAGACACTAAATTGTATTAATTATGAGTTTCCTTATATTGTTTTGCGATATCCAAAAGCTTTTCTGCATGCAATACTGCAAACTCACTTGCCTCTATTCCGTCAATCATTTTTGCAATTTCTACAGCAGATTTTTCTTTATTAAGTAAAGTTACATTTGTATTTGTTCTGCCATTATCTGTTGATTTAGCAATTAAAAAGTGTACATCTGCCATTGACGCAAGTTGTGGTAAATGTGTAACAGCTAATACTTGTTTGCTATTAGATATATCATACAACTTGTTTGCAACTACTTGAGCAATTTTGCCACTAATACCAGTATCAATCTCATCAAATACCATTACGTTAACACCATCAATTTGTGCGGTTATTTTTTTGATTGCAAGCATAAATCTGCTCATTTCACCACCACTTATAATCTTTCTTAGTGGTTTAAGCGGTTCACCTAAGTTTGGTGAAATCAAAAATTCCACAATGTCAATGCCATTTGTACTAGCTTTATGTGCTATAGTTTCAATATCATTATATGTGACAATATCTACAGCAAAACCAGTATTTTGCATACCAAGTTCCTTTAATTCGCTTACAACAAGATTTTCAAACTTAGTAGCGTAAGTTTTACGAACATCACTTAAGTCAATACCTTTTTGTTCCAAGTTTTCTAAAGCTAAATTATAATCATTTGTCAACTTTTCAAGCATAAAGCTGTAGTTTGACAATTCCTCTACTTCGCTTGCGATTTTATCTCGATAAGCTAAGACTTGTTCCTCTGTATCACCATATTTACCCTCTATATTATGGATAACACTAAGTCTTGCAATATCCTTTTGTGCCTCAAATTCATCTACACTTACACTATTACTAATGCTATCAACACTTGATGCAATATCCGCAATTTCAATTCTTGTTTCCTCAAGTCGTGCAATGTATTCTGTAATGTCTGAGTTATATTCCTCAATTTTAGATAATTCCCTAATCGCACTATGTATGCTGTCGCAAGCATTGTTTTCCATATCACCATTAAGCAATGTATAAACGTTACTTGATGCCCTAACAATCGCCTCTTGATTATCATACATATCGCATTTTTTCTGCAACTCTTCTTCCTCACCTACAACAAGGTTTGCTTCATTGATTTCCTCAAGTTGCTTTTGCAAAATTTCACAACGTATGTCAACATCAGTCATTTTATTATATTCATTAAGTTTAAATCGTATTTGCTTAAAATTATTATATGCTTGCAAATACTCCTGTTTTGCACAAGTGATTTTATCACCAATAAAATTATCCAATATATTAATATGATTATCACTATTTAGTAAAATAGCATTTTCGTGTTGACCATAGATATCTACTAAAGAAGAAGCAATACTCTTTAACGCACTGACAGTTACTTTTATACCATTGATTCTGCAAATATTTTTACCATCTATAGTCATTTTACGTGACAAAATCAAGCCATCTTCAAAATCAATTTCATACTCTTTTAATATCTCTTGAGTAATGCTATTGATTTCATCAAACTCAGCCTCAACTAAAGCTTCCTCCTCACCCTCTCGAATAAGTGACTTATCCGCTCTATCTCCAAGCACAAAGTTAAGTGAATCAATAATTATTGACTTACCTGCACCAGTTTCACCCGTAAGGATATTTAAACCTTGCCCCCAGTCTATTTCTGCATAAGATATTAAAGCTATATTATTAATTGTCAGTGTGCGTAACATAAACACCTCCAAACACAAGTGCAATTAATTTTTGCATTACACTATAAACCTAAAATTACTTGTTCCTACTTAAAAATATCAAATTAGTATCGATTTTTGAATGATTTTTTATAATTTATTGCAAATAACTATTCAATTTCTTTTTAACATTTACCGCAACTTGCTCATTTTCCACTACCAAAAAAATTGTATCATCACCAGCTAATGTTCCTACAATCTCGGATATATTTAAATTATCTATAAACGCAGCTGCACTATTTGCTGAGCCGATTATAGTTTTTATAACTATAATATTTTGAGCTGATTTAACTTCTACAACTGCTTGTTTAAACAAACTATTATATTTATTCGTCAAGTCCTCTTTTTCTTCTTTAGGACAAACATACTTATATCGTCTGTTAGGTGCGATAATTTTTGTTATACCTAAATCATTAATATCTCTTGATATTGTTGCTTGTGTTACTGAAAAGCCAGCAGTTTGCAATAATTCAATAAGTTCACCTTGTGTTTCCACATCATGATTATTAATAATTTCCATAAGTTTTAATTGTCGCTTATTTCTTTTCATATCTATCTCCTTAACCTAACTTATTCCAGCCAAACATCTTTTGAATTAATTTACTATAAAAATTGCTATCATTTAATCGTATAAGTTGAGTGTAAAAGTCACTTTTTTCAACAAGTACTTCAAGATTATCACAATCTTTCAAAGTAACATTTTCACCATCTACACACACCATAATATCATTCACGCTATTACATTGTGTATGTAAAAGAATTTTACTCTCATCACCAACTACCATTGGTCTGGAATTTAAACTATGTGGACAGATAGCCGTAACTCCGATTGCTCTCACACTTGGGCTTAAAATTGCCCCGCCACAACTCATTGCATAGGCTGTTGAGCCAGTTGGCGTGCTGATTATTACTCCGTCACCAGTTACTATGTCACAAAGACCTCCGTCAACTGTGATAGATATATCTATTGTTCTGCTTGACATTCCTCTTGACAAACTTATCTCATTAAGTGCAAGATATTCCTCTCCACAAACATCAGCCTTTAGCATTGAACGTTTTTCAATTCTAAAGTCATTATTTATTAATCTTGTAACCAAACTATCAAAACCAGTATCCTCACACTCAGTCAAAAAACCAAGATTGCCCTTATTAACTCCAAGCAATGGTATTTCATATTTTACAACTCGCCTTGCCACTGAAAGCATAGTTCCGTCACCACCAAAAACAACCATAATGTCAGACTTTTTGGCAACATCGTCTAAGCTATAACTTGGCAATTTAATAAATTCCTCTACACCACTAGCAACAAACACTTGCAAACCTTTTTTTGTAGCACAATCTATAAACTTTAAAGCTGTAGCACACTCAAAATCTCTATGTTTATTGACACAAATACCTATTTTCATAATTCTGTCCTCATAAAAGCATTATAATGTGCAATGCAATTTTTTAATATGCTATCCACATCTAAACCAACCATTTCAAGTAATTCTTTAATGCTACCTTGAGTTAAAAACTGCTCATTTATTGCCATACGTACAACTTTTGCAGTAATATTATTTTCATTAAAATACTCAAGCACACTGCTTCCAAAGCCACCAGCAAGTTGATTATCCTCAAGAGTTACTACTAATTTACCACCAAGTGTGGATAAGTAATTTCTATCCATTGGTTTAACAAACCTACAATTTACAACTTCTGCATTAATACCTTGTTCCTCAAGTTTTGCACAAACTTTTATTGCTTGCCCAACCATTAACGCACCAACTGCCAAAATAACCAATTTATCTGTAGATTTTTTTAGCACTTCCCAACTGCCAAGTTCAATCGGTTTTACTTCCCCACCAATAAGGCTCATTCCTTTAGGATATCTAATAGCCAATGGATGATTAAAATTCACTGACCACTTTATTGCTTCGTTAAGTTCTGCCGCACTTTTTGGTGCAATTATAGTCATATTTGGAATTAATCTCAAAAAGTTGACGTCATAAATACCTTGATGTGTTTCCCCATCATTTGGCACAATACCAGCTCTGTCTATACAGAAAGTTACTGGCAAGTCTTGCAAACATACATCGTGAATCAAGTTATCATATGCCCTTTGCAAGAATGAAGAATACACTGCAAAATAAGGTTTATATCCACCAAGAGCAAGCCCTGCACACATTGTTGCTGCGTGCCCCTCTGCAATTCCTACATCACTAAACCTTTGAGGGAACATTTCTGAATAACCCAAAAGTCCAGTTCCCTCTCTCATTGCGGCAGTGACAGCATAAATTTTGCTATTACTGCTTGCAATATTTTTCATAGCTTCACCAAATGCGTCAGAGAATGAAATGCTGTTTTCACATTTACCACCACATTTAGGACTATATCCGTGATATTTAGCTGGATTATCCTCTGCTTCCTTAAAGCCGTAACCTTTTTTAGTTACAACGTGAATAATACAACTTTCCTCTTCCTTTTTTGCAACCTCAAGTATGTTTATCAAATCTTCCAAATCGTGTCCGTCAATAGGTCCAAAATACCTAATGCCAAACTGCTCAAACGGCATACCGCCTTGTAAAAAGTATTTAACGCTATTTTTTGCTTTGTACAAAAATCTCATTGCTGGAGCTGCATTGTCAATCCTAAAACCTCTAACAATATTGTAAGCTTTAGACTTTAATCTGTTATAGGCATTTGAGGTGTGCAACCTTAACAAATATTTAGCAGTACTACCTACATTCTCCGAAATGGACATTGAATTATCATTTAAAATAATAATTTGTTTTTTCTTTAAATTAATGCAATCATTAAGTGCTTCATAGGCTAGTCCACCAGTCAAAGCACCATCACCAATTACTGACACTGTAATATTTGAGGAATTGTCTTGCCATAATGCACGGCTAAGTCCACAAGCCAAAGATATGCTTGTGCTTGAGTGACCAGTATTCGCACAATCATATTCCGATTCATTTATTTTTGGAAAACCAGCTATACCGCCAAACTGCCTTAAAGAAGAAAATTTTTCATATCTACCAGTTAAAAGCTTATGAGCATAACATTGATGACCAACATCAAATATAAATTTGTCTTTTGGACAATCAAAACAATAATGCATAGCAAGGATAATTTCCACCGCACCTAACGAACTTGCCAAATGTCCACCATTAATCATAACAGTGTCCAATATTTTTTGTCTTAACTCTCTTGCAAGTTGTTTAAGTTCAGCAATATCCATTCCCTTGATATCTGCTGGCATTTTTATATCTTTTAACTCCATAAGCCCTCATTTTGCAATTTAACACCGATTTTCGGCGTGTTTTTAACCTTTGCAACTAATTGTAAACAAAATTCTTTCAATATCCGCTACAAACAATCAATATACTACATACTGCGATTTGTCAAATATTTTGCAAGGTCTATCAATTTATCTGCACGCTTTCCATACTTTTGCAAAACCTCAATTGCCTCACTTTCTAGCACATTTATATCCTCTCTTGCTTTGTCTATTCCGCAAATAGATATATAAGTCGTCTTATCTGCTTTTATATCGCTGTTAATATTTTTACCTAAAATCTTTGCATTAGAAGTAATGTCTAATATATCGTCAACAATCTGAAAAATAAGACCTAACTTAGAGCAATAAATTTCTAAATCTGCAATTTCCTCTGCCTTAGCACCAAGGCTAATGCTACTACCTACCAAAGCAGCTTTAAATAAACACGCTGTTTTTAAAGTATTTAGTTTAATTACCTCGTCAAGGCTTTTCTCTCTGTACTCGTCACTGCAAATATCTATACACTGACCGCCAACCATTCCATATATACCGCTCATTTTAGAAATGTATGCTACGGCTTTGTAATAATTGGCATTATGCTCACCATCAAGCATAAATTCAAATGCAAGGTTTAAAAGAGCGTCACCAGTAAGTACTCCCATACCCTCACCAAACTTTTTGTGAGTACTAGCTTTTCCGTGCCTTAAGTCGTCATTATCCATACACGGCAAATCATCGTGACATAAGGAATAATTGTGAATACATTCAACTCCCAAAGCTAAATTTTTAATGGAATCAAAATCTTGTCCCATAAAGTTAGCACCTAATACGCAAAGTATAGGTCTAAGTCTTTTACCTCCGTCCAAAGCATATTCAACAGCTTGGCCAATAGGTTGTGGGACATCTTGCAACTCACAAAGTCTTTCTTTCAAATATCCCTCAAATATCAATTTGTTGTTATTCAAAAATTCTCTCATTAAACACCTTAAATTTACTATTACTTTTTTGCAATTCACATTAAAAATTTATTCCAATAATAATTGAATAAATATTTAGTTTTCTTCCAAAACTAACTCTGCTTTAGTAATAGTATCTAGTTCCTTAATCAAAAGTTCCGCCTTACCTTTTGTTTCGTTCAAAACTTTTATACATTCACTACTCTTTTTTACCCCTTTATCAAAAAGCTTTAAACTCTCATCTAAAGTAGTATTTTTATCTTCCATTTTTTTTGCAATTTCTTCTAGTTCTTGCAACACCTTTTCAAATTCCATAATAATTATCCTCTTTATTTTTGTTCTGTTATAGTCACTTTTTTTACATTTGCATCTATCTTGCCACCATTTGTTAAAACTATAATATCGTCACCAACATTTACTTTTTCAATATTAATAGCAATACCGCTTGAATCATAAAGTTTACTATACCCTTGTCCCAATATCCTAATAGGATTGTTGGCATCTATTCTAGCCATAATTTTGTTTATTGCGTGTTCGCCTTCCAAACACTTAACTTTAAATATACTACCAAGGCTTGTTGACAAATTTTTAACTTTACTTTCGCACTCAAGAATATTAAGGTGCAATTTACTTACCATCACTTTTACTGCAGAATTTAATTGCATTTCAGCATAGGCAATACGATTACCAAGTTTCTTTTTATAAATATCGCAATAAGCAAGCAAAGTATTTTTCAATTCCTCAACGTCATAACCTACCAGCTCTCCACTTGCGGTTGGTGTAGGAACTCTTATATCTGCAACAA
The DNA here is from genome assembly GCA_910584035.1 of uncultured Christensenella sp. Taxonomy (GTDB): domain Bacteria; phylum Bacillota; class Clostridia; order Christensenellales; family UBA3700; genus MGBC100798. The sequence goes on along the minus strand of CAJTZR010000070.1, from coordinate 1,851 downwards.
AGTCACACAAAGTAAAATCTGTTTCGTGTCCAACTGCTGAAATTATCGGTGTTTTACATTCAAAGATTTTATATACTAATCTTTCGCTATTGAAAGGCATTAAGTCTTCCATTGAACCACCGCCACGAGCAATGATTATAGCATCATAATTCATACTATCAACCAATGTCAATGCTGAAATAATTTCATTTTCCGCAAACTGACCTTGAACCTTAACGTCAATTACGTCTATATTCAATAATTGATTTTTCTTACGAATAGTGCTTACAATATCACGAATAACAGCACCCGTTTTTGCAGTCACCACACAAACGTTACTTGGATACTTTGGTATAGGCTTTTTGTGTTTTATATCAAAATAACCCGCTTTTTCCAACTTTTGTCGTAGTTGCTCTAACTGCAAGGCAAGTAAGCCTTGCCCCAACGGCTCAATTTTTCGTGCATTGAAAGATAGCTTGCCTCCTGGCGGATAAAAATCCACACTACCAACAAGACAAACACTCTCACCATTTTTAGGCAGATAGGTTTTTGCATAACTAAAACAATTACATTGAATTTGTGCATTTTCGTCTTTTAGTGTAAAATAAGCGTGTGGTCCAGAACATCTAAGTCCTGAAACTTCACCTACTAATTTGATATTATGCAACATTTCCTCTGCACCTAATATGTTTTTAATATACCCTGTAAGTAAGGTAACAGAAACAAAATCACTCATATTTAGCACACATTAAAGTATTGTATAAAAGCATTGAAATCGTCATAGGTCCGACACCACCTGGAACAGGTGTTATGTATGACGCTTTTTTACTTACATTTTCAAAATCAACATCACCAACAAGCTTTCCGTCCACTCTGTTAATGCCCACGTCAATTACGATTGCACCATCTTTTACCATATCGCTTGTAACAAATTTAGGTTTGCCAATTGCCACAACCAAAATATCTGCTTGCTTTGTAATCTCAGCCATATTTTGTGTTTTTGAGTGGCATACAGTAACTGTGCAATTAGCATTTAATAGCAACATTGCCATAGGCTTGCCTACAGTATTGCTTCTGCCAATAACAACTGCGTGCTTACCGCTTAAGTTAACACCAGTTGAAGCAAGTAATTCCATTACGCCAAAAGGTGTACAGCTTACAGTACGAGGTGTGTTCATAGCAAGCAAACCTAGGTTGTTAGGACTAAAACCATCAACATCTTTACTATCTGGTATTAATGACAATAAATATCTTTCGTCAAGACCTTTTGGTAATGGTAATTGCATTAAAATACCATCCACGCTTTCGTCACTTGCCAAATCTTTTATAATTTTGGCAACTTCCTCATTTGTGCTAGTTGCTGGTAGTCTAAAAGATAAAGACTTCATTCCAACCTCTTCACAACCAATAATCTTGTTTTTAACATAAGTTTGTGAGGCTGGGTCTTCACCAACTAAAATAACCGCAAGACAAGGTATCCTACCTTTTTGTGCAATAAATTCTTTTACCATTACGGCAACTTTTTCTCTTGTATTTTTAGATACCTCTTTACCATTAATTAGATTCATTATTAAGCTCCTTATAAACACTAGCCAAAATACCATTTACAAATGGTCCGCTTTTTGCTGTGGAATATTTTTTTATAATAGAAACAGCCTCACTAATTGCAACCGCACGAGGAATTTCTGTATTATATTTCATTTCACAAATAGCAAGAATCAATACAGCCAAATCGGGCTTATAAATTCTATCCAACTGGTAGCCGATTGCATATTTTTCTATAGTGGCTTTAATATCCTCAATATTGTCTATTGACATATCATAAGTAGAGTTAATATATTCTAAATCTTCATCCAAAATATGTTTATCCTC
>CAJTZR010000069.1 GCA_910584035.1 uncultured Christensenella sp. | reverse complement strand
CATAAAAAGAGCGGGAATAATCTTTTTAGCGATAGCCATTATTTGTCTTATGGTTGCCTACTGTTTAAGTGTTAATAGCGTTGCTAGTAGTAGTGATAATACTGGTTTATTAAGCAGTGCTAAGCAAGATTATGTGGCTCAAGAGGATAATAATATCAATACAAATGTTCAAGGAAAGGTGACATTGCCAGCGGGACAAACTTTTAGGCTTGGTACAGATTGTACTTGTGAAGATGGTACACCATGTATTTGTGGCAATATGGCAACTAAGTGGAAAGAGGCGATTACTTACTCCGCTAATCATAATGCTAATGTAAATGTTATTTTGGAAAAGGATTGGCTTGCAAAAGACGATGAAATATTTGTTACTTCATTTGGTAGTGATGGTAGTGGTCAAGGATATAGTGACGCTTTTTATTCTGGTCGTCCTGCAGTAACTAGTGATGCTATGGTTTCATTAGATTTGAATGGTCATACGATTGATAGACGCTTGAAATCAAGAGATGAAGCAGGTAATTTAACTGGGGATAAAGCAACATTTCAAGGGAATGTTATCCTAGTTTATGAGGGGAGATTAGATTTGTATGATTCCTCATACAATGCTGAGGAAGTGGAAAATATTTATGAGCAATATAAGGATGATAGAGAATTATTATACAATGCTTTAAAAGGGTTGAATTATGGCAAAATTACTGGTGGTGCTTGTGTAGCTGATTCAAGTGGTGGTGGTATAAATGTAAATCACCAAGGTGCTTATTTTTATATGCACGGAGGAATAATTACTGAAAACTGGTCAAAAACAACTTCGGCAATTGATTATTGTGCTTCAACTTTAGGTGCAATAAGTGGTGGTTTGATATTTGATAATTCAAGTGAGTATTGTTCTGCTGTAGGTAGTGTAGGTGCGTATAGTGTTGCTATAAATGGTGGCACATTAATTGCTTTTAATAAAACCACTGGAACATCGGATGATTTCGGTGGAGGAATTTATGCTAACGGCGTTGGGGCTATGTATATTTCTGATGTAATAGTTGCATATAATGATTCAGTTTCACGTGGTGGTGGGATAACTACTTCATATTGTCAAAGCGTTGCTGTAAGTAATGTGATAGTTGCTAATAATAGTTGTGGTGATTATGGCGGTGGAATAAGAATTATGACAAGTAGTAATTTACGATTTTATGGTGCTAACGATATTTATGGCAATACACAACGAAATGGTGAAAAGAGTGATATTTATTTAGTTGGTAGAAATACTTATTTTACGATTAGTAATACATTAAAATTAAAGGAAGATGGTAGTGGGAAAAAGATATTTGTCACTTATTATGTACCAGAGTACAATTATTTTAATCCAATTACAAATGGTTTTACAAGATACAATAAAGGTGTTGACCCAGCTAGTTTGTTTGATAGTGAGGAGGGACGAATAGTATTAAAAAATGGTGAAGTGTTTTTAGATAAGACTGCAGATAGTGAATATGACTATTTATATATTGATAAAAATGACGGAACTCGTAAGTACTATAATGAAAACGAAGTATTGCATAATTACAATGATGCAGAGCTTGCAAACGGAGTATTTATTTTAGGAAAGATATTGCCAAACACTAGTGTTAATGAGTTTATTCAAAATCTTTTGCCGTTTAAATTTAATAGCTTAAAGATATATGATTGTAGTGGAACTCAAGTTTATGGTGATGGTGCAGATAATAAATTTGCTAATTTGTTCAGTAATGGCTACGAGTTTGCTATTGGAACTGGTTGGAAAATAGAACACTTAAAATCAAATGGTAATATTGAAACAATTTATTTATCAGTACTAGGTGATATTACTGGTGACGGCAAAGTGAATAGTGCAGATGTCAATTATTTGAGGCAAGTAGCAAATAATGTTACTTTATACAAAAGTTTTGCAGATAAGCCATATTTGCAAGCAGCAATGTTGATAAGTAATGTAAAAGGGTTATCAGTTAGCAATACTGAAATATTATGGAATGTAATTTGCGGAAAAAGCAAAATTGAGTTTTATTTTTAATAGCTTGTACTGATAAAATAATTAAAATAGTAAAATTAAAAATAGAAAATAAAATTCGGGTGTGATAAAAGTTCGCACTCGAATTTTTTTATAAACAAATTTATAAGGCAATAGTCTGTTGCAAAAATCTATAGTTAGTAAAGTAGATTAAAGTCTTTTCATTTGCCATATAAATTTGCTATAAAGTACAAAAATTTATAAATAAAATAATAATAAACAAATTAAGTGGTGATAAAAGTTGGTACTTCAATTTATTTGTATAGTAATTTTTTTAAAAGGATATAATCTCTTGCAAAAAGCTATAAAAAGATATATAATAAATATATGATAAAATCGAGTATGGTTTGCATTTTAGATAAGTATCCGATTATTGCATTGGCGGTGAGCGGTGGAAGTGATAGTATGGCAATGCTGGAGTGGTTTAGACAAAACCGCCCCAAAGAAAGCTATGTTGTTATTAATATTGACCACCATATACGTGGTGAGGAAAGCAAACGAGATAGTGATTTTGTTAAAAGATATGCAGAAAAATACGGAATTAAATTATACAAGTATGATGTAGATGCTATTAGTTTTGCTAAAGAAAATGGTTACACTATTGAACAGTCCGCACGAATATTGCGTCATAAAATTTTTGAAAAGGCGACTGCGGAATATGCTTATGTTGTTGCGACTGCACATCATAAGTCCGACCAAGAGGAAAGCATTTTTATGCATATCGCAAGAGGTTGTGGCATTAATGGCTTGACGGGTATGGCAGTGGAAAATGGACATATCATTCACCCTTTGTTACATACTAGCAAAGCGGAAATTATGGAATACATTCGTGACAATAAAATTGAATATTGCGAGGATAGTACAAATTTAGATAATGAATATAGCCGTAATTTTACACGTAATGAGATTTTGCCAGTTATAAAACAAAAGTATCCTCAGTTTGGTAATAGCTTGCTTAACCTTGCTGAAATAGCTAAAGAAGTGCTTGACTTTATTGACCAAAATACACCTACACTTATGTTAGAGGATAATTGTGTTTATTGCGATTTTAAAAACAAGCACAATGTAATAAAAGCTGAAATGATAAGGCGTGCATTTAGCCTTTTGGGGATAAACTTTGATATTGAAAGAAAGCATATTGATATTATTCTTGAGTTTGCAGAAAGCAATGCAAATAGCTCAATTGATATGCCTTACGACACAGTTGTTTATAAGGAAAAAGATGGTGTTGTTATTGCAAAAAAAATTAGTTATTCACAAAAAAAGTATCGATTTTCAGAAGGTATTTTTGAAATAGGTGGATATGAATTGCAGATTTGCAAAGCGAAAAAGTTTGAAAATTGCTTGCAAAGTGGTATTGATAAGAACTTATATATAGCTATAGATAAGTTGGATAGTTTGGAAATTAGACTAAGGCAAAATGGTGATTATATTCAAAAGTTTGGTGGTGGTAAAAAAAGCTTAGGTGATTTTTTAACGGATAAAAAAGTTCCATTGAGGTTGCGTGACAGACTACCAGTAATTGCTATAGGTCAAGAGATTATTTGTGTTTGTGGAGTGGAAATAAGTTCAAAAGCCAAAGTGCTTGAGGATAGTAAGCAAATATACAAAATTAATATTAATGCGTTGTAAAAAAGTTGTTTAAGTAAAGTATGTTACTTTTAATTATGTAATAAGTTTTGCATATAGAGGATTTTATGGATAAGAAAGATATACAAAGTGTTTTAATAAGCGAGAGCGAAATAAAAGAGATAGTAAAAGGTCTTGCAACCAAAATTAATAAAGTTTATAGCGGTGAACAGCTATTAGTTGTTTGTATACTTAAAGGGGCTTGTATATTTTTTAGCGATTTAATCAGAGAACTTGATTTGGATATTAAGCTTGATTTTATGGTAATATCTAGTTATGGTAATAGCACAAAAACAAGTAATAATGTTAATATAATTCACGATTTGAAAGAGGATATAAAGGGCAAAAATGTGCTTATAGTTGAGGATATAATTGATAGCGGTAGAACTATTAAAAGCTTAAAAGAGTTGCTTGAAAAAAGAGAACCAAAAAGTTTACGTGTAGCCGCAATGTTGGATAAACCAGATAGACGTGAGGTAGATATAAACGGGGAGTATATTGGCAAAGTTATTCCAGATGAATTTGTTGTGGGATATGGCTTAGATTATTCACAAAAGTATCGTAATTTAAAAGAAATATGCGTGCTTGCCAAAAGCGTGTATTTAAATTAAGTTTTAAAATAATTTACAATTATTATTGCTAGTGACAATAATTGTAAGCATTATAGTATTTGATTAACTGCTGAAAGCATTGGTAAGTTGGTGTAATCTAATTAACATTTTAGTTTGTGTAACAAATTTAGAAAATTAAATAATATGATGTGCCTATGTGTTAAAAAGTGTTTGTCGTTAAATAAAAGATATTCATTAGTAGAAATGTATAAAATTATAGGTTTGTGTAAGTTTGTAATTGAGGTTAGTAGTGAGAAATTTATTGCCAGAAAGTTTAAAAAAATTAGCCAAACTATTTGAGCCGTTTGCACCTCTTTATGTTGTGGGCGGTGCGGTTCGTAATAGTTTGTTAGGCTTTCCTATAAGTGACTTTGATATTACCTCTAAACTACAAATTGAAATAGTAGAAAAATTGCTTAGAGAAAGTGATTTTAAGATAGCCGCTCAATACAAAAGAACGGGGACATTAGTTATAAAATGCGGAAATGAGAGTTTTGAGTATACAACTTTTAGGCAAGATAGCTATCCGCTTAATAGTGGTAGGCACAAACCTAGCAAGTGTATTTTTACAGATAATATTGAGATTGACGCAAGCAGACGTGACTTTACTTGTAATGCTTTATATTATGATATTTGCACGGATAAAATAGTAGATTTAGTTGGTGGAATTGAGGATATTAAAAATAAAACATTGCGAACTGTTAGAGATGCTAACTTGACTTTGAGCGAGGATGCGTTGCGAATAATGCGACTTGTAAGATTTAGTTTGCAATTAGGTTTTGGTATTGATAACAAGACTTTAAGTATTGCAAAAGAATATTCAGTCGGGCTAAAAGATATTTCAAAAGAACGGATAAAAGATGAATTAGTATCGATTTTTGAGGGTATTTTTAAATATAACAGCTACAAAAGTGGGTTAAAAGCTAGTAATGGCATAAGACTTTTGGTAGATATAGGAGCAATGGAGTATATTATTCCAGAATTGCTTGATACCATAGGCGTAGCACAAAATCCTAAGTATCATATTTATGATGTGTTTGAACATTCGCTTGCTACAATGGATAATTTGCCACCACGTTTAATGATTGTTGGACTATTACACGATATTGCAAAACCCATTATGCTTAAAGAATATGGCAATATGTATATGCACGAGATAAAAGGTGCGGAACTTGTTAGAGAGATTTTAACAAGACTTAAGTTTTCCAATGCAGAGATTGAAAGAGCGGAAAAGTTAACACGCATTCATATGTTTGATTTAGATGGTAAAACAAGGGCATCTAAATGCAGAGTTTTCATTGCAGATAATTTTGAGTATTTTGATGATTTTATCACATTAAAACAAGCGGATGGACTTGCTACTAACAAGGATACTTATGATGATAGTTATGTAAAAAAATTGATACAGCTAAAAAATCAAATGTTGGCTGATGGTATGCCTATGAAAGTTAAAGATTTGCCTATAAATGGAAAAGACCTTTTGGAATTAGGTTTTAGAGGCCGTGAAATTGGTGAAATGTTGAATAACATAAGACTTTGGATTTTGCACAATGGCAAAATTGTTACAAGAGAAGAGATTTTAAATAGATTAAGGAGAAGAAAGTAATGGATATAGCACTTTTGGTGTTGCTTGCGACTGCGATTATGCTTTTGGTTGCAATATTTGTATTTTTAATTTTGAAAAATAAAGTAAAAAGTGGCGGGGATACGCAAGTTTTGCTTGATGACCAAAAGTCAGCCATTGTTGGTGATATTGGAAAAAATCTTGAAAGCACAAAAACTGCAATGCTGGACGAAATTAGTAGAAATAATACCTCACTTAGTACAAATTTGACAACAACTATATCTGCAAACAACGATTTGATTAATAATACATTGAATAGCTTTAGAACTGCTCAAGAGAATAAGTTTACAGAGTTGAAAGACGGAATAACTAGAAGTATAACTAATATTGAAAAAGAGGTAACGGAGTCTTTACATAATCAAAAAGTTAGCAACACTAGAAATTTTGCAGAAATACAACAGACATTGACGGATAAGTTTACTGCCATTGAAAAGGAACTTGCTAAAAAACTAGGTGAAATAGATAATGAAATTAATAACCAACTTAATACATTGCGTAAGGAAAACCAAAATAAGCTAGACGAAATGCGTGATGTAGTGGATAATAAAATGCAGGCTACATTAAATAAGAGAATTGACTCTGCATTTGAGCTTATCAGTAAACAATTACAAGCAGTTAGTGAGGGGTTGGGTGAAATGACAAACCTTACAAACGGCGTTAATAACTTGAATAAGATAATGAGCAATGTTAAAACACGTGGTATTTGGGGTGAAGTATCTTTGAAAAATTTGCTTGAACAAATTTTGACTACTGACCAATATTCTGAGCAAGTGGTAATCAAGGAAAAAAGCAGAGAAATGGTTGATTTTGCAGTGTTATTGCCAGCAAAGAAAGATGATGAAAAAATTTATTTGCCTATTGATGCTAAATTCCCACTTGAAGATTATCAATTATTGGTAGATGCTAGTGATAGGTTTGATAAAGAACAAGTTGAAAACGCAAGAAAGAATTTATTTAAAAGGATAAAAACAGAGGCTAAGTCAATTAGCGAAAAATATATTGATGTGCCTAAAACGACTAACTTTGCAATTATGTACTTGCCTATAGAGGGACTTTTTGCAGAGGTTGTAAGAGATACCACTTTGCTTGACGAGTTGCAAAACAAATATAAAATTGTAATTAGTGGACCTACTACTATCACAGCTTTATTGAATAGTTTGCAAATTGGCTTTAAGACTTTGCAAATTCAAAAGAGTAGCAAAGAGGTTTGGAAAGCACTTTCAACATTCAAAACAGAGTTTAATAGATTTGCTGAGTCTTTGAAAAAGGTTAAAAATCAAGCAGATACTGTGGTTAGGTCTATAGAGGATACAAGCAAAAGGACTGAAAAGATTGAAAAGGTGCTTAATAAATTAGAAACAATTGATTATGACCCTACGGAAGTTCAGTTGATAGGAGGGGGCAATGAGGTCGATTCCAATGGTTAAAAGCGATTTGCATATACATACAATTCATAGCGATGGTGCGATGACTGTCGGTGAAGTTATGGACTTAGCAAAATTCAAAGGAATGGAATGCATTTCAATAACCGACCACGATATTGTCAGCGGACAAAGTGATGCAATGCTTTATGGTCAACAAATTGGGCTTAAAGTTATCCCTGGCATTGAAATTTCCGCCTATAGCGTTACTGCGGTACACGTTTTGGGTTACAATATTGACTATAATTGCCCCGTATTAATTGAGTTGTTGCAAGAGTTATTGACTCAAAGGCAAGAACGTGCCAAACAGATACTTGAAAAATTGGCAAAATACAATATCAATTTGGATATTAATAAATTGCCGTCAGTCAATATTGGTAGAAGTCATATAGCAATGGCATTGAAAACTGAGGGGTATGTTTCCTCTATTCAAGAGGCATTTGATAGATATCTTGGGGAAAATCGTCTTGCATTTGTGCCAAGTAAGAGAATTTCACCACTTAAAGCAGTACAAGCTATTAAGGAAAGTGGCGGTATGGCTGTAATTGCTCATCCTTTGCAATTGCATAATAGTAAAAAACTAATACCATTAATTGAGGGACTTTTGCCTTATGGTCTTGATGGCTTGGAAGTTTATTATCCTACCCATTCACCAAAACATACAGCAATATTTGAAAAACTTGCTAAAAAATATGGACTTTTCAAAACTGGTGGCAGTGATTTCCACGGAGTTAATAAAAACAACACAATCAATAATATTGGTTTGACTTATTGCAACTTGCCAGAGGAGTTAAGATAACTATATTTGTATTGAAAAAATGCAACAGCAAATTTGCAAAATTATATATGTTTTTATTATAATTGATTAAAAAATAATTAAAAGGATAAAAAAGAGGCAATATAAAGTGTAAAATAACTTGCAATTTTTTTGCAAAATGTATATAATAATCAAAGTAAGATGTAATAAATTTATCTAATTTAAGAAATAAAATTCTTTATTTAAAGAAATAAACGGAGATTTAAAATGGCTAAAAAAAATAACGCACAATTTGTACAAGAAATAGCGGATATTAATCAAGATTTCCCACAATGGTATACTGACGTAGTATTAAAAACAGAACTTGTTGACTATGGTCCAGTTAAGGGTAGTATGGTTATTCGCCCATATGGTTATGCTATTTGGGAAAATATTCAAAAGGAGCTAGATAAAAGATTTAAGGAAACAGGTCATAAAAATGCCTATTTTCCAATGCTTATACCATATAGCTTTTTGACAAGAGAAAAGGAGCATATTGAGGGTTTTGCACCAGAGGTAGCATTGGTTACTCATTATGGTGAGGAAGAATTGCCAGAAAAGTTGGTTGTTAGACCTACAAGTGAAACAATTATTTGCGAAATGTATAAAAAGTGGGTTAAAAGCTATCGTGATTTGCCAGTATTAATTAACCAATGGGCAAATGTTTTCCGTTGCGAAAAAACTACAAGACCATTTTTAAGAACAAGTGAGTTTTTATGGCAAGAGGGACATACTTTGCACCGCACTCACGAGGAAGCTGAGGAAGAAACTTTCAAAATGTTGAATGTTTATGCAGAGTTTATGAAAAATGTGCTTGCAACTCCAGTACTAACTGGTAAAAAGACAGAAAAAGAAAAGTTTGCAGGTGCAAATGCTACATATGGTATGGAAGCTATGATGCTAGACGGAAAATCTTTGCAAGCTGGTACTTCTCACGATTTAGGTTGTAACTTTGCAAAAGGTTTTGAAATCAAATACCTTGATAGTGATGGAGAACTGAAATTCCCTTACCAAACAAGTTGGGGTGTATCAACTAGATTAATTGGTGCATTGATTATGGCTCACGGTGACCAAAGAGGACTTGCATTGCCACCAAGAGTAGCACCTATCCAAGCAATTGTAATACCTATCGCTTCTCACAAAGAGGGCGTGCTTGACAAAGCAGACGAATTATATAATGAGCTTTTAAAAGCTGGTATCCGAGTAGAAAAAGATTTTTCTGACAACACTCCAGGTTGGAAGTTCAACGAGTGGGAAATGAAAGGTGTTCCACTACGTATAGAGCAAGGACCTAGAGATATTGAGAATGGTGTAGTACAAATCGTTCGCCGTGACACTTTTGAAAAAATTGAGGTTGCAAGAAAAGGTCTTGCAGAAAGTGTTGCTAAACTTTTGGATGAGGTGCACGAAAATATGTACAATAAAGCAAAAGCCTTTATGGATAGTCATATAGTTACTTGCAACACTTTAGAGGAAATGAAAACAGCTTTAGATAATAAATGCTTTGTAAAAACTATGTGGTGTGGATGCCCTGATTGTGAGGCAAAAATCAAAGAGCTATACCAAGCAACTGCTAGAGTAATGCCATTCGACCAAACTCCAACTGGTAACAAGTGTATTTGTTGTGGCAAGGAATGTAAAGAGGGCGAATTAAAAGTTATCTACTTTGCAAGAGCATATTAATGTTATAAAGCAATTTATAATAAAATAAGTTGAAAAAGTAAATTTACATTTTAAACTAAATTTGTAGTTTGAGTTTTAAGCTTAATTTGCTGTTTATAGTTTAAATGTTAAGTTGCTAAAAATTTTAATATTAAAACTTAAAAGGTTAAATAAAAAATAAAAATATTTAAAGGGAATGATTTAGGTATGCCAAAGTCATTCCTTTTTTTGTGCAATAAAACTATGTGCTAGGCACGTGTGTTCAAGAAAAGTTAAACATATAAGTTATGAAAAATATTACGCCTTTTGTTAAAATGAAACTGCAGCTTGACATCTACAATTAAAAAAGCAAAATGAGGTCATTAAATTAATGACATAAATAGCTTCGCACATTACAAGTGGAATTGAAAGTATCATATAGTGTTGTATGCCCAATATATATAAGAAAATTATTTTATCTATAGCTTACATTCTAATGGCAAAGTTTCTTTTGCTAGTAGTATGCTTATATCAAACCAATTTTCACTCTGCCTTATTATATGGTTTCTTTTTTACTTTTTATTTTTATAGTTATCCAGTTATCTAAAACATTATTTTTTGTGTAGAATATATAGCCAGCTATTGGCTTGAAAGATTGGAAACTTATTGACAAAAACAGCAAGGCAAAATAATAAATTTTGCCTTGTTGAGTTTTTTGTAAAGTCGTAATTTTGCAAAAAGTCGATTTTTT
>CAJTZR010000068.1 GCA_910584035.1 uncultured Christensenella sp. | reverse complement strand
ATCTTTTGGCAAAACAATATTTTTTCCATTATACTCTTTTATAAAATCATTCGTTGTTATATTTACTTGCAAATTTTCTTTATTTATATTAAATTTTGCATTTTGAGTTAATGGATTCATAATGTAATTATTGTTATTCAATGCTGTTGCTGTAGCGACATAACCATTACCAACATTAATTTGTGAACCAATTAAATTTACAACGCAATTTTCATCTTCTGCAATATGTGCTGTTGGTAATTGTGCTGTGCCATTATAAATTAAATCTGTATTTGTCCATACTACATCAACTTGTTTAGGTTCAATATAAATTGTCATAGTAGGGTTTTTATAATTTTCCCAATTGCTCACACTATAAGAGTAAGTACCTTTATTTATAACATTATCTTGTTGAATATTATTATTTGTTCCTACTTTTACAATATTGCCAATGCTATTAGTTATAGTATATCCATCTCTAGCATACTCTAAATTAACAGAATCACCTTGTATAGTTTGTTTAACTCCGCCTTTAGCTTGATAATACCACACAATTGTTTGCTCAGCTTTTTTATTTGCCGTGTCTAATGCAACTTCACCACCATTCTTTTTCATAAGATAATCTGTATTATTAGAGTAAAAATAAAAATTAGGGTCAGTAGTATTAAATACACTATAATTATTTGTAAATGTATTTTCTCCATAATCACTACTTAAAAACACACCAATACGTGATGTTTTTTGTCCGCTGTGTAATGAGTCACATATAGTAAGTTTTTGGTCTTTCTTTAAATATACATCAGAGACACCTCTGCTATTAGTATTACTGCATATTTCTACACCTTCACCTATAGAAACTAATGCCTTATCAATATTTGTAAAGCCACTGCCAACAGAAACATTTGATTTATTGTTTATAATTTTAGTATAACTCATTCTTAAAGTTAATTTATTTGATGCTAAAAGGCAAAGTCCACCAGCAGTTCCAGCACCTAAATTTCTATCAGTAATTGTTTCATTTCCTGAGATTTCCACATTTTGAAAATTGACATTCATATCTGTGTTTATTGCAAAAATGTCTATTAAAAGAATTCCAGCACTACCATCGTTACTACCACTATGAGCATAGTAAGATGTGTTATTTTTTACTTTAACATTATTCAACTCTACTTGATTTGTAGTGCTTAACAAAGCCGCAGCTCTATCACCAGCAACATTATTCAAAATATTTACATTTGATAATTTTAAATATGTATGCAAAACCACACTAATTCCGCTAGCATGTCTATAAGAATAGTTATTATTTATTTCACAATTTCTTATATTAGAAGAACCCGCACCATTTATTGCTATTCCACCAGCATTTGAATTACTTTTATTATGGCTAACTATACCGCCTTGCATATAAAATTTGTCATTAATTCCGTTCATTAGCAGACAAATACCACCCGCAGATACAACATCAACATTATTTTGCGTTGCAATGTTTTCTGCAATTATACCTCCATAAATACTTAAACAACCTCTCTGACTAATTATACCACCCGCTAGGTTGCCAATATTGCCAATAATTAAGCCATTATACATATTAAAAATAGCTTCTTGTCTAGCAAGCATTATTCCTCCAACATTTCCATCTGTAACATTACCAACTATCATACCACCATACATATTTAAAGTCCCATCGATATGTATTGCACCAGCTCCACAAACAACTACATCATTACCAGTTAATTTACCACAATTAATTTCTTGTAGCTTTTGCAATAAAACTCTGTCTTCTGCTTCAGCATCTTGGTCTTTATACGCATTATAAACCCTATTAACCTCAGCTATATCATACTTACTATCAAACAAATTAAGTGTGCCATATACTCTTATTATTGTTGTATTTGGTTTTTCTTCATCCTTAAGATTTTTATTTGTCAAATTCTTATCAATAGTCATCCCATTAAGGTCAAGAGTAATTTCTGCACCTTCTATAATTGCTAATCTTCCATTTTCAAAACCTAACCCCTCACCAAAGGAAGTAACTATTTTTGGATTACTATAATCCTCAGCCACCCAGTCATTCATTAATGTCAATTTAATATGACTTTTGTATTGAATTGACTCTTGCATTGCGAAACTCCATATTAATGCCATTTCTTCATTATTTCCACCCAGCAAATACTCTTTGCTTACTGTGGTCATTATGTTATTATTGTTTAAAACTAATTCATTCCTACTTTCATTGACATTTGCAACACAAAAACAACCTACCAAAGCAAGAATAATTACGGCTAAAATTGAGATTATAATTCCAATCTTTTTTATACTAGTTCTCATAGCAAAAACCTCCTATTTTTAAATACATAGAATACATATATCTATGTACATTAATTAGCCTTTTCGGCTATGTTTTTGTAAGCATTTTGTTAACTTTATTTATACTTTTTACAAATTGTTTAGCTTATACTTGACAAATGTATATATTTAATAAGATAATATTCATATAATATGTACATAGATATATGTATTTTATGTACCACCATTTTACACAATTTAGCTAAATTACTCAAAAATACCCCCGATTTTCGGTGGGTATTTTCAAAAAATCGACTTTTTGCAAATTTACGACTTTACAAAAAACTCAACAAGGCAAAATTTATCATTTTGCCTTGTTGGTTTTTCCTCTTTATTCTTTTACTTTCAAGCCAATTTATGGCTTAATTAAAATATATTAAAAGATTAGCAAAATATTACTAATGCTTAATTTATATTTATTAAGACAAAATATTTTAAAAAGATTTTTCAATTCAAGTTAAATTTTTGTTTTTAAAATTCAAATTAATAGTAAGTCCTTGTATTTATTTTTGAAAAATGGTATATTAAAAAAGAGGTGAATTATGACATTTAATAGTTCCAAACTAAAATGGGTTAGACAGCCCAAAGAGTTTTATATTTCAAGTGATAAAATTGAGATAATAACTGAACCATATACTGACTTATGGCAAAAGACTTATTATGGTTTTCAAAACGACAATGCACCAATATTGCAAATTGATACGCAAGAAAAGTATTTCACATTTATTGTAAAAACTCAATTTGAAAGCAAGCAGAGGTTTGACCAATGTGGCGTGGCTATATATCTTGATAGCAACAACTGGCTAAAAGCTTCAGTAGAATATGAAAATGATAAGATTCAACGCCTTGGTAGCGTGGTAACAAATCACGGCTATTCAGACTGGGCAACAACAGATATAGCCTCTGACATTAAAATGATATGGTATAGATTAAGTCGTAGACAAGCAGATTTTTTGATTGAATTTTCCTTTGACGGAATTGAATTTAAACAAATGAGAATTTGTCATTTGAATGAGGGTGACAAGAAAATTAGTTTTGGTATTTATGCTTGTTCACCAGAAAAGTCCTCATTTAAAGCCACTTTTTCCAAAATGAGTATAGTTGATTGTGTTTGGAAAGAACATAAATAGAGTTAAAGAAGGTTTTTAATATGGAATACATTAAAATCACAAAAGAAAATTTAGAAAATGAGCATATTTGTTGTGCCATTTCTAACAATAAAGATGTTCAAGTTGCAAGTAAAAAAGCTTGGCTTGCAGAAAGATTAAATGACGGTTTAGTATTTTTAAAGTCAGTAGAACGAGGCAAGTGCTTTATTGAATATATTCCAGCAGAAAATGCTTGGTTTCCAATTGAAGCAGATGGATATTTACATATAAACTGCTTTTGGGTATCTGGGTCCTTTAAAGGTCACGGCTACTCTAATGATTTATTATCCGCTTGCATTGCTGATACAAAAGCACAAGGCAAAAAAGGACTAACAATAATTGCATCACCAAAGAAAATGCCTTTTTTATCTGACCCAAAATACTTAGCATATAAAGGTTTTAAAGTGGCTGATAATGCAGAGCCTTATTTTACATTATTATACTTGCCATTTGATGACAATTCCCCTGTGCCAAAATTTAAACATTGTGCAAAAACACCTACTATTAATAAACAAGGTTTTGTAGTATATTACACTTATGGTTGCCCTTATCCAGCTAAGTATGTTCCTGAAATAGAAAATACTGCTAAAAAAATTGGTGTGCCATTTGAAAGTATACATATTGATAGCAAAGAAAAAGCTCAAAACGCTCCTATGGCGTGGACAAATTATGCGGTGTTTTATAATGGTAAATATATAAACAATGAAATATTAAATGAAAAAAGATTTTTACAACTTATTGAAAAACTTAATTAAATTAAATATTAAAATGTAAATTAAAGCTTTAATAACATTTAGTTAGAATAAATAGAATATTAATAACAAAAAGTAGCCTTATTTTTTTAAGACTACTTTTTTAATTTGTATGTTAATAAATACAAAAAAGTTAAAAACTTAAGGATATTTTGTTGAATTAATATATTATAGATAAAAAGCAATATTTATATTTATCGCTTTATACTTTTAAAAATATACTTAAAAATAACATAACAATTTTATAAAGTGTATTTATATTTTTATGGCAATTTAAAAGTAAATATTATCTTTCCTTGTGCTGGTATTACATAATGGTTGTTTTAACAATATTACTTTATAGCGTGTAGATTTTTTAATGACAAATCTAGTAAAGGTGCAGCATAAGTTAATGCACCACTTGATACATAATCAACACCTATCTCAGCAATTTGAGTCAATCTTTCTTTAGTTACATTGCCAGAACACTCAGTTTCTGCTCTGCCACCAATTAAATCAACAGCTTTTTTCATAGTGTCAATATCCATATTATCAAGCATAATTATATCAGCACCAGCCTCTACAGCCTCTTTCACCATAGCCAAATTTTCAGTTTCTACCTCAATTTTCCTAACAAAAGGTGCATACTCTTTTGCCATTTGAATAGCTTTAGCAACACTGCCAGCTGCTCCAATATGATTATCCTTAATAAGTACACCATCAGTCAAGTTATATCTATGGTTATATGCACCACCTACTTTTACAGCATATTTTTCAAAAAATCTCATATTTGGAGTGGTTTTTCTTGTGTCTAAAAGCTTTGTTTTATACCCCTCAAGCAACTTTACGCACGAATTTGTAAAAGTGGCAATACCGCTCATTCTTTGCAAATAGTTAAGTGCTATCCTCTCTGACGATAACAAAACGCTAATATTTCCAGTTATAGTTCCTAAAAGCTCACCTTTTACAATGCTTTCACCATCAATCTTTTTTATATCAAACTTTACGCTTTCGTCAACAAGAGTAAAACATCTTTTAAAAACGTCAATGCCACATAAAATGCCGTCTTGCTTTGCAATAAGTTGCACTTCACCCATCATATCATAAGGCATAACCGCATTAGTTGTTACATCTTCTGATGTAATATCCTCTTGCAAAGCTGATAAAATATATTTATCTACATTAGCTTTAAATGTTACACCATTTATCATAAAACACCTCATCATTCTTTTTTATTTCCTCAAGCACAAGTGCCTTGTTTTCCTTTTGCCACTTTTCTACATTTGCATATTTTGAAAGGTCAATTTTCATATCAAACTTTGCCATTTCTGACTTATCGTAATTAATGACCCTTGCACAATTTTTAGAAAAAGTCAAACTTTCCAAAAGAGAATTACTAGCAAGTCTATTTGCTCCGTGCACACCGTTATTAGCAGTTTCACCAACAGCATATAAATGCTTTAGAGAAGTAACACCGCAAATATCTGCACGTATACCACCCATTAAATAATGTTGAGCTGGTACTACTGGAATTGGCTGTTTTGTAACATCAAAGCCTTCCTCTAAGCATTTGCTGTAAATGTTAGGAAAATGTTTCATTATTTCCTCATTTGGAATATCGCTAAAGTCAAGCCAAACGTGTTCTGTATTATCCTTACGCATTTGCTCAAGTATAGCCCCTGCAACCACATCACGTGGCAACAATTCATTTACAAAACGCTCGCCGTTTTTGTTAAGCAACTTTGCACCCTCACCCCTTACAGATTCAGAAATCAAAAATCTTCTGCCTAAAGATTTTGAAAATAGCACTGTTGGATGAATTTGAATATAATTAATATTTTTTAATTCCACACCATTACGGATAGCAATTGCAAAAGCATCACCAGTAATATGGCTAAAATTTGTAGAGTTTGCAAACAAACCACCCAAGCCACCTGTTGCAAATACAACATCTCTACTAAATACTGCTTGAGGTTTTTTGTCCCCCTCTTTTACAACAACGCCACAGCAAGCTTTGCCATTTTGAATAATATCCATAACCAAAGTAAACTGCTTGATAGTAACATTGCTTAGCTTTTTTACTTGCTCAAACAACTTTGAAGTAATCTCTTTACCAGTTACGTCTTGGTGGTGTAATATACGAAATGTTGAATGTCCACCCTCTCTTGTATAGTTCAAACTTCCGTCTGCATTTTTATCAAAATCAACACCATTGTCAATTAAATCACGAATAATTTCCCTTGATTGTTTTAACATATCATCTACAGCAATTAAATCATTTTCAAACCTACCAGCACGCAAGGTGTCTTCAAAATATGGTTTGTAATCTTCCTCATCAAGCAATGTACAAATACCACCTTGTGCAAGATATGAATCACAATTTAACACCTCGTCTTTAGTAAGTAACAAAACTTTCTTTTCTCTTGATAGCTTTAAGCAAGTATAAAGCCCAGCTACGCCTGTACCTACTACTATGACGTCATAAAAATTATCCATATAATTATCCTCGATTAATTAAGTAAAACTTTGTCTTTTTGTAAAATAATACCGATTTTTGATTGTTTTTTTAATTTTAAATACTTTTTAACTAAATTATTTTGCAAGTTCAAGCATTTTTTCCAATGGTTTTAATGCTAGCTTACGCAAATCTTCTGATACAGTTACTTCTGGTTTTAATCCCTCAAGTGCGTCTATAACGCTTTGCAAAGTGATTTTTTTCATATCTGGGCAAATGCTTAAATCGTTAAATATAAACATTTTATTAGGGTTGTCCAACTTTAATTTATGATTAACGCCATTTTCTGTACAAATCAAAAACTCATTGTCCTTGCTATTTTTTGCATATTCAATAATGCCTGATGTACTGCCAATGTAGTCAGCTTTTTCTAACACCAGTCTTGGACATTCTGGGTGTGCAAGCACTTTTATATTAGGATATTTTTTCTTAATATCCTCAACATATTTAACTGCCAAAAAATTATGAACAGGACAATACCCCTCATTATAAATAAAATGCTTTTCTGGTATCCTTTCTGCCACAAAATGAGCCAAGTTTTTATCTGGAATAAAAAAGATATTTTTATTTGGCAACGCTTTTACAACTTTTATAGCATTTGCACTTGTTACACAGACATCACTTTCCGCCTTAAGTTCCAAAGTAGAATTAATATAGCATACAACTGCGACATCGTCATACATTTCACGCACTTTTTTTATTTGAGCAGTTGTAACCATATGTGCCATTGGACAATCTGCTGTGATATCTGGCAAAATAACCTTTTTATCTGGGTTTAAAACCTTTGCACTATCCGCCATAAAATTAACACCAGCAAAAACAATAACCTTTTCAGAAAGAGTAGTTGCTATTTTGCTTAAATAATATGAGTCACCAATATAGTCTGCAACTTGCTGAACATCGTCATTCACATAATAATGAGCAAGAATGACGGCATTTTTTTCTTTTTTCAGCTGTGCTACCCTTTCAAAATTTTCTCTCATTTGTTTATCTCCATAAATATATTCTGCGGTTAAAGCCTTTATTTTATGCTAAACTCGCAATTCCAATTTGCATAAAAAATATTTTATTAATTAAATTTTAAATTAAAATTCATTTTTAATTAAGATTAAAATTAAAAATTCAATTCACTATTTTAGCCTTGCAAGCCGTTCTCAATTAGCAAGTATATACTATAACAAAAATCTATACAAGCTACTTTCAATAGCTACAAATAATAAAAATTATGTACTATTAAAATTGAGTTAAGCTAAATTTAACCAAAGTTTTAGTTTTTTCTTGTAAAAACAAGTAGACATAATTTGAATTAACACCAGTTGCTATTAAATATCCCTACGGGTTGCTTGCTTATGGCTTTCAATAATATAAACTATTTGTCGTTAAATTTGAGAGAACTCAAATTTAAACAAAAGCTAACGCTTTTACTTGATAAATCAAACCGACACTAATTGAATTAACAATTGCTGGGGTCAAATGCCACTACGTGTCGCTATCGGGGTCCCCACAAAATAGCTTTTTTGTGGGGTATATGGACGGCTTCCGATAATATTGTTACTATTTTATCATAGCAAAAATAATAAGTCAACAAAACACTATTCTTTTACCATTAATTATCTTTTATTTTAAACATTTTCTGGAGTGCCTATTCCATTACTTTCCGCAACATTAAGCACTTTAATCAACCACGCCATATTTTTTGCAAGGTTTTGCATTATTTGTACGCCTTCCTCGTCTTTTAAAACTTCCTCGCCATTTCTACCAATCATCATATTCCAATACTTTGTTGGCACTTGCAATGCATTACTAATACCAATATATTTATTTAATTGGTCATATGCATTTGTTCCACCAGCACGTCTTTCGCAAACAATATTTGCAATTGGCTTGTATTTAAATAATTGCCTATACACCATAAAAATTCTATCCATAGCACTGCGAATTTGACCCGATACACTCGCAAAATATACTGGTGAACCAAAAACAAAACCATCACATTGGGTTGCTTTCTCGCCAAATTGATTAACTATATCATCAAAAACGCATTTACCTGTTTGTTTACAACTATTACAAGCAATACAACCGCTTACTGGTGTAGTACCTACCCACATTATCTCATAATCTACGCCGTATTTTTTCAATTCCTCTCCAATAAGAGTTAGTGCAGTATATGTAGAACCATTTTTATGTGGACTGCCATTTAACATTAAAACTTTCATATTAACCTCCAAGAAAACGACTTTGTGCCTTTCGTTAATAATTGTATTCTTTTACATTAATAAATAAACCATTATTTGACAAATTGCCAAAATTAATATCCATTAATGTCATTTTTCAAATAACACGCAACATTATTATTAATTATTTCAAACAAAATGTTAGACTGCTCATAGGTGGAAATGCCATTCTCTTTGTTAGCCCATTTTAATACACTATTTATTATGCCACCAATCATAAAATCAACAAGACACTCTTTCTTTTCCTCGCTCATATTAGTTTCAGAATCTAAAGCATACAAAAACTCTTGTTTCAATTTGTCCTCAAGCGGATTAAAAATGATTTTTGCATAGTCCGAACTCGCCATTAGCGTATAATATTCTTCTTCCTCATTCACTCTTTTAACAATATTATTAATGAAATTAAGAGTACGTACTCTAAAACCGACACGCTTCTCTTTCATAATACTATCATCAAACAATGATTGCAAATCAATCTTAATATCCTCAATAATCTCAGAAATCTCTTTATAATGCAGATAAAAAGTCTTTCTGCTTACCTTTGCCTCATTTGCAAGTTCACTAATAGTTATACTAGACATATCTTTCTTCTTAAGTAATACTAAAAGTGCTTGTTTAATACTTTTTCTTGTTTTAATTGGTCTACTGTCAACTCGCATAATTACTCCGTATGTATTAAATCATTAGTATTAGGCATATTATACCACATATCGTGTAAAATTTCAATATTTTTTACACATATTTTCATATTTTTATTACTATTTTTTATGCTATTTATTTAAAAAATTTTCATATTAATTATAATTATTCTATTCATTTAACAAGCATTAACAATAGAGTATTTGCACTTTGTTCACTAAAGTCAAACAACAATATCTCAGCTTAACAACTCAATTTTGCATATTCATCTTTTTTTATTAAAATAGATAAAAATTTTTGCCAAAACAAATTGTATTGATAAAATCATAATAAAGAATAATCTAATCACTACTTGATATGGTTGAAAGGACTGGGGTGGTTCTTTTTTATGCTTTTTATTATTTATCTTAGCTTTTAAATATTACATTTTTCTTGCTAATGCCTAGTATTTTATACCTTGATGCATTGTTAGCATATCTTTATTTTTTTGTTAAAACACAAATTCTTTAAAAATTATAGAATAAGTATATTTTATCAAAAACCTAAATTTTTCACCCACTATAATAAACACAATTTTCTATACTAAAATTGCTAGTAGTCATTTTGTTACAACACAAATACCATACCAATATGCTTGGTATGGTATTTGTGTGTTCAATTTTCCAAACTGACAACAATTTTCCTCTATTTTTATATTAAATTATTTAACATAAATACTCACATAAAATACTCTATCTTACTAGTACCGCAGACAATTCCCCATAGTATATCTGCATCACTATCCAATAATGTACTAGATTTTATTAGTAATGTTGCTAGCTGTATATATGGTTTATTTTCTAATTCATTGTACATTTCCCTATCATTTACTAATCGCCTTAAGTAATTTACATCTGCACTATTTATCTTACCATCTCCAGTTAAATCGCCTAACACAGATATGTAAATTTCCTCTACCTTATGATTTGTTGTAGAATATACCTCTATTTTCCAACCCGTTCCAACTGAAAGTCTGTCACTATCATCAAACAATG
>CAJTZR010000067.1 GCA_910584035.1 uncultured Christensenella sp. | reverse complement strand
AAACATAAAAAGAGTAGGAATAATCTTTTTAGCGATAGCCATTATTTGTCTTATGACAATTGGTTGTTTGGTGGCTACAAACGTTAGCAATGGAACAGAAAATTTGAACATATTAAATAAAGATAGTCAAAATGGCACTAGCATAACAACAGATTATTCGTCTGTAATTCCCGAAGCTGACGAAACTATAAACCTTGGTACAACAGAGAGCGAATTTGTTACAAATTGGGGTATCGTCTATAGAGAATTGAATTTTGATCCTAAAAAAGTTTATAAAGTAGTTTTAAATAATGATATTTACTTAGAACAAAGAACCACAAGTTCAACAGGTTTTTCTAATGCTAATAGTTCAATAATGGTGCCAAATAATGCACGACTTGTTTTTGATTTAAATGGATATACATTAAAATCTAATTCAATTGAAACTATATTTTCTATAAGTAATTATTCAAAAGTATATATTATTTCAAGTGGTAAACAAGGCAATATTATTGGACGAGACACAGGTATTGATGAATTCTCTCAAGGTATTATGATTGGTGATGATGGGACATTAGTTTTTAATAATGTGAGAATTTCTAACATAATAGGAGCAGCTATTGTAGCCTCAGCCTCGGATGTTTATATGTACAATTCAGTTATAACGTGTTGTACGCTTAATGCTAGAATTTTCACTGGATATAATAAATCAATAGTTAATTGTAAAAATTTGTATATGTTTGACTCAACTATTGATGAAAATACATATTACTATGCTATTGATGCTAATGATATTTCGTTAATCAGTGCTACAAATATATATGTTGCAGGTCAAATAAATATTGAATATAATTATAGTCACGATGAGTCTGGTAGTCATAATAGTAAAATGGGACTTACAAAATCAATTAATATTATAGGTGAACTAACTAATCCGTCAGCACCATATGGTAGTGATTCTTATATTGATGTTGATGGAGCTGTTGGTGCTACAATTGCTTTAAATTACACGAAATTTAATGGAAATACCAGTCCTTCAAAATATTTTCATTGCCAATCAGCTAATATGTTACCTATAATAAGTGGAAATGATGTAACTTTAGCCTCTAAACAAAATAATAAAGAGCTTTGGTTTGTTATTAATGGTTCATCCTATATAAATAAAAATAATATTCAAATTCAATGGTCTAAAAATATGAAAATTGAAGCAAGCGAATATGATGCAACTACTGGAATGACTAAACTTAAACTTAATACAAACCCATTAACTTACTATGATAGTATAATATTAAACGAGGTAGGAAGATATAAAATTTGTATAGAAAATTATGAAGAAGTAATTACATTAGAAATTTTGCCAAAAGAAATTACTAGCTCATATATAAGATGGGGAACTAAAAATTTTATTTATAATGGTGAGGTGCAAACACCAACTGCTAGTTATACTAGCGATATAGATGTTGATGTTATAGTAACTGGTGGAATGACTGATATTGGAACATATAAAGCTTATGCGACTGGAGTTTCAAATTCAAACTATAAACTAGCAAGTAATATTAGTTGTGAATACACAATATTTCCAGCAAATTTGCAAGTAGATGTTACTACTAACAATGTAGAATATGACTATACTGGATATAATGCAAAACCTAGTGATTGGTATACATTATCAACCAATGGTTTATTGGGTAATGATAGTAATCAAAGTTTATCTAGATTATTTACAATAAATAACAATGCCTTTATCCCTCAATTTAATGGCAATGACAATGCAGTTGATATTGGTGAGTATAGCATATCTACAAAAAATATAGATAATGTTAACCTAGCAATTTATGGTAACAATAACTATAACGTAACATTCAATTACATTAATAGTGGTAAGTTATCTATTGTTAAGCCGTCAGTGGTAAGAGTAAGCACTGCAAGTAAATACAATTACTTAG
The DNA here is from genome assembly GCA_910584035.1 of uncultured Christensenella sp. Classification (GTDB taxonomy): domain Bacteria; phylum Bacillota; class Clostridia; order Christensenellales; family UBA3700; genus MGBC100798. The sequence goes on along the minus strand of CAJTZR010000067.1, from coordinate 8,772 downwards.
TGTATGAAAATAACAGACGAGTAACTTATGCAGAAAAAGGTTGGATACACGGGGTAGACGATAATGCACGTAGTGCAAATGATTTAGTATTAGGTAATATAATGCCAAACACAAGTGTACAAAGCTTTTTGGATAATTTAGTATTTAATGATATGACAGCATTGACATTAAAGAATAGCAAAGGTGAAACAATATATACCAATGGTGAGATAGATAGTAAATATTCTGCATTAATAAATAACGGAATGGAACTAGCAATCGGAACTGGTTGGACGTTAGAGTATGAGAGAGAAAGTATAACATTATCCGTATTAGGTGACTTGACTGGGGACGGCAAGGTTAACTCTGCGGACGTAAATGTCGCAAGACAAATAGTAAATAACAAGAGCTTTGAAAGTCTAGATAACAATATGAAATATTCAATGCTAATAATAAACAAAGGCAACATACCAAACGGCACAGATACTGAAATATTATGGAATGTAGTCTGCGGAAAAATGGACATAGAAAGCTTTATTTAAAATAGATTTATAAACAAATTTATAATAAGTAGGCTATTATACAAAATAAAATTTTTGTTGCCTTATAAACAAAAAAGTATCTTTGTTACTTTATATGCTGAAAAATCTTATTTAAATTTTAATTTGTGAATTATATGGTTTGCGTTCGGACTTTATGTGAACCAACCTAAATTCCTAAATATATAAATTAATAACTACATTTAAAAAATAAAAATTATAAATTAAATATTAAAATAATTTTATAGATTATATATTTGTAAAAGCTTTATTAATAAAACAACAAAAACAATAAACTTAAAAATACTATGACCTTAAGCAAACAAGACACTTATACACCAGTGTCTTGTTGCTCTAAAAAAATACTTGTCAATAGTAATTTGTATAATATTAGCTAATGTATTAAGGCTAAAGTAAACAATATACTGGCAATAAGTTTATTGTTGTCTATAAAATACTTGTGAATATTAATTTGTATGATTTTAGCAAAACTTAATATATTATGAGCAAAACAAACAAGATACTGAAAACTCAGTATCTTGTTAATATATTTTATAGGTCATAATATGTTAAAAAGTAAATGGGCAAAAAAAATTCTACCTTACGGTAGCCTCATAATTTCCCCTGAATTAGTTAAATAAATTGAAGCCATTTTTGTACTTCATTTTAACTGATTCAACATACGCTTGGTATAGTCTTTTAATCATATTAAAATACCTCCTTTATTAAATTGTCTTTGATAAATTCGATGCCCCCTTTGCCAATCTCTTTTATCAGCCATAATATACTATTTAATTTACCTTTTGTCAAGCATTTTATGTCACTTTTTTATAAAATTTTTTAAATTTTTTCAAAAAGATTTTTTAGCTTAAATTTGTATTGATAAAATAGCTTTTTTATGGTAAAATAAACTATTAGAGTTTGAAATTACATTCAAAATTTATTAGCTTTATAGTAAATAATATGTTAATTTTATAAAATTGTTGACAAATTGTGGACAAGTTTTAATTAAATGTGGAAAAATTGTGAATAAATTAAAAAGTTTTCCACAATTTGCAGTGCTAATAATAAAATGATAATTTGCAGTTTGTTAGTTTAATGTGCTTATAGTTTTTATATAAATATTGCAAAAATTAAGATAATTAAATTTAGATTTTAAAGAGGTGAAAAGATGATAAAAATTGTTGCTATTAATAGTAAATATGTACATACTTTATTATCGCCTTATTATCTAAAAGAAAATTGCGATTACAAAGATAAAATAAAAATTGTGCAATGCAACATTAATCAAAATTTACAAGATGTTTATAATTTAGCGGTAAGTGAAAATCCAAAAGTAATAGCTTTGCCGTGCTATATTTTCAATATAAATTTTGTATTGCAATTGATTGAATTGATTAAAAATCAATCACCACAAATAAAAATAGTTTTAGGCGGTCCAGAAGTAAGTTTTGAATATGATTATTTATTGGATAAAGTGGATGCGATAATCACTGGTGAGGGTGAGAACGCTTTTAATCAGTTGGTATGCGATTTGGAAAACAATAATTACAATGTATTGCCTAAAAAGGTTTATATTGGTAGTAAAGTAGATTTTAATAGTTTGCGTTCGCCATATTCAAAAGATTACTTTGACGATGTGCAAAATAAGATAGCGTATTTTGAAAGTTCAAGAGGGTGTCCTTATTCTTGTGCTTATTGTATGAGTGGGGAAGATGGACTTAGATGTTTTGATATTGCTCGCACTATTGCGGAACTAGAAAAGTTTAAAGGTGCCAATATTAGAGTGTTAAAGTTTGTAGATAGAACATTTAACGCAAAAAAAACTTATGCAAAAGAGATTTTGCGATATTTGATAAATAATTATAAGCAATTTGATTTTGGCTTTCATTTTGAAATTGCAGCAGATATACTTGATGATGAATTTATTAGTTTGGTTGCAAGTTCACCAAAAGGTTTATTCCAATTTGAGGTTGGAGTACAAAGCTTTAATGAAAAGACACTAAGTAATGTAGTTCGTAAAACAGATTTACAAAAAGTTGTAGACAATTTGATAAAATTGATAAATGCTGGCAAATCGCATATACATACCGATTTAATTGCTGGGTTGCCGTATGAAAACTACCATAGCTTTGTTGCTGGCTTTAATAAATTGTACAATTTAAAAAGTGATATGTTGCAACTTGGCTTTTTGAAAGTGCTTAAAGGTAGCAGATTAAAAGGAATGTTGGATAATGGCTATAAGTATTCAAATATGCCACCTTATGAAATAATAAGTACTCCATATATTAGTGAGTTAGAGCTTCAGCAATTGAAATTTACAGAGGAGGCTTGCGACAAATATTACAATTCTGGCTTATTTAAACGGACATTGGAAAATTTTGTTAAAGAAAATCCATTTGAATTTTATTTTAGGCTTGGTAAATTAATTTATGGCAGAAGTTTAAGTCTTTTTGACAGAATTGATATTTTATTTAATTTTTTAGCAAAAGAAAATGATATATCTATTGTAAAAGGAATTATGACAATTGACTATATGGAAACTAATAATTCTCGCATATTGCCAAACTGCTTAAAGTTTGATTACGATAAAAATTTTGCAAAAATGTTAAAAGAACTTGGCATTGATAAAAAGAAATATTTTGCAGTAAAAATAGATATAGACCCAATAAGTTATAAAAGAGGTAATTATCTACTTTATGTAGATTATAACAATGGCTACGATTTAAAATATATGAATTTAGAAAAGGAATAATAAAAAATGAAAGTTTATGCGATAGGAAAATATGGCAGATATGCAGAAAAAAAAGAAAGCACAAATTGCTTTTTGATAAAGACTGATAATGGCAAAAATATTGTGATTGATTTGGGTAGTGGTAGCATTAGTAAATTGCAAAATTATATTGATATATCCGCAATAGATATGGTAATTATCACACATTTGCACTTTGACCATATGTGTGATTTAGGAACACTTGGCTATGCGGTGCAATACTTAAATTTGCCTAAACTTAAAGTGTATATGCCTAAGTCGCCAGAGGGATTAGTTAACATATTAAATATGCCACAATTTGAAATTGAGTATATTGATAAGGATACTCGTTTTTGTGTAGATAATGCTAATTTTAGTTTTGCTTTATCTCTACACCCCGTGGAATGTTATAGTGTTATAATTGAAAATGGTGGTAAAAAGTTGGTGTATACAAGCGATTGTGCGGATAGTGAGCAAGTAAAAAATAATTGTGCTGGAGCTGATATAGTTATAGCTAATACTTGCATATTGGATAAAGATTATAAGCAAGGAGCACCACATTGCAGTGTTAAAACTTTTGCGGAAAATGTGCCAAATGAATGCAAATTATACCTTGCACATTTGACTGCTGGCGATGAAAACTTGATTTTAGCTGAGGCGAAAAATTATCATAATAATGCAGAGATTGTGTGCGATTTTGATTTTTAATTTTTTATATTATATAAATAAAATAAAAATAGTACTTTACATTTGTGGAAAAAAGTGCTAAAATAATTATATATTAATTTTTAATTTGGTTTTATAATATGAATATTCAAGATTTAGCTAAAAATTTGCAAGTTGAAGTTAAGCCGTTATATTTGATAGTCGGCGGTGATTTATATTATAAAAAGCAAGCTTTTGATTTGTTTAAAAATTTAGTTGACGATATGGCTGGCGATTTTAATATTTCCTATGTAAATACAGCTGTTACGCCAGAAATGTTGTTTATTAATTTGCAAACTCCGCCACTTATGAGTGATTACAAGGTTGTATTTTTGAGTAGTGATGGTAAAAAGCTTGATAAAGAAAAGGCAAAAGCGTTTGAGGATAAAATTGTAGAGTGGGTAAAAAATCCTTGTCCTAATGTTGTTTTAGTTGCTGATAGTGAGGAAGATTGTTTTAAGTTTTTGACTAAAGTTTCTGAAATAGTTGACTGCAAAAAGCAGACACCAGCTTTTTTATATGGTGAGGTTGCTAAAATTATACAAAATAATGGGTATTCCGCAGACGAAGTTGCAATAAAAGAAATTATAACTAAATGTAACAATGATATGATGATAATCACGGGGGAACTTGCTAAATTATTTGCATATTCCGATAAAAAAGTCATAAATTATGAAATGGTTTGCAATATTGTTGTTAATAATATAGAACAAAGTGTTTTTAAGCTTACAGATAATATTGCTAATGGCAATGCGGGGGAGGCAATAGCGATTATGGATAATCTGCTTGCGTCTGGAGAACAGCCACTTAAAATACTTGCCGCAATAATAAGTCAGTATAGGCGTATGTTTATTTGTAAAATATCCACATTGAGCAATGAGGAACTTGCAAAGGAACTTGGAGTTAAGTCCACTTATGCAATTGATATTGCAAAAAGGATAGGTAAAAGTTACAAGCCTATGCAATTAAAAAAGCTTGTGGAAAAAATGCAGCATATTGAGTATTCTGCAAAGAATGGTGGTATTGGTATGCTTGATGGACTTAATTTGGCGTTGACTTATGCCATAAACAGGAGGTAAAATGAATTTTTTACACGCTGACATAAATAAAAAGAGTAATTTGCTGACAGCATTACAAGTATTGCTACCATTTACATTTATTTATAAAATGTGGTTTTTGGCAGAGTTGCAGTATAATGCTTATAATTTTGATATAAGTGCTTTGTTTAGTAGAATATTCTGCTATTTGATAAGTGGTGCTGTAGGATATGTGCTTGCTATTCTTGCTGTGTCTTTCAGTTTTAATTTGTTTTATAAATCTAAGTTTACTCCTTGTGATGAAAACTTTAATTGTAGAATTAATAAACAAACTTATATGACAACTTGTTATTTTGTGTTTTGCATAATTAATGTTTTGTGTGGTACATTAAACTTTATCGCTTATGCAGAGCCAATATCAATTGCATTTATGGTAGTGCTAATGCCTACAATAATGTCAATCTTTTCCGTTTGTGGAATAATTGGGTTGTTATATCTTGAGTGTCAAAAAGGTGAGTTTAAACAACTATTGACTTCAATGGCATTGCCTAGCATATTATTTGTGCTATTGTTGAGGTGAGTGGTATGAGAAAGAAACTTGTTTTAAGTATAATTTGCGTTTTATGCGTAGTATTTAGTATTTTTACATTATCTGGCTGTAGCACTAACAAAGGCAATCAAGATGCTAGTGTGGCCAATTTTGTAGGTGGTACTTCACCATTTGAAACATTGGAAACTTTTGTTACAAAGTTCCCAGATAGAACTGCTACTCAAAGCTACGGGCTTGATAGGTCAAAAGATGCAGCATTGTGGATATCCGAGCAGTTTAGTAGTTTGGGATATACTAGTTTTTATGAGAATGGTTTGGATACTTTTATGTATGACAATGGTGTTACTAAAAGGACTGAACTTGGTTATAATGTAGTTTACAAAAAGGAAAGTCCATCTGATAAAGTCGTTGTAATTGGTGCACATTATGATAATGTTGCTGATGTAACAATTGATGGAGTTTTGCTTGGTGGTGACGGAACTTATAATAATGGCGTTGGTGTTGCAACATTGTTAGAAGTTGCAAAAGTCTTGAAAGATAAAGATTTGCCTTTTGATGTTGAGTTCGTTGCGTTTGGTGCAGAGGAATTCGGTTGGTATGGCAGTCAAAGATTTTTAAGTAATTATAGCAATAAAAATAATATTATGCTTATGGTTAACTTTGATAGGAATGCTATAGGTGATTATGTTTATATGTACTCAAGTGAGGCAAAAACGAAGCATAATAAATATTTTTATGATATTGCAAGACAAAATAATTTATGTATTGCGGATATGCCGTCATATTTAAGCCCAGCTTTTGGAGCATTGGTTGGTAATGCAATTCATATCAATGAGGCTAACTATGCCGATAGTCAAATATTCTTGGCTGAAGGTATTAATATAGTAAACTTTTTGTCAATGAATTTTAAGGCAAACGAAGTTGTAGAAAGTGATGGAAAAAGTAATATAGCATATACAAGTGATGATTCATTCAATATTGTTGTTGAAAGACTTGGTGGCAGAGAACAAGCAAAGCAAACTATTGACAAACAAATTAATAGTGCTATCAGTGCTGTTGTTTATGCATTTGAGAGTGAAGATTTTGTAAATGTTATGTCTGTATCAAAGGCGAATAATGGTCTTGATGTTTTTGCAGATTCAAAAATTATTTCCTATATAAGTTATGGCTTAATTGGCGGTAGTATTTTAGCATTGGTAATTATTTATTTTGTGCTTAAGAAAAGAGTTAAACCTCACGATGTATATATTAATACTATTTATGGCAGATTTAATACAACAACTGGTGAGATGGAACAAAAAGCAACTCCTAATAACAATACTGGTGATAATGTTGGGAATGTTTTTGGTGAGGAATTTAATCGCAATACAAGCAATGATAATAATTTCGGTGAGAGTAGTAATGCTAATAACGGCAATGTAAGTAGTGGTAATAGCGATAAGACAACAGATATTTTTGGTGATTTTTAAAAATATTAGATTGTCAAGAAGCTTGGCATTTGTAAAAGAAGCTTTTATTAATTAGCACTCAACTATTTTTTAGTATAACTTGTTTAAGCTTAGGCAATGCAAAAATTATATATTTTAATTTTGTAGTAGAAAAAATTTGTAGCAGAGAAAAATTTAATATCTAACAATTTATATTTTTCTACTGGAACTTTTTATTAATAAATTGTGCTAAATAAAAATTTAACTATTATTCTAATAAATATAAGTTTATTAGTTTTTTTGGTGAATGACATTTAAAACAAAATATTGTATTAGAAATATACTAAAACAATTCATTGTATAAAAGTCATTTCCTTATAGGAAAATTTGCAAGTAAAATGCTTTTAAATTAATAGATTATTGTAAATTTAGAGTACGCAACTTATAGGGATATTTGCTAGTAACTTAAGTTAGCTATAGGAGCGTTGATTTAAAGATTTATCTAAAATTTTTGAAACAAAAATATTTTTACAAGGCGTAAAAAGATTGCTTTGTTAAAATGGATAAATTGTTTAAATTCATTAACTTGAATAATTTGATAAAGTTGTAAAAACACGTTAAAAATCGGGGGTAAATTGTGATTATGGATAATTACAAGTTAAAGTATTACGAGTGTTTGTCAGAAAAATTTAAAAATAAAAAGCAAGTGCTTGCGGAAATTATTAACCTTAAAGCCATTATGAATTTGCCTAAAGGCACAGAGCATTTTGTGAGCGACATTCACGGCGAGTATGAAATGTTTTTGCATATTTTAAAGACAGCCTCTGGTGTAATAAGACGTAAAATTGATGAGGAACTTGGCGATATTATGTCAGAAAAAGAGAGGGCGGAACTTGCTTGTTTAATCTATTATCCTAATGAAAAAATTGCCCTAACTACTAGAGATTGTGATTGGTACAGAAAAATGCTTTACAACTTAATTAGGGTTGCTAAATGCGTTAGTGCAAAGTACACACGTAGTAAAGTAAGAAAAATGTTGCCAAAAAACTTTGCTTATATAATTGACGAGTTATTAAATTGCGATAGTCAAAGTATTAATAAAGAAAATTACTACAAAGAAATAATTGAAAATATAATATCTCTTGATTTGGCAGAAGATTTTTTAAAAGCTTTATGTTGTCTTATTCAAAGTTTGGCGATTGACCACTTGCACATTGTTGGTGACATATATGATAGAGGACCAAGAGCAGACATTATACTTGATTATCTAATGGGAGTACGCTCTCTAGATATTCAATGGGGAAACCACGACATTTTATGGATAGGTGCAGGATTGGGTGACCCTGGTTGTATACTTTCAGTATTGTGTGACTGCTTTAAATATGATAATTTGGAATTGCTTGAGGACGGATATTCAATAAATTTGTTGCCAATATATAATTTGGTTGACAAGTATTACAAACATAGTGATATTTCTAATTACAAGACTAAGTATAATAGTGAAAAGATTGCTAAGTTATTAAAGGCTGTCAGCATTATGAGGTTTAAAGTTGAGGATAGTTATAAGCGAAAGTATAAATCTTTCAATATGGAAAACTTAACTGTGCTTGACAAAATAGATTTTGAAAGTAAAAAATGGAATGGTTACGTTATGAAAGAATGTGACTTTCCAACAATTGATAAAGCTGATACAAGCAAGCTTAATGCTGACGAGGAACAAGTTTTAAATAAGCTAATACATAGTTTTGTAAGCTCTGCTAAATTAAAAGCACATATAAAGTTT
>CAJTZR010000066.1 GCA_910584035.1 uncultured Christensenella sp. | reverse complement strand
TCTCAACTATTATGGGAAGCAGCTTGTGGTAGACTAGATATAGCAGATTTTATTTAAATTTATAAGTAATTTAAATAAATAAGTGGATTGACTTATATTAAGATATAAAAATTAAAATTAAATTAAAATAACCATAAAAAACAAAAATGGAATAATGATATTTAGCAAACAAGATATTGAAAATTCAGTATCTTGTTGTACTTTTTATTTTATGTTTGTTTTAGTTTTTTTTATTGACTAAAATTTAATAATGATGACAGATGCTTAATTTTGAAAATAAGTTGATTTTTGTTTTGCATTATGGTATAATTAAAAGCGTTGAAAAGTCTTGGTAATAAATGTATTAAGGTTTTTAATTTATTTTTAATTATGGTTTTTACAAGGAGTTTAAAGTTATGATAAAAATTCCATTTTCTCCACCTGATATTACAGAACTTGAAATTAATGAGGTAATTGAAGCCTTAAAATCTGGTTGGATTACCACTGGACCAAGAACAAAGCAGTTTGAAAAAGAGATTGCTAATTATTGTGGTACTGACAAAGCTGTTTGTTTGAATTCTGCAACTGCTGGTTTGGAATTGGTGTTGAAAGTCTTAGGAGTTGGAAAAGGTGACGAAGTTATAACTAGTGCATATACTTATACTGCAAGTGCTAGTGTTATAGAACACGTAGGTGCTAAAATTGTGCTTTGTGATACTGCACCAAATAGTTACGAATTAGATTATAATAAATTGCCATTATTGATAAATGAAAATACAAAAGTAATAATTCCAGTAGATATAGCTGGAAAAATTTGCGATTATAATAAACTTTTTGAAATCGTAGAATCTGCGAAAAGTAAATTTAAAGCAAAAAACGAGTTGCAAGAAATTTATAATAGAATCATTGTTTTGGGTGACTGTGCTCATTCATTTGGGGCAATTCAAAATGGTATTAAAGCTGGAAATGTTGCAGATTTTAGTTCTTTTTCTTTCCACGCAGTAAAAAATTTAACAACTGCAGAAGGTGGTGCTGTTACTTGGAAACATATTGATGGCTTAGATAATGAGTGGTTGTATCACGAATTTATGTTGTGGAGTTTGCACGGACAAAGTAAGGACGCTCTTGCAAAAACACAAATTGGTGCGTGGGAATATGACATTAAATATCTTGGGCAAAAATGTAATATGACAGATATTGTAGCAAGTATAGGTTTGAAACAACTTGAAAGGTATGACAGCCTTTTAGCTCGCCGTAGAGAAATTATTGAGCTTTACAATAAAATTTTTGAAAATAGCAATATAAGTAGTTTAAATCATTTTGGTAAAGACTTTAGTAGTTCTGGGCATTTGTATTTGACTAGAGTTAATGGCATTGATGTTGCCAAGCGTAATGAAATTATAATTAAAATGGCGGAACAAGGTATTGCTACAAATGTTCATTATAAGCCATTGCCAATGCATAGTGCATATAAAGCACTTGGTTTTAAAATTGAAGATTATCCAAACGCATATAAAATGTATGAGAATGAAATAACTTTGCCATTGCATACATTGTTAACTAATGATATGGTTGAGTATATTGCAAATAATTATTTGAAAATTGTAAAAAATAATTAATTCATACTGTAGATTAAAATTTGCATATTTGTGCTTAAGGAGTTTATATGGAAGATATCACTTGTGAAAATAATAGTGAAAAAATGGATTCAAACAATGATAATAACGAAAATGAGTTGTTGAACACAGCAAATGAGAATTTGAATGAAGTTGATTATGAAATAACAGAAAATATTGACAATATTTATCCATATAAAAACGATAAGGGAAAAAGAAAAGCAAACATTTGGACTAGATTTGTTAAAAGGACATTTGATTTTTGTTCTGCATTATGCTTGTTTTTATTTTTAAATGTTACATTGATTTTTCCAATTTTAATGGCTTTAGTTGCGATAAAAATGAAAGGTAATCCTTTTTTTGTACAGAAACGTCCAGGTAAGAATTGCAAAGTATTTTCTCTAATTAAATTCCGTACAATGACAAATGAGAAAGATGAGAATGGGGATTTATTGCCAGACGAGCAACGAATGACTAAATTTGGTAGAATGTTAAGAAATACATCATTAGATGAGTTGCCAGAGTTAATGAATATTATTAAAGGTGATATGAGCGTTGTTGGTCCAAGACCTCAACTAGTTCGTGATATGGTATTTTTTAGCGAAGATGCGATGCGTAGACAGAGTGTTCGTGGTGGACTTACTGGACTAGCACAAACTAGTGGCAGAAACAATCTGCTTTGGGAAGAAAGATTTGATTTGGATTTAGAATATATAGATAACTATAGTTTTTTGTATGATTTAAAAATGTTGTTTAAAACTGTAAAAAAAGTTGCTAAATCAGAAGATGTCGCTACTGAAGGTATGGAAACATCTGAAGATTATGGTGATTATTTATTACGTGTTGGTGCTATTGATAAAGAATTATATGATATAAAACAAGCTGAAGCTAAAAATATTTTAGCCAAGAAAATTTAGATTGTTTAGTTAATTTATTAAAAAATGATAGATTGAAAAAAAGTTTTTGGCAAAGCAATTACATAGCAGTTAGAATATATACCTTTTAATACTAATATTTACTTTTTTAATGAGTCATAAATAGTAATTAAAAAATAAATTAAATTTATAAATTAAAGAAAAACAATCAAAACAACCTAGTTAACATTTGTTAAGCTAGGTTGTTTATTTACCAGACATTGTTTATTATTTTGCCAGTTACAAAGCCGTTTATGTTGTCGTCCATTATTTGCATTAATCTGCCACGGGCTTCAACTGTTGCCCAAGCTAGGTGAGGGGTGATAAAGGCATTTTTGCAACTGATTAATGGATTGTTATGTTCGGGTGGTTCTTTGGTTAATACATCTCCGCCGTATGCAAGCACTTTGCCACTATTAAGTTGTTGAGCTAAGTCTGCCTCGTTTACAAGACCGCCTCTTGCTGTGTTTATAATTATTACATTATCTTTCATTTGATTAATTGTTTCATTACATATAAGTTTGTCACTTTGTGCGTTAAGAGGGCAATGCAATGAGATTATGTCACTATTTTTTAGTAGGTAATCTAGTGATACAATTTCTGCATAAGGGTCAGTGCCACCACTTCTGCGATAGCCAAGTACTTTCATACCAAAGGCTTTTGCGATTACTGCAACTTGTTTTGCTATATCACCATAACCGATAAGACCAATTGTCTTGTCCATAAGCTCTATTTGTTTGGTTTTGTTATAACAAAAATCTGGACAATTTGCCCAATCTCCAGCCTTTACACTATCATTATGTAAGCCAACTTGATTAGTTATTTCAAGTAATAAAGCAATGGTGAATTGTGCGACAGATGGAGAAGAATATTTTGGAATATTACAAACGTAAATGCCTCTTTCTTTTGCGGTTTGAATGTCTATTGAATTGTATCCAGTAGCAAGCATAGCTATCATTTTTAATTTAGGTAAACTATCCAAAATAGGTTTATCTATTACAATTTTATTTGCAAGTACAATATCTGCATCTTTTGCACGTTCCACAATTAAATTATAAGGTGTGCGAGGGTATAATACCACTTCGCCGTATTTTTTCAAAAAGTCATAAGTATAATCCCCACGTGTTGCAGGGTAGCCGTCTAAAATAACAATTTTCATAAGCTTTCCTTAGTAGTAATATTTTCTTAATTATTGTAACACAAAGTTTATAAAGTGTCCACATATTTTAGCCTTTTTATGCAATTTACTTTTACTCAATTGATTTTTTGCTCTTGTTGTGATAAAATAACTATATTAGCAAATGTGTCTAAAGGAATACAATTAATTAAGTTGTAGTAATTTGGAAATGAATAGTGTATTTGTTGCTGTTAATTTGGCGTTTAAGTTTTAGCAAATATTCGCAAGCTATTTGTATTAATTACAAAATTTTATCTTGAAATTATATAATCTTAATTATTAAAGGAATAATAATATGCGTCTTAGAAAGAAAAAACATTTAGAGGAACGAATGTCAAATTGTGGTGACATACTTTTAATTAATGATAAAAGTGAATTTTATAAATTAAAAGAAATAGATAGATATAAATTTATTGATACGCAAAAGGTATTTGGAAATAGCAATCCTATTCATTTGGAAGTCGGTTGTGGTAAAGGTGGCTTTATTACTCAAATGGCAAGTTTGCATCCAGAAATTAATTTTTTGGCAATTGAAAAGGTTGGCAATGTTTTAATTTGTGCAATGGAACAAGCGATTAAATTAGGACTTAATAATGTCAAATTTTTAAATAGTGATGCCTCAAATCTTTCATATTACATTAAAGAGAAAAGTATCTCAAGGCTTTATCTTAATTTTTCTTGCCCTTGGCCAAAGAAAAAGTATGCGAATCAACGTTTAACAAATCCTAGATTTTTAAAAATTTACAAACAAATTTTATGTGATGATGCAGATATTATTCAAAAGACTGATAGTCCTTTGATGTTTGAGTATTCAGTAGAACAATTGTCTCAAAATGGCTTTGGCTTGTATGATGTCACTTGCGATTTGCATAATAGCTCAATTGACAATGAGGTTATGACTGAATATGAAAAATACTTTACTGGTATAGGCAAACCAATCTATAGATTACAAGCAAAATTGAATAAGGGCAATTGAGTGAAAAATCTAGATTTGGTGAAATAGTGCCGATTTTTGATAGGTTTTATGGATATTAATAGTTTATTAAATAAAAATTTACAAGAACTTTGCAGTATTGCTGATAATGTGCGTAAGGATAATGTTGGGGATATTATTCATATAAGAGCGTTGTTGGAAATATCAAATATATGCTATAGGAATTGTGCTTATTGTGGGTTGAACGTTGCTAACAATCACCTTGAAAGATATGCTATGGATATAACAGAAATAGCAACTCTTGGCAAGCGTGCTTTTGATATTGGATATAAAACAATAGTTTTGCAGTCTGGTGAAAGTAAGCATTACAATATTAATGAGCTTGCAGACTGTGTGGCGAAGTTAAGTGAATATGGCTTGACTATTACGTTAAGTTTAGGCGAGCTTGATTATAAACAATTGCAGTTACTAAAAAGTGCTGGAGCAAAAAGATATCTATTAAAGTTTGAAACAGCAGATAAGACTTTATATGAAAAGTTGCATAATGGATATACTCTTGATGGCAGACTTGAATGTTTGCAAGCAATTAGAGAACTTGGGTATGAACTTGGTAGTGGTTTTTTGGTGGGACTTCCAAATGAAAAAGACGAAATTATTGTTAAAAATTTGCAATTAATACAAAAGTTAAGTTGTGATATGGTTGGTATTGGAGTGTTTATTCCTCATAAATATACACCGCTTGCAGATATGTCTTGTGGCGATACCGAACTTACAAAAAAATGTGTTGCGATAACTAGAATTTTACTACCAAATTGCAATATCCCTATTACAACATCGCTAGGTGAGTTTGGGGATAAGTATCAAATGTTTAATGGTGGTGCAAATGTTATTATGCAAAACATAACACCACATAATCTTGCAAAAAATTATCAAATTTATCCAAAGAAATTAGAATTGGCGGAGTTTGAAAGTGCAAGGAAACAGCTTGAAAGTGATATTGTTAAAATGGGTAGACAACCATTATAATTAATTTGAATATTGTCAAATAAAGGAGTTGCTATGTATAATACAAATAGTAGCATTGCGGAAGAATTTATATCTAATAGTGAGATTAAGGAAAGTCTTGAATTCGCTAAGGAAAATGCACAAAATACACAATATTTGAATGATATTATAGTTAAAGCAAGTAAATTTGAAGGTCTTACACATCGTGAAGCTATAACACTTTTAGAGTGTGAGGATAAGCAAATTATTAATAAAGTATTTAAACTGGCAATGGAAATAAAACAAAAATTCTATGGCAATAGAATTGTAATGTTTGCACCTTTGTACTTGTCAAATTACTGCGTCAATAGTTGCTTGTATTGTCCATATCATATAAAAAACAAATGTATACCTCGTAAAAAATTGCAAGGCGAAAGTTTGGAAAGAGAGGTAATTGCTTTACAAAATATGGGACACAAGAGACTTGCTATTGAAGCAGGGGAACACCCTACTATTAACCCAATTGAGTATATTTTAGATTGCATTAATACTATTTATTCAATTAACCATAAAAATGGTGCAATTAGGCGAGTTAATGTTAATATTGCTGCTACAAGCGTGGAAAACTATAGAAAACTTAAAGATGCCAAAATTGGAACATATATCTTGTTTCAAGAAACTTATCATAAAGAAAATTATAAAATCTTGCACCCTCAAGGACCTAAAAGTGATTATGCTTATCATACTGAGGCAATGGATAGAGCTATGCAAGGTGGCATTGACGATGTGGGTATAGGTGTATTATTTGGTCTAGATAATTACAAGTATGATTTTGTTGGTTTACTTATGCATAAGGAACATTTGGAAGCCAGCTTTGGCGTTGGACCGCATACTATAAGTTTGCCACGTATACGCCCAGCGGACGATATTGACACAAACGATTTTGATAATGGTTTAAGTGACGATATGTTTGAAAAGTTGGTTGCGGTGCTTAGAATTGCAGTTCCATATACTGGTTTGATTATATCTACTAGAGAGGATATAAAAGTTCGTGAAAGATTATTAAAAGTAGGTGTAACACAACTAAGTGGTGGTTCAAAGACAAGTGTTGGCGGATATTCCGATAACGAGGAATGTGGAGATAGTAGTCAATTTGAAATTGCTGATAATAGAACTCTTGACGAGGTAGTTTGTTGGTTGCTTAAGCTTGGATACATACCTAGTTTTTGTACAGCTTGCTACAGAGAGGGGCGTACTGGTGATAGATTTATGCGACTTGTTAAAAGTGGTGCGATTGCAAATGTTTGTCAGCCTAATGCTTTGCTTACACTTGCAGAATACTTGTATGACTATGCAAGTGAACAAACAAAAGTAGTTGGTTTTGATATGATAGAAAAGGAAATAAACAATATCTCTAGCGATAAAGTTAAAGATATTGTTAGAGCTAATTTGAAAAGTATAGAGAATGGCTCAAGAGACTTTAGATTGTAATTAATCCCGATTTTTGATAGGTATTTTTGGTAAATTTGTGTTATGAATAAAATTGTTATAGGTGTTTTTGGCAAAATAAATAGTGGTAAATCTACTTTAGTTAATAGCTTGGCTAGGGAGCATATCTCTATTGTGTCAAATGTTAAAGGTTCAACTTCTGATAGCATTTTTAAAATGACGGAGATTCAAGGTATTGGCAAAGTTCAACTTGTAGACACTGCTGGCTTTGACGATAATAGCGAACTTGCAAACGAACGTCTTTCAAAAGTCAGTCAAGTTTTTGACATTTGTGATATTGCTATTCTTGTATGTGGTGGGCTTGTTGATAGTATGGAACAAGCTTGGATAAACAAATGTAAAAGTTGTGGTAAAAAGTTTATTGTTTGTCATAATGTTTTTGATTGTGAAAGTGTATCCTATAATGACGATGAATTAGTTATAAATGTAGCTAATTTGTCACATATTGATTTTTTGGTTAATAAAATAAAAAACATTGTGGGGAATATGTCAAGTAATTTGCTTGATGGTTTGATAAAAGAAGGTCAAACTATTTTGTTATGTGTTCCGCAAGACGAGGAAGCTCCAACAGATAGATTGATTTTGCCTCAATCTGTTGTGATTAAGGAAATTATTCAAAAAGGCAGTACTGCGATAGCAACTGATAAAGACAATTTTGCTGATATATTTAATAAGTATAAAGATAATATAAATTTAGTAATAACCGATTCTAGTGTTTTTGAAATGGTGTATAATGTTGTTGGGCAAAGCATACCAATAACTAGTTTTTCACTTTTGTTTGCAAAGCGAAATGGTGACATTGAAACTTTTGTTAAAGGTGCTAATAGTTTAGAGAAATTACAAAATGGTGATAAAGTACTTATTATGGAAGCTTGTAGTCATACTTTGTCACATAAAGACATAGGTAGTGTGTTAATTCCTAATTTAATAAGAAAATATACTGGAAAGGAAATTGTTTTTGAAATTTTAAGAGGTAAGGATGTGCCTATAAATTGGAATGATTATAAATTGGTTGTCCATTGTGGTGGTTGCGTGCAAAATAGGGAATTTATGATGTCACGCATTAATAGCAGTAATAAATACAATGTACCAATTACCAATTATGGAATTATCATTGCAAAAATTAAGGGCATTTTGGACAAAATCGTTTATTGATTTTTGCATTGTAGCATTAGTTTTATCTATATTAAACTATCCATTCTCCCCACAAATAAATTTTGTGGGGGATTTTTGTAAGCAGTACATATATATTTTGCATAACTTGTATAAAACAGCAAGTAATGCTATTTGAATACTTTTATTACAAAATGCTGGTAACGCTATTTTAATGTAAAAATTATATTAAAAATAATGATAAATAATTTTTTTTTGTTAAAATTTACTTTATTCGCAATTTTTAGAGTTTTTCTAAAATTTATTTATCACTATGTAAGGTTGACTATTTTATTAAAATAAGTTATAATAATAAAGTTATAATTAACGATTGTAAATAAGGAGAATATTATGGCAAATATAAATAACAATGGTGAGCCAAACAAGCGTGGTCATCGCAGGGTTAACCCTCTTGACGGAATTATTGGCAAGTTGTCAAAAATGAAATTCCAAACAGCTATGATTATTTTAGGCGTATTTACTGCCTTTTTAATTTTTTGGCAAATATATTTTAGTTTGATATCTTTTTCAATCTACAACATAGGACTTAGAGCATTTATTATAATTCTGCTTTTATTATGGTCTATACCTTTTGTAGTGTTTTTAATGCGTAACATAAAAAATGGATATACTAAAAAAGATGCGTTTATGAAAGTTCATTGGGGTTGGAAAATCCCTGCAGGAATTGCACTTGTTTTAACTCTTGTGTGCATTTGTATGGCAATTTTCACTACACCAATGTTTATGGCAAAGTCATATAACCAAATGATTAGTGTGGAAACAAAGTCTGGCACTGCTGAAGAACCTTTTAAGGAATTTACTGAAGAGGTTGACGATTTTTATGACGGCGATATGAAAGTTGCAATTATTGATAAATATTTTGCAGATTTACTAGGCGAGAAAGTTTTGGGTACAAGTAGTGGTGGTTATGCCAGTCAGTTTGAGGTTAATGACTATACTTTAATCAACTACAAAAATAGTTTGTACTGGGTTGGTGCATTGGAGCCTAAAGGCTTTTTCCAATGGACATCTTCCGCAAAAGAAGGTGGTTCACCAGGTTATGTTTTGGTTGATGCTACACAAGCAGAATCTAATGCAAGGGCGGACCTTGTAACTACTCACAAATTAAAGTACACTCCAGGTGCATATTTATGGCACGATGCAGAGAGAAAAATGTATTTTTCTAATATGGGTGCTTTGCGTGAGAATGAACTTGGCTTTGAGCTAGATGATGATGGTGTTCCTTATTATACTCAAGTAATTTATAAAAAGAAATTTGGTATTACAAGTGGTGATGAGGCAACTGGTTTGCTTGTTATGAATGCTACAACTGGTGAGTGCAAAAGCTATGCTTTAGATAAAGTGCCAGAATGGATTGATAATGTGCAATCTCATAATATGATACTTAAACAATTGAATTATTGGGGCGAGTATTCAAAAGGATATTTTAATACTTGGTTTGCAAAAGAGGAAGTTAATAATACAACAGCGGGTTACAACTATGTTTACAATAATGACAGATTTTATATCACAACTGGTATAACTGCAAAGTCTGGCGATAATGCTATTGTAGGTATGGTTTTGTCAGATTTAAGAACTAAGCAAACTACTATGTATAATATGGTTGGTGCGACAGAACAAGCTGCAATGAAATCTGCTCAAGGTATTCAAGAGGTTGCAGCAGCTGGTTATAAAGCATCATTCCCAGCATTGATAAATTTCCAAGGTGTTCCAACTTTCTATATGGCTTTGAAAGATTCTGCGGGTAATATCAAAATGTATGCTTTTGTTAATGTTCAAGACTATACAAGTAAACTTGCTGCGGGCAATACTCCAGATGAGGCAAAAGCAAGATATGCAGAAACTATTAAAGGCGATGTGATTGATAAGCCAGTTGTTCCAAGTGGCGAAGAAAAGATTGGTACTTATATAAGAGAGTTAGAGTATGATGGTACAACCTCAATGTATATTAAAGTTGAGGATAAGTACTATATCGTATCAGCTAAGATTACAGGTGCAGAAAAATGGTTGGATGCAGAAATGCAAAAAGGCGATAATGTTAAAGTAAAAATTAACAATGACAGAGTAACTGAAGTATTGGAAGTTAAATTTTAAAAGTAAAAATTAACAATGGCAAAGCGAATAAAGTATTAAATGTTAAATTTGCAATTAGTTGACATTATATAATTTATAATAAGCATAGTTATTGTTGGTAATTATCTTATAGCAATAAAAAAAGTTGTTTTGTTGACATTATTAAATTTGCGTAATACTTTTCGAAATAACTGAATTGTTAAATCAATAAGTGCTTGCAAAGTGAGAGTATTGAGATAGCATTTTAAATTTCTAACGAAAATTAAATTTACTTAGTATGGTTGTTACTTGTAGTAGTATATCACAATGGTTTTAACAAAACAAGTCAGTTTTTGGCTTAAATAAATTAAAAGTATTAACATAATTCAACACTCTAAAAGTA
>CAJTZR010000065.1 GCA_910584035.1 uncultured Christensenella sp. | reverse complement strand
TGGAACAAGAGGAACTGGTAAAACTTCTATTGCAAAAATCTTTGCTCGTGCTGTTAATTGTACCAACCATAATGACGGCGGTGCGTGTGGCAAATGTGATGTTTGTTTGGAGCTTGCAAAGCCAAATAATTTGGATATTATTGAGATAGATGCTGCCTCAAACAATGGTGTTGACGAGATAAGAGAACTTAGGGAATCTGTTAAATATCCGCCATCAGTTGGTAGATTTAAAGTTTACATTATTGACGAGGTTCATATGTTGTCTATCGGGGCATTTAATGCTTTGTTAAAGACATTGGAAGAGCCACCTAGTCACGTTATTTTTATTCTTGCAACTACAGAGGTTCATAAACTACCGCAAACTATTTTGTCAAGGTGTTTGAGGTTTGATTTTAGGCTTGTGCCTACTGCAAGTATTGCAGCAAGAATTAAGTTTATTTTTGATGATATGGGTATCAAATGTACAGATGATGCGTGCCTTGCAATAGCAGAGGCAGGTGACGGCTCTGTCAGAGATGCTTTATCAATTGCAGATATGTGTGTGTCATATGGTGAGGGTAATATTGACTATAATGTTGTTTTAGATGTTTTAGGTCAATCTAATCCAAATATCATTATGGATATTATGGAATGTACACTTAAAGGCGATATTGGTACAGCCTTGACTTTAATTGATGGCTTATCCGACTACGGCAAAAGTATGAGTGTACTTGCTCGTGATATTACTAAAATGTTTCGTAATCTATTTGTTGCACAAAATGTATTTGATTGTGCAAAGACATTGAGTCTGCCAAGTGAAATTATTAATCGTTTAAAAGCAATTACTGGATATAGTAATGACAGAATTTTACAATGCATTGATACTATGTCTGTTGTAGAGAGTAATATGCGTTATAGTAGTATGCCAAGAACCTTAATTGAAGCAAGTATCGCAAAATGTGCAGATGCAAAGGCTAATATTGATTTGACTGGTGTTGTAACACGCTTGAAAGCGTTAGAGGATAAAATCGCTAATGGCGATTTTGTAGCAAGTAACACTGCAGAGGTTAAAAAAAAACGACCATTTAATAAATCAGCGTGTTGTGGGTACTTGATTAAGGCTACTCGTGATATGAAAAAATTTGCTTTGTATAGTGAACTTACGGAACTCAATAAGGATAATTTTAGTTTAGAGGGTGATGTAGTAAACATAAGACCAGCAAGGGCAAATATGGCAGATACGCTTTTGTTACCAGAATATTTTGAGCTAATTACAAAGTTGCTCACTGAGGAATTTGAGGGCGTAAATAGCGTAAAAGTAGTTAATAGCAATAAAATTGTCAATATTGACGATGATATTGCATATGTTAAAGGACTTTTTGATAAAGATATAGTTAATATTAAATCGTAATATTATTTATAAATTATAATTAGATATTTATGTTATTTTAATTATTTACAATAAAAACTATGAGAAGTAAATTTTAAGCCCGCTTAAAATTTTGTATTGTGAGTGTAATACTACAGCTTACACAAGCATTCCAATTTGAATTAAAATTAGTACTGCAAAACGTGGCAATGCCTGCTTATCGGGGTTCCCATATAACTTTTTGTGTGGGGTGTATGGACAGCTTTTGATAATTTAAAATATGTTTATATTGTTAATTATTAATAAATTTAATGGTAGATTTAACAGAGAATAAATCTAGTTTAGTAAATAATATTTGCAAATAATAATGGTAGAGTTAACAAGGTAAAATATAACATAATATATAAAAAATAGCGTAAAGTTTAAAAATAAATATAATAATAAATATAATATTGAAAAAATAATAAAGAGAGGTATAATTATGGCAAAATTTGGTGGATTTGGTGGTGGAATGGGCAATATGCAACAACTTATGAAGCAAGCTCAAAAAATGCAAGAGGATATGATGGCAGCAAAAGAGCAACTTGCTGAAACAGAGGTAACTGGTTCAGCTGGTGGCGGTATGGTAGAAATTACTATGACTTGTGACAAAAAAATCTCTGCAGTTAGCATTAAGCCAGAGGCTTGTGACCCAGACGATGTTGAAATGCTTGAGGATTTAATTGTAGCTGCATTTAATGATGCTACAGATAAAGCCGATGCAGAAAGTCAAGCTAAATTAGGTGCTTTTGCTGGAATGGGACTATAATGCAATATATCGAACCTATACAAAAATTAATTGCGGAGTTTACAAAATTACCAGGGGTAGGACTAAAAACTGCCACTCGTTATGCTTATTCCATAATAAATATGCAAGAGGAAGAGGCGGAAAACTTTGCAAAAACTATTACAGAAGTTAAGCATAATGTGCATTATTGTAAGTCTTGTGGAAATTATACAGATAGAGATATTTGCGAAATTTGCGAAAGTCGTGATAATTCAATAATTTGTGTGGTTAAAGAGCCTAAAGATGTTATAGCTTTTGAAAAGTTGAAAGATTTTAAAGGTGTTTACCACGTTTTGCACGGCACTATTAACCCTCTTATGGGTATTGGTGCAAATGATATACGTATTAAAGAGTTACTTGCAAGGTTAGACGGCGTTAATGAGGTTATTATGGCGACTAATTCCGATGTGGAAGGTGAGGCTACTGCTATGTATATTGCAAGATTGATAAAACCGCTTGGAATACGTGTTACAAGACTTGCTCACGGCATACCTATTGGCTCAGATATTGAATATGCAGACGAAACTACATTATCAAGGGCATTGCTTGATAGACGTGATATGTAATGGCATTGTTTGAAATTGGTATACAAAAGATTTTTGGAATAAAAATTTGTAATATTGTTTTAACAATGTTATTTGAGGTAGATAAATGAAAAAGAAAAAATTAATGCTCTTATCATTAATTGTAGTATTGATAGCAGTGCTTTGTGGTTGTGGTGCTAATTTAACACCTGGTGATGCTACAATTTTATACAATCCTAAAAAGGATATGAAAATTGTTAAAGGCTTAGACGCTTATGAGCTAATTCAGGATGCTTATACTACATATCAAAATACTGATAATTATAAAATGGAAGTTGATTTTACTTTTAATGGTGTAGCAGAATCTGTAGTGCCTTTGAATTTGTATCAAAATACATTTCAAACAATCATAAGAAATGGCAATGAATATTATGAGTATTATATAGTTGCTGGAACTGGAATGTCAGTGCCTAGTGGCAATGGTGACGAGTTTTACTATAATAGTAGCACAAATCAATGTAAGGTTAAGTATATTAGAAATGATGGTAATAAAGTAAAACTTGATAAAAAGAAAAAAGTAACTGCTAACTTTACTAAAGTTGCGTGGGGATCATTTAATGCTGACAAGGAAGAGAATGGCATTAATTCTCCTACAGATAAAGTTAACAGATTGAAAAATGACTTTCACCAATACAATTGGTTAGAGGAAAAATATTTATCTAGTAAAACAGATAGAAATGTTTATATGAAAGATGATAAATATTATTGCACAATTATGATAAATACTTTAACTGGCGATATGAGAAGTGAGCAAGAAGCCGTTGTTAAAGCAATTGAGAAAGCTACTGGCGGTAATTATGACAAATTTAATGAAGATACTAGAATGGTTGTCGAGATAGAAAAAGTAGGCAAAAGCTATAGATTTACTCAATTTATTTTAATGGAAGATTATTGTGGTGTAAATGAAAAAGTAGGAAAAACTACTGTAAAAGCTTCTCAACAATATTGGCATAAATTTTATTATGATGATGAAAGCGTAAAAATACCTGAATTAAATTAAACTTTAATAATTGTATGTAAATTGGAGTTAAAATGAAGGAAAAAATTATAAATAAATTAAAAGTTGATACAGCTTTTTTTCTGCTGTCAATTTTAGCAGGCATAATGATTGCTATTGGCGGTATGACATATTTGTACATAACGAGCTTTGATAGCAATAGTATTTGGCTTAAAATTGCTGGTGGTTTTTCATTTACAATTGGTCTTGTGTTTATTATCTTGCTTAAATTTAAATTGTTTACTGGTTTAAATTGTGATTTGATTTATACAAACTATAAAGATTGGTACAAACTAGTTTTGGCCTTTTTAGGTAATTGCGTTGGTTGTTGGATAGGTTCATTACTAATCTTTAGAACAGCGATTGGACCTGCAGTTATGGCAAGGGCAGTTGAGGTTTCCACAACAAAGCTTAATACTGAACTTTGGGTCGTATTATTATCAGCAATATTATGCGGAGTGTTTATAACAATGGCTGTCTTGGGATATAGAGCTTGTAAAAATAGTAAAGCTGCTGGTATAATTGCAATTATTTTTCCTATCTTTACATTTACTGTATTAGGTGTTGAGCACTCTGTTGCAAACCAAGTTTATTTTGCACTAACAGCTTTAAGCGGTAATGGCTTTTCTGGCAAAATCGTTTTACATACTTTTATAGTTATGATAGGTAACATAATTGGAGGAATACTTATTCCATTAGTGCTTTGGGCAAAAGATAAGTTGACACAAAAAAACAATGAAATTGAACAATCTGAAGATAAAGAAAAATAATGTATTTGCAAAAGCAAATACATTATTTTTTTATTCTAAAAAGCAATTTATACATAACTTATAGTCTAAAATTTAATTATAGATTATTAAATACAACACAATTGGTATTATAATTAATTTTAAGTTTTATTAAACTTTGATTAGTTGTTTTTTATTTTGGAGAGAGAAAAAGCGAACTTATTGTTCGCTTTTCAAATACCACACTAATGTTGCAAAAATTAATGCTTAAATAAAGAAAATAATTGTTATTTCATACTTGATTTGCTAAATTTAATTATTAAAAGTTTATTTTATATAATCTATTAATATTTATTTAAAATAAAAGTTGCATTTAATTGCATTGGCTTAATATTGTTATTTAAATATTTAATTTGGAACAAATCTTTATTTCCATTTTTGTTAATATTGTTACAAGTAAAACCATTAATCATTGCAATGTTGTTTAAAATTTTTATATCCTCTAAAACTGCGTGAGTAACATTATTATCCTCAATAGTAAACCAACCGATAGGAATGTTATTTTTGTAAACTATTTGTATAGGTGTATCTGCAAGTTCATATTCGTCAAATATATCCAATATAATATTTTTATCTATTACTTGATAGCTATTAAACTTTTTTGCTACATACATATATATATCATAAAGCAAATTTATATCTAATTTTGTAGCAGTTTTTACTGCATATTCGCAATTTTTTTTGTAGTTTAATGTAAATGTGTCACATTTTACAAAACTTTCAAAACCATACTTTTTGTAATAACTATCATTTACTGGTGATAATAGAATAAAATCAAATTCTTTGCTTTTTATATCCTCAATTACTTCGCCTAAAAGCTCTTGCATTATTCCTTTACCACGTAGTTCGGGACTTGTGCATACTCCAGTTATCAACACACCTTTTAAACTTTTGTTATTTGAATTTAAAGTTATATTTACGCAACCTACCAATGCAATAGTATGGCCCTTTATTTGTTTGGAGTAGGTAACAACTTTATTACGTCTTTTGTTAAAGTAAAAGTCTGTATATTCAATACCATCATTAAATACAAAATTGTAGAGTTCGTGTTTATTCATATTTACGCTCTAAAATAAATTTTTCATAAATTATAGCTGGGTTATAGCTTAGTTTTGCCTTTCTTAAGCCTTCAATACCCATATCTTCCTCACGATTGACAAATTCCACATTAGTAAAATATTTGTTTGCAATCAAGTTGTTAATCATAGCATAAATACCTTTGTAGGAGATATCTGCTTTTTCAAAAAATACTTGTGCAACATTATGCACAGATATAGCTGACACACTAAATGCACCAATTTTGCCGTCTATTAAAAGCAAACCTATCAATAAACCTAATTCTTTGTAATTGTCCAAAGCACATTTGATAGCAATTTTTTCAGTTTTATCTACTTGATGTTCGCTATTTTTTGTCCAATTATCATATAAATTTAAAATTTCTTTATAATAGCTGTCATTATATTCTATAAATTCATATTTGTAATTTTTAATAAAAGAATTTACAAAATTCTTTTTAGAATGGAATTTTTTGCCTTGCAAATTGATTAAATCACTACTTAAATAAATATAATCGCTTGCATTCCTATCAAAACTAATTGTTGCACCATTAGGTACGCATTTAATATTGTCAACAATGTCTTTGTCAATACCAGCAAAATAAAAATCATTGCCGTTTTGATATTCCTCAATTAATTTATAAATCTTTTCAAAGTCCTTAACATTTTTGATTGATGGTGAGTAAAAGTATTTTTTCTTGCCCCAAACGCCTTTTAAAATTGCGTATTCGTCCATAAAGGCGATTTGTATATTGTTTTTTGTATTCCATAAATAAAAAAAGTTGAAATCACTAATGCTATTAAGTTTTAAATTTTCGCTAACGCATTTATCAAATTGTTGTTTGTGGGATAAAGCTATATCCTCAAATTTTAACATATTAACCTCTTGTTTTGTTATCGCTATGTTTTGTTATCGTTTTACATATCATACCAAAAAAAGTGTCATTTGTCAAATATAAGGCAAGGATTGCATTAAATATAAAGATTAAGTCTTGAAATTTAAGTTTAGATGTGATAAAATAAAAATAGTAAATATTTAAACTGAGGTAACTATGAAAAAAGGCAAATTGTTTATAATGTTTAGTTTGATTTGTATGAAAAATTGAAATAAGATGTATATTAATTGATTTTAAAGCGATAGTTAAGACTTTTTGTATTGACTTATATGCTTGGGATGTATTAAAATATACGTGATTTTATCTATTTAACTATATGAATAACTTTATAATAAGCGAGAAAAGGAAAAAGCAAAAAAGAGTAGAGAAATCTTAATTAAAGAGATAGAAAAAATAAATAAAAAGTTAGAAAAAATTGTCGTAAAAATTTGATGTACAATTAGTATAGGGAATTATTGGAGGTAATTATGATTAAAGTAGCAATCTTGGGTTATGGTGGCAGAGGTAGAAACTATGCACTTCTTTGCAAAAATATTGCAAATAGAAATAATTTAGAAGTTGTAGCTGTAATAGATACATCTAAAGATAAATTAGCACTTGCTAAATGCGAATTTGGTCTTGCAGATGATAAATTGTTCAACAATATTGACGAGTTTATAGCAGTTCCTAAAATGGCAGATTATTTGTTTATTTGCACACAAGATAAGCAACATCACGAACATTCTATAAAAGCTTTAAATAGCGGTTATAATTTGCTTTTGGAAAAGCCGATTGCTTGCTCAATTGAGGATTGTGTTGATATTGCTAGAGTTGCTAACGAGAAAGGACTTAAAGTTGACGTTTGCCACGTGCTTAGATATTCTGGCTACTATGAAAAAATCAAAGAGATTATGGATAGTGGAGTGCTTGGTAAAATTGTATCAATTGAACAGATTGAGAATGTTGCATACTGGCATCAAGCTCATAGTTTTGTAAGAGGTGATTGGCGTAAAAGTGAGGATTCAAATCCAATGATACTAGCTAAATGCTGTCACGATTTAGATATAGCAGTTTATCTTGCAGAATCTAAATGTAAATTTGTGTCATCAATAGGTAAGCTTAACTACTTTAAAAAGGAAAATGCACCAGAGGGCTGTACTGAGTATTGCTTGGGCGGTTGTAAGGCAAAAGATAAATGCCCATATGATTGCGAAAAACTTTACATAAAAAATTTAAAAGGAATGCCTTCTTTTGCGTATAAAAATATGTGGCCTCAATCAAGACTTATGAGTGATAGTACAGTTACTATTCCAAAGCTATACGAGGCTTGTAAAAACACTGATTTTGGCAAATGCGTATTTTTATCTGACAATGATGTTGTGGACTACCAAACTGTTCAAATGGAGTTTGAAAATGGTATTACATCAACACTAACTATGACTGCATTTAGTGGTAAGTCTTGCTGTCGTGAAACTGTTATTCGTGGTACTTTAGGTATGTTGCATTGCCATACAGATAAACCTAAATTTATACTTGAGGTATATGGCAAAAAAACAAAGAAAATTGGCAGGAGTGCTGATGCAAGAGGTTCACACGGTGGCGGTGATGGTAAATTGATTAAAGCTTTGGCTGACGGCAGAACAAAGACAGATATTAATATGAGTATTGAAAGTCATTTAATGGCATTTTTAGCTGAACAATCAAGACTTGATAATGGCGTACCAAAGTTTTTGGACGAGTATAGAAAGTAATTTTGAATATTAGAATATATTTAATGGGGTTGAGTGAATTATGAGAAAGAGTAAAATAGTATCGATTTTCGTAGGGATATTATCTTTATTTGCAATTATGGTTGTCAGTTTGACAGGTTGTAATAATAGTAAATATTTTGAGGAAGTGTCTTCTTATAGGTTTTGGGAAAATA
Organism: uncultured Christensenella sp.; assembly: GCA_910584035.1. GTDB lineage: Bacteria > Bacillota > Clostridia > Christensenellales > UBA3700 > MGBC100798. The sequence goes on along the minus strand of CAJTZR010000065.1, from coordinate 2,390 downwards.
CGGGTAATACAGCCATAGCACAGACCAATGTTTACAATATGGTTAAAGAACATATGGCAGAAAACAATGGTTTAATAAAGAAAGTATTAGTTTTAGGTTTTGACGGAACTAGAGCAGATACTTTGGTAAATATTAGACAAAGTGGTGTGTTAGATAAAAATGGCAATGATATTTATTCTGGCGATAATCCTAATGTTAGAGTAAGTGCAATTAATCACATTGTAGATACTATGGGTGGCAAAATGTATATGGCATACGCTGGCGGAAGTAACAAGGATAATTTTCAAGCTACATCAACAGCACAGGTTGGGCATCAATAACTACTGGTAGTTGGGGTGTTGACAATGGTGTTAAAGACAATCCAAACGCAGAGAAAGGCACTAATATTAAAAATTTGGATAAAAAGACATTTATATTAGAACTTGCTGAACAAAATTATAATACTATATTTATGGCAAGTTGGGACGCTCACGCTGATACATATCAAAATGAAATCAAATATGTAAAAGATAACAACATTCCAATGGAATTTTATGGTTTTGGTGAATATGGAAAATATACTAATGAAAAAGGTGAAGAATTAAAAATTAATGATAATGACATTCACGAAAAATTATTGTCTTGCATAACAGAGGGAAGTAAGGATGAAAAAGATGTGATTTTCTGTATATACGATTGGGCAGACCATAATGGACATAATACTGGTTTTACAAACACTAACAAACATTATGTTAATGCAGTCCGTACTAATGATGCTTTAATGTATGAGGTTATCAAAAATGTTGAAGCTCGTTCAAATTACCAAAATGAAGATTTGCTAATTATTTTGACTGCTGACCACGGCGGAATTAAGACTTGGCACGGCGAGCAAAATCCAGAGTGCAGAACAACATTTATAGTAACTAATAAACATAATTTAGTTAAAAACGAATATTACAGCAAAAATTATGATGGTTATAAAGAAAATTAAGTCATTTGAGGCATAAGTTGCCCCAATTTCTTGATATAGCATTTATTCTAAGTTAAAATTTAAAGAATAAGTAATAATATTTTTTAATTTAATAAGTTGATAATATTTAGTGTAATAAAGTACTTATGTGCTAAAATTGCATTTAATGGCTGATTATTTAGCTTTGATAACAAATGTCTAATTTGATTTTTTATAGATTGTAAAGAGGGAAATTATGAATGATAAATTAAAAAGCATAAATATTGCTATTGCAAAGTATATGCAATGTGATGTTGTGCAATGTTTATTACTTGGTAGTGGTGATAATGGTGAGGTATACAAGTGTGAACTAAATAGGGAACCAAAAATTATTGCTATTAAAGTTACAAATTATGCAGAACTAATGATTAAGGAAAAAGAAAATATTAACATAATAAATAGTGCAATTGATATTTAATTGCCTAAAATTTACTTTTGTCACATCGCAGATGAGGAAATTAATTGCAATATAATGGCAATGAGCTATATAGAAGGAGTATCTGCAGATAAAATACATTGGGGATTTAATTTTGCAAAGAAAAAGCAATTTACAAAAGATGTTGTAAACAATTTGATAACCTTACAAAGCGTGCATAACAATAAATATGGTGCAGTAAATGGTGAACAATTTGATAATTGGATAGATTATTATAAGCCTTTTGCAAAAGCAAGGCTTGATTATATTACGCCTCTTGCACAACAAGGTGTTTTTCCTAAGTTGGTAGTTGATATTTTGCAAATGGCATATGACAATTTGGATAAAATTCTATCCGATTGTGGAAAGCCTACATTAATTCACGGTGATTATTGGATACCAAACATTTTAGTTAATAAAAATAGTTTGACCTTTGTTGGTTGTGTTGACCCATTCAATGTTATGTGGGCAGAGAGTGAATATGAAGTATTTGCTATGATTTTGTATCCACAATTTAAATTGTATAAGCAATATAAAAAATGTGTTCAAGTAAGTAAAATGTTTGACTTAAAAGCTAGAATGTACTCATTATTTTCTGAAGTATACTGGTATCAACAACTAGGCAAAGGGCATTTAGGTTTTATGACTTGGGTTGCTAAAAAACTTAGTAAACAATTGAAAAAGCATTGTATTTTATAAATTATGTGTCGTTTAATTTGAGAGAACTCAAATTAAATCAAAGCTACGCTTTTACTTGATAAATCAAGCCGACACTATTTGAATTACCTTCAGCTACTGCAAAATACCCTTTCGGGTGCTTTGCGACCGCTTCCGATAATATAAATTATGTGTCGTTTAATTTGAGAGAACTCAAATTAAATCAAAGCTACGCTTTTACTTGATAAATCAAGCCGACACTATTTGAATTACCTTCAGCTACTGCAAAATACCCTTTCGGGTGCTTTGCGACCGCTTCCGATAATATAA
>CAJTZR010000064.1 GCA_910584035.1 uncultured Christensenella sp. | reverse complement strand
GCTTTTTGTAAAATATCAACTTTTACAAACTGCAACATATTGGCAATTATTCTAAATTGATTACGAATGCCACCCTCAATAGCAAATGGCATAGCACCAATATCTATTAAATACTTTTTATTAAAGTTAATTTCCTTATCCATTAAGTCCCCTTTTTAATGTTAACACTTAATAGTATATTACAAACTTACGATTTAAGTTATTTGATTTATTAACTTAACCATATATTGCGTAATATTAACTTAAAAACTTTAAAATATTGACAATTATAAAAATTAGTGCTAAAATTAACTTAAATAAAAGTTAAATTTTTGTCAATGATTTTTAACTTATAATTCTACTAATTGACTATAAAAGGAAAATATGAATAAATTATTTCTCGAAAACTCACCTATAGCATATTTTATTGATGATACAGCAAACACTGAATGGATAGTATTTCTACACGCTGCTTTTGTAAACCACAAAATGTTTGATAAGCAATTTGAATATTTTGCTGGTAAATACAATATTTTAGCAATTGATGTTATTGGACACGGCGACTCTATCAACACAAAAAAAGAGGATAGTTTAGAGAGTATGTCTGACTGGATAAACCAAATTTTTGAAAAACACAACATTACTTCTGCCCACTTTGTAGGTGTATCATTAGGTTGTGTATTTATACAAGATTTTGCAAATAAGTATGAAAATAAAGTTTTATCATTAGCTTGCTTTGGTGGTTATGATATTAATAATTTTGATATGGATAAACAAAAAGAAAATTCTAAAGCACAAATGGGTATGATTTTCAAAGCATTATTCTCTATTAAATGGTTTGCTAAAGCCAATAAAAAAATATCTGCATATACAACAACTGCTCAAGAGGAATTTTATAATTTAAATTTGCAATTCAAAAAAAGTTCGCTGATGTACTTGTCTAAATTACAATTATTGATAAATAAGTATCCTAAAAAAGCGAGAGAATATAAACTTTTAGTTGGTTGCGGACAATATGACATTCCAATGGAATTAGATATTGTTAATGAATGGGCAGACAGCGAAAAATGCGAAAAAATAATAATTCCAAATGCTGGACATTGTGCGAATATGGATAATCCAACAGAATTTAATAGTTGTTTGGAAAAGTTTTGGAGTAATAAAGAATAATATTAAAACGACAAATTAAAATACAACTAAAAAAGTGGCAACCGCCACTTTTTTTATATATCGATTTTTAATCAAAATATTCTTCCTTGTTTTGTTTTAAAATTCCTTTAAGTTCCTTAACTATTTTTATAATTGACTCCGTTTCATTTGCCGAACAATCACCTAACAAATCAGCAAATTCTTTTTGATAAATTTTATTGACTGATGGAATATCTGACCTTAAAATTTCATCAGCAGAAACTTGCAATGCTTCAATAATCCGTATAAAAGTAGTTATGGACATTTCTTTCTTACCAAGTTCAATATCACTTATATGCGGTAAAGAAATATTAGCATCAAATGCTAAATCAGCTTGGCTCATTTTTCTAGCTTGTCTAGTTTCTCTTATTCTTTGACCTATTTTTATTTTAATAACGCTATTATCCATAACATACCTCTCAGCTATAGGCAATTTTATATTTTTCAGTTTAACACGTTATAAAAACTTTTAAAATCAATCATAAACTATTTTATAAACAGCAAGCTATATAATAACATTTTTAATACAAAATTATTATTGACACAAAATATAGTCAATAAACTATATTTTTGCTTGATTTTGTTATTTTTATATGCTATAATTTATATAAATTTTAAAAATGGGTAAAATATGGAAAAAATTAAATGTTGTTTTATTGGTCATAGAAAAATTATTATTACAAAAGAATTACAAGATTATTTAGAAAGCCTTGTAATGGAATTAATAACTAAATATAATGTAAATTGTTTTATTTTTGGTAGTTGCAGCGAATTTGATGATTTGTGTCACGAAATTGTAACATATTATCAATAATATTATACCAATATAATGCGAATAGTTTATAATTGTCATAGTGAATCAGCTGTACTAAAAGCAAATAAAGCAAAATTAGAAATTGCTATGCAACACGTATTAAACAAAAAAGTTAATCTTAAAGATTTTGACGATTATGTTCAATCTGATTCAGTTTATTTTGCGGGAAAAGCATCGTATGTAAAGCGTAATCAAGAAATGATTGACGCAAGTAATTTTTGTGTTTTTTATTATAATAAAAATTATGAACCGAAAACGAAAAATCAATATAGTAGCCGTAAAAGTGGAACGCGTATTGCATACGAGTATGCAATACGAAAACAAGAAAAAACTGGAAAATTTATCATAAATGTTTTTGAAAAAATGTCATAATATACAAAACATGTATTTTTGTTATGTGATTAAGTGAATATGCATATATTATGTTTAAAGGTTAATAATGTTTAATATACTAATAATTGTAGGTACAATATGGCATATTATAATTATCACAGCAATATTAAAAAGAAAATTAGGGAATGTAAAAATCCGCAAATGCTTTTGATTAATCAATATAAATATATCTCACCTTGTCTACTTGTTTTAACAGATGACAAATGTTACCCTATTCGTGAATATAGGTGGCAAGAATATTTTGAAATTGCAAGTAGTATTGGCATTAAAATTCAAGATAAAAGGGGTGAAAGTAATGGAACATTCTGCAGTCAGCAATAATATTGATATTAGCAAAAAATTGATAATTACAGAATTTATTGGCCTTTTATTATGTTTAATATTATCTTTTGTCTTTCATTTTGCATATGAATGGCTTAACAAGTCACCTATTATTGCTTGGTTATTTGCGACAAATGAAAGTGTTTGGGAACACGGAAAAATCATTTTTTATCCATTTTTAATATTTAGTATTATAGAATACGTAATAATAAAACCAGATAACAAAGTATTCATTACTGCAAAAGCAATACCACTTGTATTTTGTATTCCTATAATGGTAGCATTTTTTTACACTTATTCAGGAATAATAGGTAAAAATTTTACTGCTGTTGATATTTCTCTTGCAATTTTTTTAGTAATAGCGATGTTTGCTGTAAGTTACAAGATAATAAGTAATGGATATGTAGCTAAATATTGGTATATTTATTTAGCCGTGGCGATTTTGTTTGTAGTATTATTGATTACGTTCACCTACTATCCACCGCATATAAATTTATTTTATGACCAACTACAAAATAAATATGGGATAAAATAAAGACGAAAAAATTTCGTCTTTATTTTTTATTATTTCTCAAAAAATTCAACTGACCTTATGTAAGGGTTGCTACGTGATTGTTTAAATACTAAACGTAATTGGTTTGTTTTTACCGCATTTTTGAACACAAAAATCTTGCGATTACCAATTATTGTATTGTCAGCAACAAGTTTCCATTTGCCATTAACAACTGCCCAAACCTCAAACGCCTCTACTCGTTGAGAAAATCTTAAGTCCTCTCTAATATCTATCCTACCAAATGATTGCACATCACTAAACCAAAAGTCCATAATATATCCATTATCTGGCAATTTATAGCTTGTATAACACTTGCTCTCGTCTTTGTCATAGTTACTATCGTTTAGTACTGCATATGGTAGACTGGAATTATCCACTACTTTAATTTGATTATCAACATAACCACTCGTACAAACGCTAGCAGGCATAATTTGCTTTTTCATTGTTTCGTCAACAATTGCTTTCATACCCATTAATGCGTCGATGTCTTTCTGTTCAATTATACCAGCTGTACTAGGTGCTACGTTTAGTAAAAAGCTAGAATTCATACCAATATTAGTAATATACAAATTAGCAAGCGTTTTAGCTGACTTTACTTTATCGTTTTTATGCCAAAACCATTTAGTACGTATTCTAACATCAGACTCTGCTGGGTAATATTTAACTTTCCAATCAGCGATATTTTCGCTTACCTTTTTAATTGTTTCTCTACTACCCCTATCGCTTGACTCATAACTATAGCCTAACCTTTTAGCATCAAACTCACTATCTTGTTGTTTATCAGCTGGCAAATCGGATAATATTACTGACCATTCACTTTCACGAGCAACGCCAGCCTCATTACCAACCCATCTAACATCGTTACCGCAATTACCAATCGCACAATCTGGGAACCTTGTATTAATTAAATCATAAATATCATTCCAAGCATACTCAAAACCTGCTTCAACCTCTGCATCAGCAGCTCTTGCACCATCAAACCAAAACTCAAATAAAGTAACGCCAACGCTTTCAACAATATTAAGTATTTCTTCTACTTGACGATAAAATATGTAATTATAGCTTCTTTCGTCATTAATACCGCCAGCCTTTCCATACCTAGGTTCGTGAATATCCCAAGGTGACAAATATACCCCAAACTTTAAGCCATATTTTTTACAAGACTCTGCTACCATTCTAGTTATGTCGTGTGGATAACCACTATTCATAACATTAAACTCTGTTGTCTTTGTATCCCATAAAGCAAAACCATCGTGATGTTTTGCTGTAAAAATAACACCTTTACTACCACTATCAGCAAAAACTTTAACCCATTGGTCAGTATCAACATTTGTAGGATTGAACTGGTCTACAGTTTCAGTGCCGTCTCCCCATTCCTTATCTGTCATAGTGTTCATACCAAAATGTACAAAGTTATAATATTCATTATCTGCGTGAATCAATTGCCTTTCGTTTGGTGTAGTAGACAACAATTTATTTACAGTGTCACCATTATTTTCCCAACCATTATTATAATTGCTCCAACCTTTGTCAAAATCAGTTACACCATTTTTATATTTGGTTGTGACTTTTTCATACATACTGCGAACATTATTTTGACAACTCGCAAGCAAAATACAGCTAATTGTCATTACAAAAACTACAGCCAATATAGTTAATTTTTTTAACCTCATAATTCCCTCAAAACACCTTAAATTCTATAAAACACTACAAAAATCGATACTAAATCAATTACCTAACAATAAAACGCTTTCCTCACCATCAATTTCTTGCAAATTAACTTTGATATTTTCCGCCTTACTTGTTGGCACATTTTTACCAACAAAATCTGGTCTAATTGGTAACTCTCTATGTCCTCTATCCATCATTACAGCAAGCTCAATTATGCTAGGTCTGCCTTTTTTGATAATAGCCTCTATAGCAGCACGCACTGTTCTACCAGTATACAAAACATCATCAACAAGCACTACATTTTTTCCCGCAACCGCAAATGGAATATCTGTACAATCGGTTAAATTAATATCACATTCCCTATCGTCACGATACCTAGAAGTATCAAGCACACCAACTGGAATTGTTACATTGTAAGCATTTTTTATCTTTTCAGCAATGCGATTTGCAATAGGTACACCTCTTGTTTTGATACCGATTAAAACAACATTTTCCACACCATTGTTTTTTTCAATAATTTCATGACTTAATCTTGTCAATGCTCTATCCATTGCCCCACTATCCATAATTTTAGCTTTAATAACCATTACTTACCTCTGTAAAAAAATGCAAACTTTTATCTTTTATTATCCTATCAATTTTTTGATATTAACACTTCATTAATCTTTATACAAAAATACTAAAGTAATGTAATACTGACAATTTTTTCAAACAATTTCTACATATATTTAAAAGTTTTAAACCATTTGTCTGCATTTAGTTAAAATATCTTTAAAATAATTTGGCAAGTCTGCCGTAAATTCCATAAACGCACCAGTTTGTGGGTGTGTGAATGAAATTTTGTATGCGTGCAACAATTGCCCTTTGTCATACAATTTTGTACTGCCACCATATTGCAAATCACCTACAATGGGATGTCCAATATGTTTACTATGAACTCTAATTTGATGCGTTCTACCCGTTTTTAGCTCATACTCAACTAGGCAATACTTTTTGTATCTTTCCAAAACTTTATAGTGCGTTTCAGCATATCGTCCGCTGTCACGACTTACTGCCATTAATTTTCTGTCCTTTTTATTCCTATCAATGTTTGCAATAATAACGCCCTCGTCAGACTTTATCACGCCATCTACCAAAGCAATATAATTACGATGACATTCCTTACTTGCAATTTGACTTGATAGCGACAAATGTGCTTTGTTTGATTTAGCCACCATTATAAGTCCAGAGGTATCCTTATCCAATCTATGTACAATACCTGGTCTTATAACGCCATTAATATCACTCAAATTATCCAAATTATATATTAAAGCATTTACCAAAGTATCTTTAGGACTACCAGGTGCTGGATGAGTAACCATTCCGCAAGGCTTATTAATTACTGCTAAGTCGTTATCCTCATATACAATATCTAATGTGTACGCATAAGGCTCAAGTGATAATTGCACTGCTGGCAAAATATTTACACTAATCAAATCGCCATTTTTTAAAGAATAGCCACTCTTTTTTATATCACCATTAACTTTAATTTCACCCGATTCAATAAGGCTTTTAATTCTTGACCTTGTAAGTTCAGCCATATTTTCCAAAACAAACATATCAAGTCTTTTTCCAACAGCATCTTTGTCTGCAATAAATTCCGAACTATCTTCCTCATTTATATCACAAGTTATTATTTTATTTTCAATAACTGACAAATTACTAGCAACATTGGAATTTTGTATTTTTTGAGTGTTTTCCAAATTTATAATTACTTTTTGCTTCGCCATAATAATAGCCTTTTGTGTCGCCAAGATATATCTCCCTCTCTGTACTCAAACAATAGGTAAACTAATATCATTAACACACCAACTAAGCAGAAAATATCTGCAATATTTCCAATTGGGAAATTGTAGTTAAACCAAGTTTCAAAGAAAGTATATTCAATAAAATCTCTTACTTCACCAAACGCAATACGGTCAACTAAATTACCCATTGCACCAGCCAAAATGGTAATTACACCATATCTTAACAAACGTGGTTTTTCGTCAGTAAGCACAAGTCCAACTATCAAAGCAATAATGACGATTACAGATATAGCAATCAAAAAACCTTGTTTGCCACTTAAAACACCAAAAGATGCACCAGGGTTTGTAACCCAACTAAAACTTAAAATTCCATCAATCAAAGAATAATGTCCGCCCGCTGCATTAAGAAAGGGTTCTAACATTCCTTTTGAAAATAAATCTATAAATAATAATAAAGCAAAAAGTCCAACTTCTAATAATATTGCTACCATATGCTACTCCTTTTTTTGCCTCAAGTCAAAAGGTATAGTAATTGATACCCCTTGAGGTGCAAAATAGAATTTTTTATTATCAATCTTTTGGTAAGAGCCATTAAGTGCATAAATTGCACCGCTTAAAAAGTCCAAATATCTTTGAGTATTTTTTGCATCTAAATCGGATACATCAACAATCAAAGATTGCTTTTTCTTAAGGCTATCAATTAAATTTTGAATATCCTCATAAGATTTAGGTGTAAAAAACACAACTTTATTTTCACTATCAATTGGACCATTAGGTCTTGAATCAGGGCGATTGTAGTACCCGTTATCTTGTCTTGGACGTTCCTCATAGCGTGAATAGCGATTGTCACCATAATCACGTTCCATACCTCGTCTTTCTTGGTTACCATATCCATACCCCTCAGAGTAATCGGGTCTTGAATAGCCACCAGTGCGTTCATCAAATCTGCGAGAGTTTTCATCACGAGAATATTCTCTTGAATCGTACATTCTATCAAAATTATTATCAGCATTACGGAATGAGTCACCTCTTGAAGATGAATCTCTGTCAAAATTATCTCTTTCGTAATTGTCGTAATTCTCTCTATCTCTAAACCTTCTCATTATTACTCCTTACTCCAAATATTCCAGTACCTATTCTAACCATATTACTACCCGCATATTTTATTGCAAGCTCATAATCATTAGTCATACCAGCACTTAAATATTTAAAATTGTATTTATCTTTTAATTGTAACCACTTTGCACCTAAACATTCAAATAATTGAATAGTATTGGCTTTATCCACGATAGGCATTACTGCCATAAGTCCAACAACATTAATATTTTCAAGTTTTGAAATATCACAAATTGCTCTTTCAATCTCCTCAATATAAAAGCCACTTTTAGATTCTTCCTTGCCCATATTAATTTGTAGCAACACATCTATAACTTTGTTATGTTTTTTTGCTTGTTTATCAATCTCTTTTGCAAGACTAATACTATCTACAGAATGTATCAAACTAACTTTATCAATAATATATTTGACCTTATTTGATTGCAGTTTTCCAATAAAATGCCATTTAAAACTTTGCCCGTCACGATATTTTGCGGTAAGCTCTTGCACTCTATTCTCACCCAAAACCTCAAGCAATTTTTCGCTATCTACCAAATCAATAACGCTTTGTGGCATTGTTTTGCTTGCACCAACCAAAATTATGTCATTTTCCCTACCACATTCTTTGCAAATTAAAGCTAATCTATTTTTTATATTATTAATATTTTCAGCAAGTTCCAATTTATCCATAACTACTTTACCAAATTATTTATCAAAATCAAACTACATTAAAGCCTTTCAACGCATCAATTGCCTTTTCATAGCCACGTTCAGCAGATTTGTTGAACCAATAAAGTGCTTTTTTCTCATCTTTTTCAACGCCTTGACCATCTTTATAGCAACAACCCAAATTAAATTGTGCCTCTTTAAGACCTTGTTTTGCAGCCAATGTATACCAATAAACAGCTTTTTTACAATTTTTCTCAACGCCACGTTTTTGGTCATAACAAACACCTAAGTTAAATTGAGCTTCCATATCACCACTTTCGGCAGCTTTTTTAAACCAGTAGAAAACTTTATCGTAATCTTTATCCACACCTTGACCTTGGAAATAACTTACACCAAGATTATATTGTGCTTTAATATATCCTTGCTCTGCAGCTTTTGTATACCAGTATACAGCCTTTTCATAATCTGTTTTAACACCTCTGCCTTTGCTGTAGCAAATACCCAAATTTGATTGTGCTTTTGCATAACCTTGATTAGCAGACTTTGTATACCATTGAACTGCCATTTTGTAATCTTGCTCTACACCATAACCATTCTCATAACAAATACCAAGCTTGCATTGAGCTCTCATATCACCTTGTTTCATAGCTTTTATGTACCAATCTATAGCATTTTTAAAGCTTTGTACAATTCCGTGACCGTAAAAGAAGCAATTACCATAATTGTATTGAGCACCGCAATGTCCTTGCTCTACAGCTTGGAAAAACCAATATACTGCTTTATTATAATCACGTGCAACGCCTTTGCCATTCTCATAACAAAGACCAAGGTTGTTTTGTGATTTTGCGTGACCTTGTTCAGCAGCCTTTGTATACCACTTTACCGCCTTTCTGTAATCTTGTCGCACTCCCTCACCATTCATATAGCAATTGGCAAGATTGAATTGTGCCCTTACATCACCAAGCAAAGCACCTTTTGCAAACATTTTTGCAGCTGCACTATAATCACGTGTTACATCAGTGCCATAATAATACTTTTTACCAAGCTCAAGCATACTATCCAAATCAGCTTGCGTAAAAGCAGGTGTTTCAGCTACTTCCTCACTATTACTTGTAATATTAACATTTTTATCAGTCATTTCAACTTTAGTAAAAATTTCTTCCTCAATATTATTTGTAAATTCAGTAGCTCTACTATCTTCCATAATTCCTCCATAATAACCTAAAGATTATTGTGTTTTTATTTTTAACCAATCGAAAATCGGTACTATTTAACTTTTTAACAAATTTTAATAAAGTTTTAATCAATTTATTATCAAATATTTTTAACAATCTAACTTAAAAAACTCAAGCTAAATAAATATCCTTTTAGCAAATATCAAATAAATTTAATTAACCTCACTTTATTGTCTTTTACATATAAATTATCTTTAATTTATATTAAACTTTCTTATTGCAATACTTGTTATACAATAATACATATATATTTACATATTGATAGATACTTTTTTATATTCTAATATAACTTTCAAATAAAAATCTACCAATTAATTAAAGACTATTTTTTTAACATAAATAAATGCAAGTTGATATATTTTTTACATATTATAATACTATTAATTTCAATGCTTATAATACTATTAATTGCGTTCTTTTATCAAACCATCAGTATATAACTTCGCCAAAATATTCAAGTCAGCAATTTGCTCTCTTAATCTACTACCAATATCAGTCTCACCAACCGTTATCCTTGACTTGTATCTAGAAACCACATATTTAACAGATAACATTTCCCTGTCATTAGAAACAATTTCATCTTTCCCCAAAAATGGCTCGTGAGATGCAAGCCCCATTCCATATGAGTGATAAGTCAATGTATATCCAGCAATACCAGTTACTTTTTGATAAGGTTTACTCATACCACCATCAATAACAATCATTTTGCCATTGGCTTTAATTGGACTTTCCCCTTTTGTTTGCTTTACTGGGATATGACCATTTATAATATGAGCAGTGCTTTTATCAAGTCCAAACTCGTCAAATATCTTGTCGCACACTTCAGAATTATCTTGCAAATTAAAGTAATTTTGCTTAATTTCCTCGTGTGTGGATTTATCATTAATATAAATTCGCTCAAATGTTGCCATTTTATCTTTACCAAACACTGGCGACTTATTACCACACCATAATTGCCAAATAAACGCTATATCGTCTTTATTATGAGTAAAATATGCACGTCTTACTACCTTATCGCAATAGTCCATATACTCTATACCCTTATAACTCTTTCCATCAAATTCCTCAGCCAAGAACTCTCCATTTTTATCAAGAGGAATACAGCCGTGGAACATAAGGTTATTATTATAACACAAATAAATGCTTCCCTTATCTATCAAAAACTTTATATGTGCT
>CAJTZR010000063.1 GCA_910584035.1 uncultured Christensenella sp. | reverse complement strand
AAAGTTGATGCACACGTTATCAATGCGGGCGATGGTCAACACGAACACCCAACACAAGCATTATTGGATATGCTTACAATGCGTAGACATTTTGGCAGAATTAATGGCTTAACTGTTGCTATTATTGGTGATATTAAATATAGCAGAGTTGCAAGGTCTAACATTTTTGGTTTATTAAAGATGGGGGCAAAAGTTAAGTTGTTTGGAATTAAAACATTAATGCCAAAAGGTATTGACGAAATGGGTGCCATCGTTTGTGACAGCATAGAAGAGGCAATACAAGGTAGTGATGTTGTAATGGGACTTAGAATTCAACTTGAAAGACAAACTAGTGGTCAGTTCCCAACCATAAAAGAGTATTTTGCGGAATATGGAATCACTTCTGAGAGAATGAAACTTGCAAGCGATAATGCGATAATAATGCATCCAGCACCAGTTAACAGAGGTGTTGAGATTTCTGGCGAAGCGGTTGATTGTGATAAATCAAGGATATTTGAACAAGTAACTAATGGTTTAGCTGTAAGAATGGCAATAATAAAACTAATGGCGGAGGGTGAAGATGTTTCTAATCAAGAATGTTAAAGTTAATGGCGAAATCGCCAATATCATACTAAGTGGTAACAAAGTAAGTGGCATTGTTAAAGATGTTGAAAAAATTACAGATGTACCAAGTTTTGATGCACAAGGCAGAGTTATTATCCCAGCTTTTGTAGATATTCATACACATTTGAGAGAGCCTGGATTTGAGAGTAAAGAGGAAATTGCAACTGGACTAAAAGCAGCGGTAGCTGGCGGATATAGTGCAGTGTGCCCTATGCCTAATACTAACCCAGTAACTGATAATAAATATATAGTATCATATATTAAAACTAGGGCAAAGGAAGTTAATCTTGCAAGAGTATATCCTATTGGAGCAATCTCAAAAGGTCTTAAAGGTGAGGAACTTGCAGAAATGGCAAGTATGAAAAATGCAGGTGCAGTTGCGGTAAGTGATGACGGAATGCCAGTTACAAACAGCAATCTAATGCGTAAAGCTATGGAATATGCTAATGGTTTGGGAATGAAAGTTATTAGCCACTCTGAGGATAAGAGTTTGGCAGAAGGTCACGCAAACGAAGGTGCAAATGCAACTAGAGCGGGCATTGAAGGCATAAGCAGAGTTGCCGAGGAAGCTATGGTTGCAAGAGAAATTTTGCTTGCAGATAGTTTGAATACAAGTGTGCACATTGCTCACGTATCTACAGCAAACAGCGTTGATTTGGTAAGATGGGCAAAAGCTAAAGGAATTAAAGTTACTTGTGAAACTTGTCCACATTACATTGTAGGTACTGACGAATTGATTTTGGGATATGATTGCAATGCAAAAGTAAATCCACCACTTAGAGAGGAAAATGATAGACAAGCTATTATAGCAGGTCTTTTAGATGGAACGATTGATGCGATTGCAACTGACCACGCACCTCATACAAAAGCGGAAAAGGATAGAGAATTTGCTTTGGCACCTAATGGTATAAGCGGTTTGGAATCTGCATTCAGTTTGTGTTATACAGCGTTGGTAGAAAGTGGACTTATGAGTTTGTGCAGATTGTCTGAGCTAATGAGCAAAAATCCTAGCAAGATTTTAAATTTGCCTTGCGGTGAGATTGCAGAGGGCGGTTTGGCGGACTTTGTTATAATTGATATAGATAAGGAATATGAGATTGATAGCAGTAAATGGTATAGTAAAGGAAAAAATACACCATTTAATGGCTACAGAGTAAAAGGTCAAGTTATGACAACCATTGTTGATGGTAATGTTGTATTTAATAGAGAATCGGAGGAAAGAGAATGATTATTGATAAGTTGATTGATGCAATTAAGAGAACAGACAATCCGTCAGTAGTGGGATTGGATACTTGTCTTGATTATTTGCCAGAGGAAATGCTTGCAAAGGTTAATAGCTTAGAGGATGCAGGAGAGCAAATTTTTGAGTTTAACAAAAACATTGTAGACAATATTTATGATATTGTACCAGCTGTAAAAGTACAAGTAGCTTATTATGAAATGTATGGCTATCAAGGAATGAAAGCTTTCAAGCAAACTATTGACTATGCAAAGTCTAAAGGTATGATAGTTATTGCAGATGTTAAGAGAAACGATATTGGTTCAACTGCTGGTTGCTATAGTAAAGCATATTTGAGTGGTGTGCAAGTTGGCGATAAAAAAATAACTGCATTTGATAGTGATTACATTACTGTAAATGGATATTTGGGCAGTGACGGAATTTTGCCGTTTGTTAAAGATTGTAAGGAAAATGATAAAGGTTTGTTTATTTTAGTAAAAACTTCTAACCCAACAAGTGGTGAGTTGCAAGACAAAAAGTTTGAAAATGGCAATACACTTTATGAGGAAATGGGAGACTTGGTTGAAAAGTGGGGTAGCGAGCTAATTGGTAAATATGGCTATAGCAGTATTGGTGCTGTGGTTGGTGCTACTCATAGAGAACAAGCCGAGATTATTAGAAAACGTAATCCACATACTTTCTTTTTGATACCTGGTTATGGGGCTCAAGGCGGTAAGGCAGAAGATTTAGCTGTATGCTTTGTAAATGGTATTGGTGGTATTGTGAACAGCTCAAGAGGTATTTTGTGTGCTTATAAAAAGGATAAGTATAAGGGTATGAATTATGCTCAAGCTGCAAGACAAGCTAGCCTTGATATGAAAGAAGATTTGAATAGTGCAATTAAAAAATAATTAAGCAAATTAATAATGCAATTTGTGTTATTTTTGAAATAACCCGTCAAAAATCGGGGGTATTTAGTAAAATTTAAGGTTTTTACAAATTATAAATTTAATAAAAAGTGTTTTAGTAAGGAGAAATACTATGCCTAAGGATAAAAAGATTAAAAAAGTTTTGGTTATTGGTAGCGGTCCAATAGTAATCGGTCAAGCAGCAGAGTTTGACTATGCAGGTACACAAGCTTGTAGAGCATTGAAAGAGAATGGCATTAGTGTTGTATTGGTTAATAGTAACCCAGCAACAATAATGACAGACAAGGAAATGGCTGACAAAGTTTATCTTGAGCCACTTAAAGAAGAGGTTATAAAGAATATTATCAAGATTGAAAAGCCAGATAGTATTTTGCCTACACTTGGCGGTCAAACTGGTTTGAACTTGGCTGTTGCTTTAAGTGAAAGTGGTTTTTTGAAAGAGCATAATGTAAGACTTTTAGGTACAAATGTTGAAACTATCAAAAAGGCAGAAGACAGAGAAATGTTCAAGGATACTATGCTTGAGATTGGTGAGCCAGTTATTGATAGTGTCATTGTTAATACAGTTGACGATGCTGTAGATTTTGCAGAGAAAAATGGTTTGCCTATCATTATTAGACCAGCTTATACTTTAGGCGGTACTGGTGGTGGTATTGCAGAAACAATGGCTGAACTAAAAGAAATCTCCGCAGCTGGTATCAAGGCATCACGTGTAGGACAAATTTTGGTTGAAAAAAGCGTTGCTGGTTACAAGGAAATTGAGTTTGAGGTAATGCGTGACAAGTTTGGTAAAGCTATAATTGTTTGCGATATGGAAAATATTGACCCAGTTGGTATACATACTGGTGACAGCGTAGTAGTTGCACCTTGTCAAACTTTACAACCTCGCCAATTAAAAATGTTAAAAGATGCATCTCTTAAGATAATTAATGCTTTGGGTATTGAGGGCGGTTGTAACATTCAATATGCTTTAGACGCAAATAGTGATAAGTATTATTTGATTGAGGTTAATCCACGTGTTAGCCGTTCATCTGCTTTGGCATCTAAGGCTACTGGTTATCCTATTGCAAGAGTTAGTGCTTTGGTTGCTATCGGATATAATCTTGACGAAATCGTAAGTAGTAAAACTGGTATGACATTTGCTCATAAATCGCCTAATGTAGATTATGTGGTTTGCAAGTTCCCACGTTGGCCTTTTGATAAATTCACTCAAGCAAATAAGATACTTGGTACAAGAATGAAAGCCACTGGTGAGGTAATGTCAATTAGTAATAATTTTACTGGTTCATTCCTAAAGGCTATTAGGTCACTAGAGCTAAATGTAAATGGTACAACTTTGGATAAGTTTAGCGATTTAACTTTAAATGAGGTTTTGGAAAAAGTCGCTATTAAAAATGACGAGCGTATCTTTATGATTATGCAAGCATTAAAAATGGGTGCAAGTGTAGAGCAAATAAATAGCATTACACAAATTACTCCTTGGTTCATAGAAGAGTTGCAAAAAATAGCTTTTGCTGAAAATAACATTGCGAAAATCGGTATTAAAGGACTAAATAAAGAACTTTTGAAAGAGTATAAAGTGCTTGGTTTATCTGATAAACACATTGCAAAACTTGCTGGTTGTGCAGAGATTGAAATTAGAGAGTTACGTAACCAATATAACATTATTCCAAGCTATGGCTTGATTGATGTTGTAAGCGGTGGTGCTGAGGGTGGTAGTCCTTACTACTATAGCAAATATGAGGATAAAGTTGTTACACCTAAAGTAAATGAAAAGACTGTTGTTGTATTGGGTAGTGGTCCTATCCGTATTGGTCAAGGTGTAGAGTTTGACTATTGTAGTGTACATTGTACTTGGGCATTGCAAAAGGCTGGATATAAAACTGTTATTATCAATAACAACCCTGAAACTGTATCAACTGACTTTGATACTGCCGACAGATTGTATTTTGAACCACTTACTGTTGAGGAAACTTTGAACATACTTGCAATTGAAAAACCAGTTGGTGTAGTGGTTCAATTTGGTGGACAAACAGCTATTAAATTAACTAAAGCAGTTAGTGATGCGGGCTATAATATTATTGGTACTCAACCTAAGGATATTGACGCCGCTGAAGATAGAGAGGTATTTGACAATGTACTTACATCTCTTGATTTGACAAGACCAAAAGGCGATACAGTGTTTACCGCCGTTGAGGCAATTGCTGTAGGCGAAAGATTGGGTTATCCAGTACTTGTTAGACCTAGTTATGTGCTTGGCGGACAAGGTATGGAGATTGCTTATAATGAAACAGACCTTGTTGAGTATATGAATATAGTTAATAGCGTAGAGCAAGAACATCCAATCTTGATTGACAAATATGTAACTGGTATGGAAGTTGAGGTTGATGCTATTAGTGATGGTAAGGATATTTTGATTCCAGGTATTATGGAACACATTGAGAGAGCGGGCGTTCATAGTGGTGATAGTATCAGTGTTTATCCACCAATGCATATCTCTAACGAAATGACTGAAAAGATTATTGATGTAACAAAGAGACTTGCTGTAGCACTTAACACTAAAGGTTTGATTAATATCCAATACATTATTGCTAATAATGAGTTGTATATTATTGAGGTAAACCCTCGTTCATCAAGAACAGTGCCTTATATCAGTAAAGTTACTAATTTGCCAATGGTACAACTAGCTTTAAGATGTGCTTTGGGTGAGAGCGTGCAAAGTTTGGGTTATGGTACTGGTTTGTACAAAAAAGCAGATGTTTATGCTGTAAAAGTTCCAGTATTCTCTAGCGAAAAATTGCCAGATTTGGAAATTTCTGCAAGCCCAGAGATGAAATCTACTGGTGAGGTTTTGGGTATTGGTGAAAGCTATCCAGAGGCATTGCTAAAAGGCTTAATCGCAAGTGGTATCAATTTGCACCACGATAGCGGTGTGGTAATAAGTGTATCAGATAACTTCAAAAAGGAAATTTTACCAGTAGCTAAAACATTAAGTGACCTAGGCTTTAAGATTTTTGCAACAGTAGGAACTGCTAAATTCCTTGCTGAACACGATATTTACGCAATGGCTGTAAATAAATTAGTAGAAAAAAGAAATGGTGATATTGTATATTTAGCTAAAAAGGGTATAATAGAATTAATTATCAATACACCAACTAAAGGACGTCAATCTTCAAGAGATGGCTTCAAAATCAGAAGAACTGCGGTTGAACTTGGAATATCTTGCTTGACAAGCGTTGATACTGCAATGGCTTTGTGTCAAGCATTAAAGCTAAACAAAACAGAAAAAGATTTGAAACCATTTGCTTTGCAAGATTTAAATTAATTATATTAGTTTGTTTTGATATTAAAATTAAGTGTCATTAAATTTGAGAAAACTTAAATTTAAACTAGAGCTAACGCTTTTAATTTGATAAACAAGTCTAATACCATTTGAATTAATATTGGTAATTAGAAAATATTCCTACTGGCTACTTGCTTAGGACTTTTGATAATATAAACTTGTTATTAATTTTTATAATTAAAACATAACACAATAATTATTTGAGTTGTTTATAACAAAAAAGTATAAAATATTTAATACTTATTATAAAAATAAAATCATAGGAGTTATGATGAAAAGAGATAGAATAGTTACAATTTTAAGTAATGTTGAGGTAGCAAAAGATATTTACGAACTTAAATTGCAAGTTATAGATTTTCCTTGTGATATTCGTGGCGGTCAATTTATTCATATTGCTTTGCCAAGTGAAGTGCATTTGTTACGTAGACCTTTCTGTATTGCCGATTTTGATAAAAAGGAAAAGACAATCACAGTATCTTATGCAATAGTTGGCGAGGGTACTCAATTGCTTTCAACACTAAAAGAGGGACAAACTCTTAAAGCATTGTTCCCATTGGGTAATGGTTTTTACTTTGATAAAAGTGTAAAAAAAGTTGCTATGGTTGGCGGTGGTATGGGCGTTGCCGTACTACCTGCTATCCCTACAGCTGACCCAGATTTGCAATATGTTTCTTTCTTAGGCTTTGCAAACAAGAATAAAGTAATTTTTGTTGACGAATTAAAAAAGAAAGGCGAGGTATATATTGCTACTGATGATGGCAGTGTAGGTGTTAAAGGCTTCGTAACATCATTGCTTAAACAAAGCCTTGACTATGTAAAGCCAGATGTGATAGTTTGTTGCGGACCAGAAGTTATGTATAAAGCACTTAAAAAGGAAATGGAAGGAATTGATATTCCAATCTATGTATCACTTGAGCGTAGAATGGGCTGTGGTATTGGTGCTTGTTTAGTTTGCAATTGCAAGGTAAAAACTGCAAACGGCGAAAAATATTTGCGTGCTTGTGCAGACGGACCAATCTTTAATTTGGAGGATATTGTACTATGAGTAATTTGAAAGTTAATGTTGCGGGTGTGGAGTTTAAAAACCCTATTATTACTGCCTCTGGTACTTTTGGGTTTGGACGTGAGTATAGCCAATATTATGATTTATCTGTGCTTGGCGGAATATCTACAAAAGGTATGACTCTTGCAGAAAAAGCTGGTAATCCAACTCCTCGAATTACAGAAATTAAAAGCGGTATGATTAACTGTGTAGGCTTGCAAAATCCTGGTGTAGATTACTTTTTAAAAGAGCATTTGCCTTGGCTAAAAACTGTGGATACAAAAGTTATTGCTAACGTTGCAGGTAGTACAATTGAGGACTATATCAAAATGTGCGAAAAGGTATCTGTTGATGGCGTTGATATGGTAGAACTTAACATATCTTGCCCAAATGTTAAAGCTGGTGGTGCATCACTTGGTGTAGACCCTAAAAATGTTGAAGAAGTTACTCGAGCAGTTCGTGATGTTTGCAAAAAACCTCTTATGGTTAAGTTGACACCTAATGTTGCTAACATTGCAGATAACGCAAGGGCAGCAGAGGCTGGCGGTGCAGATGCTGTTTCACTTATCAATACTTTAAGCGGTTTAGTTGTAAATTACAAAACAAAACGACCAATCTTGTCAAATAACCACGGCGGTATTTCTGGACCTTGCTGTAAACCAGTCGCACTTAAAATGGTTTGGGACTGCTACAACGCTATAAAAATTCCAGTAGTTGGTATGGGCGGTATTATGACTTATACAGATGTTTTGGAGTTTATGATTTGTGGTGCAAGTGCAGTTCAAGTTGGTGCGGCTAATGTTTTCAATCCTATGGCAAGCTATGATATTGTTAAAGATTTGGAAAGATATGTTAAGGAACAGGACTTGGATATTAACGATTTGGTTGGTAGCTTAATCGCTAATGGTGGCGGTCAATGTGGCACAACTTGCGGTTGATGTATAAATATTTTAAGATAAGTTATTCTTTAACTATACAAAAATAACATTTTGTTTTTTATTAGTAAAAATATGAAAAACCTATCAAAAATCGATACTAAATAGATAAAACGTAGTTAAATAATTGTTATCCTAATGCTTAAAGATGTATTAGGATAACTTTTTTATTAATAAATGGTTGACATTATTCAAAAAGCAATATACAATATTAATAATACTTAAATAAATTTATAACTTATATTATAGTGCTAATGACAACAAACTTTTTTAAAAGCACTTTTAGTGTTAATGAATGTCAAATGCTAAATTTAGTTGTTTTAAAATTAAGGTTGTAAATATTGAGACTTTTAAGTGAAACAATTACTCTTTTTTAATGTAACTTTTATAAATAATTTTTTATGTATTGCTTTAGTATAAAAGTTTGAATAAAGTTTAATTGCTAAGCAGTTTGGCAATAATAATAGGAAAAATGTAAAGGTACTAATAAGATGAAAGAATTAAAAGAAATTTTAAAACACAGAATATTCAGAACGATTATGCTTGTATTTATTGACATAGCTACAGTGTTAGCTTGTTTTTATACAGCATTTTTTTTGACATTACGAATTTTTTATAAAAATATTTATTTTGGTAATTTCAATCATCTTTTACTTGCAAGCCTTGCAATTGTAATTCTATCTGTGATATTTTTCTTTATCTTTGGCGTATATAAAGTTGTTTGGCATTTTGCAAAGCCAGGACATTACTTAAAAATATTTATGGCAATAGTTTGCTCCACTTTTATTTTTAGTATTATTGACTATACTTGGTGGAAATTATTGACAGCTGCTTTTAGAGATTTTTCTCAAAACACAATATCTTATAGTAATACATTGCCAATTTATGTTTTGTTTATGTTTTTAACAACATCTGCGTTTGTATTTGGTCGTATAGCTTATCAATCTTTAAAAACGCTAAAGTATGATAAAACTTTGATTGAACGTAAAAAAGGTAAACTTAGAACAATGATTATTGGTGCAGGTTTTACTGGTAATCACGTCTTAGATGAACTTAATATAACAAATTCTCAATATGTGCCAGTATGCTTTTTAGATGATAATGTGTCTTTATTAAATGGTAGTATTAATAACATTGTTGTTGCTGGCAAAATTGAAAATAT
Organism: uncultured Christensenella sp.; assembly: GCA_910584035.1. Taxonomy (GTDB): domain Bacteria; phylum Bacillota; class Clostridia; order Christensenellales; family UBA3700; genus MGBC100798. The sequence continues at coordinate 1,653 of CAJTZR010000063.1, read as the reverse complement.
CAAGAAATATTGTGACAAGTACGATATAGATTTGATTATTTTTGCTATTCCTTCTTTATTAGGTGAAAAACGTACTGCTATTTTAAAAGAATGTTCAGAAACTGGTAGAAAAGTAAAAGTTATCCCTGCTTTGGCAGAAATTGTAGAAAACGATTCATTTGTAGGGCAAATGCGTGACGTTAATGTGGTTGACTTACTTGGCAGAGAACAAATTAAATTTGAAAAGAAAGGTATACGTGATTATATCGCTGGCAAAACAGTTATGGTAACTGGCGGTGGTGGTTCAATCGGTAGCGAGCTTTGTAGACAAATCGCAACATTCAATCCTAAGCGTATTGTAATTGTTGAGGTTTATGAGAATTGTGCATATTCTATCCAACAAGAAATGAAAAGACGTAATGTCAAATTTGATTTTGAAGTGGAAATTTTATCTGTAACAGATTATGACAAAGTAGAGGAAATTTACAAACAATATCATCCAGAAATTGTTTTCCACGCTGCGGCACATAAACACGTTCCACTAATGGAAACTAATCCAGAAGAGGCAGTTAAAAATAACGTGTATGGCACATACAATGTTGTAAAGCTAGCAGATAAATATAATGTGGAAAAATTTATCCTTATAAGTACAGACAAAGCAGTTAATCCTACAAATGTAATGGGTGCAACTAAACGTTGTTGTGAAATGATTTTGCAAACAATGTCAAAACAATCTAAAACAACTAAGTTCGCAGCTGTTAGGTTTGGAAATGTTTTAGGCTCAAATGGTTCAGTTATTCCACTATTTAAAAAGCAAATTGAAAATGGCGGTCCAGTAACAGTAACTCATAAAGATATAATAAGATACTTTATGACTATTCCCGAGGCAGTAAGTTTGGTTTTGCAAGCGGGTGCTTATGCAGAGTCTGGCGAAACTTTTGTATTGGATATGGGTGAGCAAGTCAAAATTGTCACTTTGGCTGAAAACTTAATTCGTGCAATGGGATATACTCCTTATGTAGATATAGATATTAAGTTTACAGGTTTACGTCCTGGTGAAAAACTATATGAAGAATTACTTATGGGTGAGGAAGGTTTAAGAAAAACCGCAAACGATAAAATCTTTATTGGCAAACAAATTGATATTGACGAACAATTATTTTATAAGAGTTTAAAAGAAATGGAAAAGATTTGCCAAACTAATGACAAAACAGCTGTTGTGAATAAACTTAAGGAATTAGTTCCAACATTTAAACACGATGAGGCACAATTTAATAAAATGCAAGAGCATACAAAACAAATAATGCTTGAGTTTAGTAAAATAGAAAATAATGCTTAATGTAATAACTTAAAAAATGGTCAAATGAGCGACCATTTTTTAAATGGTTTTCAAATTAAGTTCACAATGATATGCTTATTGCATATAATAAAATGTAACACAAAAAATATATCGTTTAAATATTAAATTTAGCCAAGTAAAACAAGAAATTTTATATAAAAGTTAAAATGTTGAAATTTTTAAAAATTTTCTAAAAAACACTTGACAAAGCGAGTTATTTTTATTATACTATGTGAGTACAACAAAGAAATGCCTTAATAGCTCAGTCGGTAGAGCATTCGGCTGTTAACCGAAGTGTCACAGGTTCGAGTCCTGTTTGAGGCGCCATAATGGCT
>CAJTZR010000062.1 GCA_910584035.1 uncultured Christensenella sp. | reverse complement strand
AAACTATTTCCTCTCAAGTAATATCAAGTTATAGTATACACAAAAATGCCATTTTTGTCAATTAAGTGCTAATATAAAAACAAAAGCATATGTTGATTTATTTTTTTTGTTAGTTTATATTAAATTTTATAATATCTTTTATAAACACAAAATTAAATGTTTGATTTTTATTTTTTTATTTATTGTTAGTTTTTATTAAATTCAATAATCACATTTATATACACCAAATCTAATGTTTGATTTATTATTTATGGTATCTATCTTTTAGTTTGTTTTAAATATTAAATTAATAATCATATTTTATAAATTTAGACCAAATGTTTAATTTGTTATTTATCATATTAATATTTGATTAGTTATTTATTAAATTAATAATGACATTTTATAAATATAAACTTAATTTTGTTTTGTGTTTTTATATTATTGTACTAATAAAAATTAAATATTTAAGAATAATGCTACTTATTTTTTATGATATATTAAAATTTTTTATATTTACTTATAGGTACAAGATTGACACAAGTTACAAACTAAAAAAGCCTTGTTTGTCAATAGAAAAAGTAAATATTTATAATAAAAAATAGTATATCTTTAACAATAAAAATTGTTATTATTACAAAAATAAAAAGTGCTAGGTAACAATAAAATATTGTTATATTTTTGGTTGTCAACAAGTCTATGTTTACAATACATAATAATATAAATAAAAAGCAAAATTAAAAACTCAAATTTAAACATAAATTTAAACCACAACTAAAACCCATAAAATACAACATATGTTAAAAACTTAAATTAAAAACGTAACTTTAAACTACAAATTAAAACGTAAATATAAACCGCAAGTTAAAACGCAAGTTAAAAATATAACTTAAACCACAATTTAAAACACAAATTTAAATGCAAGTTTAAACCATAGATTAAAACACAAATTAAACCATAAGTTACTACATAAGCTAAAAACGCAGATAAAAAATAAATTAAAATGATAAATTTGAAACACAAATAAAAAACACAAAAGCCTTAGGTTATAAGGCTTTTGTTGTTTTATATCAAATTTTAGTTTTAATTATGCACATTTTTAGTTTTAATTATGCACATTTTTAGTTTTAATTATGCACGTTTTTTTATTATGCACATTACGTGTTTATGTTTATAACCACATTGCATTTTAATTAGACTTTTTAACCTCTATCTTATTGCACACTATCAATGTCAACATCAATTTCTTGAACAGCTGGGTTGAACATTCTAATCATATAAACTGTAACGAATGCAGCAATAATTAACATTACGATTGCAACAGCAAGTAAAATGTACAATACTGTATTTGTAGTTCCACTTTGATTTTTAATACTAAATCTAAATGCATTTACAGGATTTCCATTTTCATCCATTGCTTCCTCATCAAATACATAGTTAGTATCGTTAATTGTTACTGATGCTTGATATCTGTTAGGTACATACAATACTTCACCAGATTCTTCGTCACGTTTTGGAGATGAGAAGTCAATTTCCTCGCCAGAACCACTGATAACCTCTATATTGATTGAATCAATATATACCTTTTGTCCAAAGAAATCAATGTAATAAGCTTGAATTTTTATATCTGAACCTTCATTGTACCTTACGTTACCCTTACTATCCTTGAATTTTTCATCATACTCAAAGAAAATATCAACTTTAATAGGACTAATAGTAATTGATGTTTCCATTTCTGCTTGCTCGTAGTTAGGGTCATTCTCGTTAAGCTCATTTTGCATTACTAATAAAATTGGAATTGCGTACTCACCCGCATTTGTATAACTACCAGTATTATAAGTAGGTGCGTAAGTTGAGTTACTACCAGAAATTAGTGGTCTGTACATCTTATTTTGCAAGATACGTTTTTGCTCGTCAGTATACCCAGTAGATACAGCTTCGTTTTTATATTCTTTAGTTATAGGCTCAAGTTGAAGTTGTTTTGAAATAATGTCAACCTCTTCTTGTAACTCTGCTTTTGCAACATCCAAAGTCATAACAACTTTATTTCTCTTATACTCAACTTTGTTGCTATCACTAGATACTAAAGAATCTGTATAAGTAAAGTTACCATTAGCGTCAAGCTTGTATAACTCAACAGTCTTGTCAGCCCAGTTAGGGTCACCCTTACTAATAACTGCTGTTACTTTGTGGTAACCAGCTTGTGATATACCAATAGCCTCAACACCATTATAATAATACTTAATAGTAAAGCCTTCAGCAATTAGCTTATCGTGGTCACGCAATCTCATTGAGTAGAATTGTTGAGTATAATCTTTACCAGTTCTAATAAAGTTCATAAAGTCTTCAGCATTAGTTAAATTTTCACCAACATATTTACGGCGATAGATTAAACCTAACTCATTATCCTCATCGTTTGGTACGCTATAAGCTGCAATGTCACTTGTAGTGTCATACTTTTCTTTACCACCCTCACGAATGTACCAAGTATTAGTATCAAATACACCAACATACTCGCTTATTTGTTTCTTTTCAATCTCAATGTTGATAGTCAAAACAGCATATTTGTAGTTTTCGTTAGTAACCTCAAATAGGTATTTGTATTTGCCTACTGAAACAACCTCATCAAGAGGTTCTGAGTCCTCAAATCTAACTACTTTGCCATTGTAGTCAGTACCACGTATAGCAAGTCCTTTGCTCTCAAGATATGCAATACCTTTTTCGCTAATATCAAATACAATACCGCTACCAGTATATTCAACCTTGAATGAGTCACCAACAACATCCTCAGTTAAGTCAGAACCATTGTATCTATAAGTTGCTGCCAAACCAATATTGTTAACATCAATGCTACCTCTAGCAACTTTAATGCTTATAATATTGTTTGAAATAGCTACGTTCCTATGGTCAAGCTCTACTTTAATCTCGTATGCTCTATCATTTGCTTTTACTACTTTAACACCAACTATTGGATTATTCTCATCACTTAAATCAGTAATGTTTACAACAGCTTGTGAAGTAATATATTTATTAATGTTTAACTTAATCTCATCTAAATTAACACCTAAATCTCTTATTTTTGCAAGGTCCTCATATTTTAATTGAGTACTAATCTCACCATTAACAAGTTTATCATATGTAGTGTCAATATTTACACCATTTAAGTCAAGTTTAACAACTGCTTTATTAATTTGTACCTCAACAACATTGTTAATTAAATTAATGCAAGGATTGTCAAGTATACCCTCAAACTTGTATACTGCGTGGTGTGTACCAGCATTTGCAAAATCGTTAGAGTCAAAGCTGTGATTTGTCCAATCGTGATTAGCAGTAAGCTCAGTAAGTTTGCTTAAGAAGCTATCTTTAACTTTAACATTAACACCTTTAGTGTCAAATGTCTTTGTCAATTTATATGCAAAGTTCTTGTTAGGGTCTGTGTTTTCCTCAACAGTAATACTGCTGTCAAGTTTAGTAAAGTCAAACTCTACACTTAAATCAAGTTTTGCAATTTCATATTCACTCTTAATTACAATGTTTTCAATGTTCTTGCCAGTAATAGTCATTGTAACACCATACTCGCCAGCATCAATAATCTTGCTTGGGTCAAAATCGTTGTTTATTCCACGTGAATATTTAAACTCAAACTCAAAGTTAGCTTTGTAATCACCAAGTTTTTTCTCTTCATCAGTTAAATATCCGTTCAAAGTTGTTTTCAACTCGTCACTAATATTGTCAGATGTCAAAGCGTGTACTTTGTTGTCATATGTCAAATTAGCTGGTGGAACTAAATCATTCACACTAGTTGTAACAGTAGCTTTACCCACATATACACTGAATGTGTCCTCAAACTCCGCATATCTGTCATTTGCGTCAATTACAACTCTTACAAAGTAACTACCAACCTCATTTACAGTTGTAGTGTCAAATTGGTCAAAGCCGTAGTATATTTTAATTCTACCTCTTAAACCTGAATCGTAGTAATCAATTAACTCCTTAATGTCATAAAAACCATTTTTGAATGTCAATTCAATTCTACCAGTGTTTTCATTCCAGTTACGGAACCCAAAATGCTCACCAAATACAATTGTATCACCTACAACCATAAAGTTACCAATCAATGAGTTAGGTAGTACTATACTTGTATAATTAAGTGCTATGCCAGCATCAGTATCACTTTCCACAAGAATTACATAATAGTATTTTCCTAATGGCATTCTCTTACCGTGCTCAAACTTAACTTCCTCAAAATCAGTATTTTTGTAAATAACTTTTAAGTATTGTGTTACACCAAATGCATCTACAAATGTAGCTGTAATGTTTGGTACCTCATATGATGTAATGCTGTTTATCTCATTATTTACAGTAATGTCTGTAATCTCATACTTGGTAATTACCCAATCACCATCAATTATACCATCAAATTTGTAGTTAACCCAATTTACTTCATTTGCAATAACTTGATACTTACCAGCATTAGGATATGCACTTTCAGATAAACCATCAAATGCACTTACGCTAAATGTTACTGGTAATACAGTAGTTAAATCAGCTGTAATATCGTCACCAACCAAACCAGTTGCAGTTAGCTTGAACTCTGGCAAGTTACCAATAGTGTTATCACCATATCTAGTAACCATTTCGTTAATTGACACACTGCCTAATGTAACTTTATTAATTCCAATACGTTTCATTGGAGTCATTGTACCATCAAAGTAATATGAGTTTGTATTGCCACCATCATCAGCTACTGCAAATGTGTATCTGTTCCTTGCTAATGCAAAGTCCTGACCATCTTGTGCCCAAATCTCAACTACTAAATAGTAATCAGCTTTGCCCTCGTTAGAATTGATTGCCTCGTCAGTTATTTGGTCAGATTGATAGAATTTCATTGACCTAATATCTAGATATTCATACAACTCACTTGCATCCCAAGTAATAGTAGAATAGTCAGCAAGTATAGCATTAATATCGGCTAGTCTGCTTTGAGTTAAATTTAAATCAACATAATTTTTTAAGTCTACATTTTCAGCAGTGAACAACTTGCTGCTACCATCATAAATTTTTACAAACTCTCCAGGAGTTATGCCTTTAAAGTTAATATCACTCTCAAAAAGTACAATCGGATTACGTCCTACCCAAATTTTACCAATAGTGTAAACTGCAGTGTAATTGTTACCATTTTCATCAACTGTCTTACTTTTAAATGTTAATGCGTATTGTACACCAGTAAAGCTAGCATCCTCACCAGTAGGATTGAAGGTTGACTTAATCTCCGCAGTCCATTTTTTGCTAGTCATATTATATGACGCATTACCAGTAGTATTGTTAGTACTTGAAGCATAAGGGTCATTCTCAGCTGGTGCAAAACTTACATAACCTCTTGAATTATCATTTGTGTAAATTGCACTTGTATCTACAATTACATTTACAGTTTCAGTTACTCTTGTACCAGGTGTATACTTACCATCTTTAGTTTCATATTCTATTTTACCAGTTAATTTATCTCCTATTTGTGTATAATCAAATATATCAATTTGTGTTGTAAACTCATAAGTAGCTGGATTGCCTGCCCAGTCAGTAATTACAACTTTGTATTTTGCTGCAGTATTATATGTGAATGTATTAGTTGTAATGTCAAAACCAGCACCAGCATTGTATGACCTATTCCAATCAGCACCAGCTTCTGTTTCAGTATTTCCGTTAACAGTAACAAATCTTATTGTTTTTACACCAGAACCGAAAGCATTTCCGTCATCATCTGTAAATGTATCATCAAATTTCATTGCTTTTTTAAAGTCATAACCATACCATACATCTGGTTTATCTTTAAATGTTTCTTTCCAGAAAGCTATTGTTTCATCGTTAAATTTTGGAGCTTGAGTATCAATTTTTACACCAATACCAGAGCTATTTTTTAAATCAAACGCATCCTTAGCTGCATTATCAACATATGCAACTGGATTGTTGTTTTTATAAAGTTTAAATTTGTAGATAGTACCATTTAACACTGCAGATTTAAGAGTTTCCTCCTTAATGTTAAAAGTAAAACCATTTGCGTATGTAAAGCCAGTTACTGCAACACTTGTAGGTGTTTCGTCACCATCTTTCCAGTACTCAATTTTATCTACCGCACCCTCAACAGCTTTATCATTTGTTGTTGGGAATTTGATAGTTACATTTTTACCAATAACATTACCATTAGCATCTTTACCACTCCAACCAGCATTGTCGTATGTGATACCACTTGTCTGAATTTGAACTGGTTTAATACGGAAATCATTTACAGTGATACGTGATATGCAAACACGTCTTTCAGCATTAAAATATGCAAAAGCTGGATTGTCTTTATCTACAATTACAATTGTCCTTGCCTCTTTTGGATATTGCAAGAATGATGTTCCATCTTCAAAAGTTGTTTCACCATCTGCTTTCCTATAGTTTACATTTAAACCAAAGTTAATGTTTGCATCACCATTGTTATCTGTAAGCTCATTTGAAATATTAGTTGTTATTGCTTGAGATGGATATGTTGTTGCATATGAATTACCAGTATATTCAAGCTGATTGGTTAGTGACAAACTATTAAACTTTTTACCAGTTGTAAATTGTAAATAATAGTCCATTCTGTCAATTTTAACTACAAAGTCAATTGACCTACCATAGCCATAAAGTGCTGTGTTATAACCAGCTATAGTTGTATTTTCAGAGTAAGTAGTATTATCAATATTACCTTTAGCAGTTACATCCCAAATTACATCATTTGCAGTAAATGGTTTGCTTGAATTTGGACCACTACCATTAGTAATAATTTTTTTAACATTTAACATACCAGCAGTGGAATTTCCAGCAGTTGGAGCTACGTATTGGAAGTTAAATGATATATGACCAAATTTATCCAAGTAATAATTTTGATATTTTATCCTATTTAAGGAATTATTAGTTCCGTCTGAAGTTTTGTGTGACTGACCATCAGTTGATGGATAAGAACGCATTGCACTAGCACTACTAGTACTAAACAAACCAAAATAATTTGCATATTGTGTAGCGGTACACATATTTAAATTAGGTGTAACTCCATTAGTGTTCCTACCATTGTGATAGTAACCAGTAGGTTCACCTGCAAATGCTAAATATTGTTTGTCAGCAAAATCACTTACAAAGTGTGCGTTACCATTCAATTCGCCTAACTTATTTACAACAAATTTACCTCTAAATTGAGAAAATACACCTTTAACACTTTGTACACTTAAGCCCGCTATAGAACCATAAGCTTGGAAAAGACGTTTGTTATAGCACTGCTGATTATATGGCCAAGTTCCGCTACCAGATGGAGCTCTATCACTATTTAAAGCTTGTATTGTTGAAGTTTGTGCTCCAGTAAATGAAAGGTTATAAGTATTGTTACGAGCAGTTTCACTTGTGTAAGCACCATAAACACCACCAATAATTGAGGCACACATACCATTATCTTTGATTTCATAATTTCTATCATACCAAGTAGCAGTTTTATGGTCAATTGACATTACGGAATTATCTTCCATTTCCACGTGAACATTTGTTAATGTACCAGATTGGTTGGCACAAATACCACCCATAATCGCTCTGCTACCATTATTGTCAGCTGGAGTAGTCTCATATATTCCTCTTAATTTAGCACCACTTTTAATAATCAATTTTACATTGTCAATAGTGCCAATATTTTTACCGCAAACACCACCTACGCCAAAGATACCTTCATATCTGTAACAACTTGGGTAATAATCACCAGTTAATTCAAAGGTAACATTTTTAATAGTACCAGCATTTATACTTGCAAAAGCACCCATATAGTAATCATAAGTACCACCATCAATAGCGGCGGCATCCGCATTATCCTTACTGCTTCCATTACCATTCATAACTTTTGGTTGTTGTTTCCAACTAGCAGGACTATTTATCTTAATTTTATGACCATTACCATCTAAAATAGGTTTGAAATATAAGGTATCATAATCATTATAAGTAATATTCAAGTCTTCAGTTAACACTAATGTACCTGATTCATATCTCTTATAAGTGTCCCAATTTGAATTATTAACATAATAAATAGTACCGCTTGGCGTGCCTTTAGCTTTACCAATCTCACTACCAACATCGAATAACACCTCACTACCGCTAACCGTATTGTCATTATATCCAACAGTACCAACTTGGGTATCACCCTTTGGACTATTTGGTAATAGTCCAAAGGTAATGCCCATTAGCATTGTTAACAATATGGCAATAGCGATAAATGCTATTTTTCTTTTATTTTTTACTGATTCTCTCATAATTCCTCCTAAAAATCAGTTTAAGCCCATTTTATTGCCCTTTTGCTAAAACATTAAAGTAAATATAAGCTGTTTTTGCATTGCCATTATTTAATATTGGGGCAGTATTATTTGTATTAGCTTGGTGGAAATACAATGTAATAGAAATCTTTATCTTTCCGCCATTAATACCAACTGAACCATCTACATTAATGTCATAGTTTTTAATAGTTTCATATATCGGAGTATACAATGCTTTAATATCTGCATTTAATTTGTTGTAGTCCTCATAATTATATATAGTTACATAACCTGTACGCTCCCAACGAGTAATATACTTAATTGTATCATTATAATCAACAACAGTATTATTAGTTGTTTTTAGCCAGATATCAAAGTTCTCGATATATTGTTCAAACTGACCGCTTGCATAATCCATATAAGAGATTGTATGATATTTATCACCGCTATCTAGCACATCTTTGCTTAGAGCTACATAATTGATATTGCTATCCTTAATACTCAACTTAATTGTATAAGGGCTATTACCAATTGTATTTAAGCCAGTTTGAGTATCAAAAGCAAGTTTGATTTTGAAAGTAACATTATAATTACCAGCAACACCCAAATTGCCATTAACACCAGTCCAACTATCCTCAACAATCTCGTAAGTGCCAGAGTCACCATTCTCAAAGAATACCATTGCAGACTTAGGCAAATCGTTCTTGCTTTGCAAAGTATTTAGAGAGATAGTATTTCTACCATTAATGTATACAGCTGTTGCTTTTCTAGCTCTAACATCAACTTCACGAACGATAGTTTCATCATAACCTTTAAGTTTTACTCTAACTTCAGTTTTAAAGCCAGTGTACCATTGGTTAATATTGCTGTAGCTTACAACGCCATTTGTCACAGTAAACAATTGGTCTTTAGCTGTAATACTTTCAACTTCGTACTCAAGTTTTCTGCCGTCAAAAGTTTCAACCATCAATTTATCTTTGCTGTAGAAATTATCATAAAACTCTTTAGCATTATAAATATCAATTTCCGCTTTGTCGCCGTCAAGTAGTTTTAAGCGTCTGTTATCCCAATGTACGTTTACAATTAATCTCTTAGCACCGCCATTGTTTGGATAGATAAATCTAACTTCTGCCCTTAAATCTGCTGCATCAAAGCCAGATGGTGTTGCACCGATAAACTCAAATTTTTGTGTTCCGTCAGCACGATACTTTTTAACATAAACTATTTTATTCAAAGTCTTATTTTCTAATACAACTGTATCTGGCAAGCTTTCACCAGCGTGTACAACAATGTCACGTACTACAGTGTCAGTATGATTTAGCAATTCTCTGCTATCCTCAAAGTATATTTTTACTGTAGTTGTAACTGGAGTACCACTTATATTTGCTCTACCAGTTGCAATATAGTAACCAGATTTCCAACTTCCGTCATTATTCTTAAAGCCAGACATATCGTTTCTATCTTTATTTTTAAAGAATACTCCGTTGCCAGCAAATGTTTGAGTATCATCTGCACCAAAGCCAGTTGGGCTATATGCGGTAATGTACCAATCTGCATAAGCATCGCTATTTAGCAAATATTCTGGTTTTCCAGCATATTGTTGTCTATCAGCATAGTAGTACATATATCCTTTATCTGGTCTGTAAGCCTTGTTCATAAATTGACTTAGGAATTCAGCTTCAGTATCCAAAGTTGCATCAAAAGTTACATATGGTAATTGCAATTGTGCATTATTCAAGTCAAGATAATTCATATCACCAAAGAATGCTTGTTTAGACATATCGTTGAATATCCTCAACTCAAATCTTTGACGTTGAATATCAGTTTTGTTACCAGCCTCATAACCGATTAGTTGGATATTATCCAATTTACCATTTAGCAACCAAACATTTGCGTTCAATTCACCCTCACCAAATGCTGGTAATGGTAGTAGTCTTGATAACAAGTCCTTAATGTTGTATTGAATATCACCATTCAATGCTGCATTTACTAAAAATCCTGGGATACCTAAACCACCTGCAGCACCTTCAACGATTGGTCTAATCAAGTTGCTCCAAATTCTATCATTAAATGCTAAGCCATCTTCTGGAGTGTAGTTCAAGTTACCAACGGTAACATTTGCACCAGCAAGGCTAAGTTTTAAACCTCTTAAAGCACCAAATAAATCTTTAACCAATTTATTGAAATTACCAGAATTTAGTTCAACATTAATTCTAATATTTTTAACGTCATACATTGTTAATGTAATGCCGTTTAGCAATGACATTGCGTCAAGGTTACTAAACAATTCGTTAAGTTCCTTTTCACCAGTTGTTTGAACGTTATTGCCCCCCTCATCTGCTGTAGATACAAACACATCACCAACTAAATCTTTAATAGTTTGTTTGATGTTTAAGTTTAAGTTAATCCAACCTACAGCACCTGCAATGGAAATACCTGCAATTGTGTTAATCAAGTAATCTGTTAAACCTACAAACAAGTAACCATCTGCTTTGATAACTGCATAAATAGCAGGACCTACAACGCTATATTTGCTAGTAAATTCATCCATTCTTGAAATAGTTATCAACATATCACCAGCAGAAACACCACCGCAGTGTAAACTTCTGTCAGATGTAAGTTTTTCCATA
>CAJTZR010000061.1 GCA_910584035.1 uncultured Christensenella sp. | reverse complement strand
TACGCATATTTTTTTAAAAGTGTTACTGTTGCTTGACAAATTTTAAGATTTATATTATTCTATATATATTAATTGATAATAAGAGGTATTTTATGGCACAACTAACAATGGACAAACTAGTTGCTTTGTGTAAGTCAAGAGGTTTTGTATTTTCAGGCAGTGAGATATATGGTGGTCTTGCAAATACTTGGGACTATGGTCCGCTTGGCGTAGAGCTAAAGAATAACGTTAAAAAAGCGTGGTGGAAAAAATTTGTTACAGAACAACCACTTAACACTGGTTTGGACTGTGCAATTTTAATGAATCCAAATGTATGGGTAGCTAGTGGACACGTTGGTGGATTTTCTGACCCTCTAATGGACTGCAAAAGTTGTAAGGCAAGACATAGAGCGGATAACTTGATTGAAAATTATATTGCTAAACATAACCTTAACATAAATATTAGCGGTTGGTCTAATGAGCAAATGGAAAAGTTTATTATTGACAATAAAATTGCTTGCCCAGATTGTGGTAACAGCAACTTTACTGGCGTAAGACAATTTAACTTGATGTTCAAAACTTTCCAAGGCGTTAATGAGGACACTGCAAATACAGTATATCTACGTCCAGAAACTGCACAAGGTATATTTGTAAACTTTAAAAATGTTCAACGTACTACACGTATGAAAGTGCCTTTTGGTGTTTGTCAAATTGGTAAAAGCTTCCGTAATGAAATTACACCAGGTAACTTTACTTTCCGTACTCGTGAGTTTGAGCAAATGGAACTTGAATTTTTCTGCAAACCAGGTACTGATTTAGAGTGGTTTGAGTATTGGCGTGCTTATTGCCGTGATTGGTTGTTAGGTTTAGGAATTAAAGAGGATAGACTAAAACTACGTGACCACGATAAAGAGGAGTTATCTTTCTACTCAAAAGCAACAACAGACTTTGAGTATTTGTTCCCATTTGGTTGGGGTGAGCTTTGGGGCATTGCAGATAGAACTGACTACGACTTAAAAGCACACCAAACTACAAGCGGTGTTAATATGGAATATGTTGACCCAGTTACTAACGAAAAATATGTTCCTTATGTTGTTGAGCCGTCTTTGGGTGCTGACAGAATGGTATTAGCTTTTTTGTGCAACGCTTATGAGGAAGAAGAGCTTGAGGGTGGCGATGTAAGAACAGTTTTACACTTGCACCACGCATTAGCACCTTATAAAATCGCAGTATTGCCATTGCAAAAGAAATTGACTGAAAAAGCAGAGGAAATTTACAAATCACTTTGCAAAAAATACAGCTGTACATTTGACGAAACTGCAAGTATTGGTAAAAGATACCGTCGTCAAGACGAGATTGGTACACCATATTGCGTAACTATTGACTTTGATACTTTAGACGATAATTGTGTAACTATTCGTGAGCGTGATAGTATGGCTCAAATTAGAATTTCTATTGACGAACTAGATAGCTACTTTGCAAAAAATCTTGAGTATTAATATATAAAAAACTATTTAATTACAACAATTGAAAATATTAGTTTATTTTTAATATATATACAAAACCAAAACAACGGCAGTAAAGCCGTTGTTTGTTTATTAAGTCAATTATTAAGTTAATAAATTAAGACAAATTTAAGTAATATATTAATTAAATAAGTAACTTAATTGTAATTAAAATATAAAAACATATTAAATTACTATAATATTGCCATTTTTGTCAAGGTTGCCATTAGTACGTTGTATAATAAAATAACTTGAATTGTTATTCCAATTAAATATCTTAATTCAATATCGGTTAACAATATAGTTTTTTAAGTCTAAGTTTTTGACTTATTTAAGATTTAACTAAATAGGCTTAATTAATTTATTTCAACTAAACCAAACTAACCCATTACTTTTGCTATGGACTCAAAAGCTTGGACAAAAAGGTAAAATTGATTTAAATGGAATGATTTAAGTATTCTACTGGAGTCATTCCTTTTAGTTTTAGACTTATTCTATTTGTGTTGCTTAAAACATATATATTATATCTGCTGCGTTCTAAAGTGTATATCTATTTTGATAATGGCTAGTAAAAAACTTTGATAATACTAAAAAATTAAGGTGTTGTACTATATAGGTGACTATTGACAAAGTATAGTATGTATGTTAAAATATTAAAGAATAGCAAAACAAAAAGGAATAGTTATGACTAATAAAGCTAAAAACATTGTGGCGATAATTATTACTATAATACTAATTGCCTCAATTAGTGTTGGTATAGGCTTTTTAATATATTGTTATGCGGACGATATGGTTGTTTGAGGGGATGTTGATATGAAAATAAATTTTGATAAATCTGCAAAATCGTTAGGCTTAAATATGTTTTTATCTGCAAAAAACAAAGAAAATGATATTTGGCAGCAAAACACTTTGCCTATTGGTAATGGTATGCTTGGCGGTAGCATATATGGCGAAGTTTTTAATGAAAGGATAATTTTTAACGAAAAAACTTTGTGGACTGGTGGACCATCATCAAAAAGACCCGATTATAATGGCGGTAACTTAACCGAAAAGGACGAAAATGGCAAAACCGTTAATGATTATTATCAAGAAGTTAGAAGGCTTTTTGAGGAGGGGAAGGATAAAGAAGCGTCTGCTTTGTGTGATAAATTAGTTGGCAAAGAAGATGGCTATGGTGCTTATCAATGTTGGGGCGAAATAAATATTAATATGCACCACGCATTTAAAAAGACTAAAGATTATGAAAGATTTTTATCTCTTGATAACGCTATGGCTGGTGTTAGTTATAAAGGAGCTGAAACAACTTTCAAAAGGGAATATTTTGCATCAAATCCTGATAAAGTTTTAGTAATAAAACTTGTTGCAGACGGGGAGGAAAGCTTGAATTTTGATTTGACATTCCCATCTAGCCAAGGCGGTATAAGTGTTGCTAAAGACAACAGCATTTGTACATATGGCAAGATAGAGGATAATGACTTAATGTATTATTCAAGAATGGATGTCATAACTGCTGGCGGTGTAACAGCAACAAACAATGTGTTAAATGTTAGTGGTGCAAAAAATGTTGTTATAGTAGTATCTGCTGGCACAAATTATGCACCAGTTTATCCTAATTACAGAACGGGTGAAACTCAAGAACAATTGGCGGAAAGAGTTAGCCTAGTTGTGGAAAAAGCAGTTAAAAAAGGCTATGAGGATTTGAAAAAAGACCATATTGCAGATTATACAGCTTTATATGATAAAGTATCTTTTGATTTAGGTGCGACAAAACCAGATTTGACTACAGATAAGCTTTTGAAAAAGTATAAAAAGGGAGTAATTCAACCTAGCCAAAAAAGATATTTGGAACAACTATTGTATAATTACGGCAGATATTTGACAATTGCTTCATCACGAAAGACTGATATTTTGCCGTCAAACTTGCAAGGACTTTGGAATAACCGAAACAATCCACCTTGGGCGTCAGATTATCATATGAATGTCAATTTGCAAATGAATTATTGGCCTACATATAGCACTAATCTTGCAGAGTGTGCAAATCCGCTTGTAAATTATATAGATAGTTTGCGTGAGCCAGGTAGAGTAACTGCAGCAACTTATGCTGGTATTGTAAGTGAAAACGGGGAAGAAAATGGCTTTGTTTTCCATACTCAAAATACACCATTTGGTTGGACTTGCCCTGGTTGGGAGTTTAGTTGGGGTTGGTCACCTGCAGCGACAGCTTGGATATTGCAAAATGTTTATGAGTATTACGAGTATACTGGTGATGTGGAATATTTGAGAAAAAATATTTATCCAATGCTACGTGAAGCAAGTTTGTTTTTTAAAAATACTTTGGTAGAGGATAAAAATAGTGGTAGACTTGTGACAGTGCCTACTTATTCACCAGAACACGGACCTAGAACAATGGGCAATACTTATGAGCAATCTTTGATTTGGCAATTGTTCAATGATACAATAGAGGCTGGCAAAGTTTTGGCAGTAGATGGTGCTTTGATTGAGGAACTTGAAAGTAAAATTGCAAAATTAAAACCAATTGAGATTGGTGAGGACGGACAAATTAAGGAATGGTATCACGAGAGTAAATTAGGTCAAATAGGACAAAAAAATCACAGACATTTATCTCATTTATTAGGACTATTCCCAGGTGATTTGATTAATAAGGATTTGCACCCAGAGTGGTTGGACGCTGCAGTCGTATCTCTAAATAATCGTGGTGATAAAAGTACTGGTTGGGCAATGGGACAACGTATTAATACTTGGGCAAGAGTAGGCGATGGTGATAGAGCATATAAGTTGATTAAGCAATTATTTAAATCTGGATTGTACTCAAATATGTGGGATGCACATCCGCCATTCCAAATTGACGGCAATTTTGGTTACACTGCTGGTGTTACAGAAATGCTAATGCAAAGTAATTTAGGATATATAGAATTGCTGCCATCATTACCAAGTGAGTGGTCTAAGGGTAAAATAACTGGCATAATTGCAAGAGGTAATTTTGAATTGGCATTTGAGTGGAAAGATTCAAAAGTAATCAGCTTAACAATTAAGTCTAATATTGGCGGAAAATGTGCAGTTAAGTTTGGTCAAACAGATTTGAAAATTACTAATGATACTGCGGAACAAGTGCCATATACAATTGAAAATGACAAAGTCATATTTGACACTGAAAAAGGAATGACTTATAAATTGTTATAATTTTAATTACATTATTAAGATTCTTAAATAACAATTAATATTGAGTGATAAAATAAAAGCGGTGTATGTATACTATACACCGTCTTTTATTAAAAAACCATTTGAAAATCGTGGTTAAACCTTAAAATTGATAGCTAAATATCCAAATTTTCTAAATTGAATAAAGGCGAATTTAAAAATTCACTAACAGAAATATCAAAACCATTTGCAATTAAAATAACTGTTGACATTAAATTATCTTTGATAGTATCGTTCATTATGTTTTTTAAAGTAGAATGAGTGATACCGCTTTTTAGAGCTAAGCGATATCTTGTCATATTATTTTGTTTCAATAATTCCTCAATTCGTAGTGCAATTGCTTGATTAATACTTCTCATTTGATTACCTTTATCAGTTATTAATAATTATTAATTGTTAAGGTTTTTAGCGTTTATTGTTTTGATTAAAGCCATTATTTGCTCAAGTTCTAGTTTATCTAATTTGTTAAGCTCTTTTAATAATTCTTTAAATTCAATAGGATATTCTACGTTTGTGTCAAAAAATTCACTAGGCGTTATATTAAAATAATCACAAAAATTTAATAAACCTTCAATGGAAGGTAAATTGTTTCCATTTTCTATTTGATTAATATATTCTGAACTTTGGCCAAGTTCAAAACTTAGTTTTCTTGCAGATATATTATGTGCATTACGTATAATGGCATATCTATTTTGTATAAATTCTTTTTCCATAGTATTATTTTACAATATGCAATTGATAAATATACATATTGCTACTATTTATTTCTTGACATTAATAGTAAAACTATGTATATTAATAATATCAATATTTACAATTATTTAAATTACAAAGGAGGTAACTATGGATTTTTGCAAAGCGATTGCGGATAGAGTAAAGAGTTTAATGAAAGAATTTAATTTAACAAAAAAGGAATTAGCTGAAAAAGCTAATATCCCACGTGAGTATTTGGATATAATTCTTTCTGGCAAGCATAATGACATAAGCATTAAAGCATTGTATAATATTTCAAAGGCATTAGATATTACTATAATTGATTTTTTTAATGTTAAAGTATTTATTAAAAATAACTTTGAATAAACTTAGTTCATATTTTTAAACAAAAGACAACTTGCTTTTAGCAAGTTGTTTTGCTTTGTAGAATATTATTAATAGTATTGTAAGGTTATTTGTCTATAATAATCAAACATATATGTGTAATGGTTGAGATATGAGTTTTTGGCTCAAAATAATAAATGCGGATATAAAAAATAGTACAATTTGAAAATTTGCTATAAAATGGCATAAAAAATAATTGTATATTTTAAATTTTTGTGGTAAAATGTACGAGTAAAGTAATACCTAAAGTAATTCAAATTGTGTCAAGCTTGATTTATCAAGCAAAAAGCGGTAGCTTTTGTTTAAATTTGAGTTCTCTCAAAATTGACGACACATAATGTATCATATGGGATAACTTGTTTACCTAAAGTGAGCGTTAACAAATACATTGGCAATGCTTTACAAATGTTTTACTAGATGGGTATCCGTTAGGAACTCAAGCGAGGTATATATGAATAAAAATAAATCACGCAGTATTGCCTTAAACGGCATACTAATAGCTCTTATGATAGCTATGACTTGCACAATGCTTGCAACGGGTGGTATGGCATTTTTCCCTTTGATTGTGCTTGTAGTTGGTAGCATTATTGCTGGCAAGTGGACGGCTTTGATTTTAGGACTAACATTTGGACTTATATCTTTTGCATCAGCGTTTGTTTTTCCGTCACTTAATGCACCATTGTTCCAAAATCCATTAGTATCTGTTATGCCACGTGTGCTAATTGGCGTAGTAATGTATGGTGTTTATTGGCTATCCGAACTATGCTTTAAAAAGATAAATAGCAAACGTAGCAAACAACTTAATGCATATGCTACAAAATGCACTTCAACCGCTTTAGGGGCGATTTTCGGCGTATTATTTAATACTTTTTTCGTTTTGTTAATGATTTTAGTACTTTATTACGGCAAAAATGTTGGGGATAGAATAATAAACAAGGAAGTTATTTTAGGCTTTATAACAATAAACTTTGCAGTTGAAATAATTGTTACACCATTGCTTTCCGCACCTATTGTGTTTGCAGTGGATAAGTTTTTAAAGAAAAATCAAAAACAAGTTGTGACAGAGGCTGACTTGATTGATTATGAAATGCAACAAGAAAATGAAAAAAATGTTATTTGTGATAATAATGTTAGTGTGAATGAAAGAGATAATCTTGATAACATATGCAATAATTATGAGATTAAAAAGGATAATAATTTAGACAACATAGAAAATAATGCAATTAAAAGCGATAATCTTTTTGCTGGTGGTTCTAACAAGATTGAAAATGACAAAACAAATAATCTTGATGACGTATCTAACAATGTTGAAAGTGATAAAGTAAATAATTTTAGTAGTGTATCTAACAATGTTGAAAGTGATAAAACAAATAATTTAGATAATAACTTTATTGATAAAAGTTCCAATAATAATTAAGTTGTTTAGTTAAAATAAATGGTGCGTTAGTTAATATAGTATTAAACATTTAAGTGTTGAAAGGGGTAAAAATGTTATTAGTAATAGATGCAGGTAACACAAATATCAAACTTGGTATATTTGATGGTGACGAACTTATATTCTCTTGGCGTATGAGCGTTAAGGTTATGCGTACAGCTGACGAAATGGGCATTACAATGCAAAATTTGTTTAGCACAAAGGGAATTAGTTTTTCCGATATTGACGGAATAATAATGAGTTCAGTATCTCCGTCAATAAACTATACTATTGAACACGCTTGTATGCATTATATGAATATCAAGCCAATGATGGTTGGGGTTGGAGTTAAAACGGGACTAAACATAAAGTATTTAAATCCGCAAGAGGTTGGTGCAGATAGAATAGTTAACAGCGTTGCTGGATATAAGCTTTATGGCGGACCTTGTATTATTGTAGATTTTGGCACAGCTACAACTTTTAACATTATTTCTGAAAAAGGCGAGTTTTTGGGTGGTGCTATTGCTCCTGGTATCAAGACAAGTTTGGATAGTTTGGTCAACAATGCATCAAAACTTATGAGGATAGAGCTTAACAAACCAAAAACAATAATAGGTAAGACAACCTCACACAATATGCAGTCGGGTACAATTTACGGCTTTACGGGACTTGTTAAATATATTGTGGAAAAAATGAAAGAGGAGTCTGGCTTTAAAAATGCAAAAGTAATTGCAACGGGTGGACTTGGTGAGTTGGTTGCAGAGGTAGATGACAAAATCATTGACGTGATTGACAGATACCTAACATTAAAAGGACTAAAAATTATTTATAATATGAACAAATAGCGGAGGTAAATATGAAATCAGTAGGCATTGCAATATTGGGATTTGGCACTGTTGGTGCCGGTACTTACAATATTTTAGCAGAAAGAAAAGAACGTATTAAGGAAGAGTACGGCGTAGATATAACCGTAAAGGCGATTTATGTTAGAAATCCTAAAAAAGCAATAACAAATGGTGCACCTCAAGAATTGGTGACAAGTAATTTTGACGATATAATTACTGATTCTTCTATAGATATCGTAGCTGAGTGTATTGGTGGAATTGAGCCAGCAAAG
This sequence comes from uncultured Christensenella sp., assembly GCA_910584035.1. Lineage (GTDB taxonomy): Bacteria > Bacillota > Clostridia > Christensenellales > UBA3700 > MGBC100798. Next base: position 2,675 of record CAJTZR010000061.1, on the reverse strand, counting down.
ACTTTGCTTATTGAGTCTTTAAAAGCTGGTAAAAACATAGTTACCGCTAATAAAGAGCTTTTTGCTAAGCATTGGGGTGAGCTTGAAAAGTATGCAAGCAAAACTAAAGCTGGTATGTATTTTGAGGCTACTTGCGGTGGTGGTATTCCAGTAATTAGAACATTGACTCAAGCTATGCAAGCAAATACAATTTTGCAAATAAAAGGTATCATTAATGGTACAACTAACTATATTTTGTCAAGAATGTCTGACGAGGGTGCAAGTTATGAAAACGTACTTGCAGATGCTCAAGCATTGGGATTTGCGGAGGCTGACCCAACAGCAGACGTTGAGGGATATGACGCAAGCTATAAACTTGCAATTTTAAGCTCACTTGCTTTTAACAAATTTTTGCCAGCAGAGCTTATTTATCGTGAGGGCATTAGTAAAGTTCAAGCTGAGGATATCGCAATCGGTAAGCAATTAGGTTTTACTATTAAGCTACTTGCTATCGCAAAGCTTATTGACGGAAAAATTGAGGCGAGAGTTCACCCAGTATTTTTGAAAAACTCACACCCTCTTGCAAGCGTTAGCGGTTCATTCAATGGTATTTTTATCGTTGGTGATAATGTTGGTGATATTATGCTTTATGGTAGAGGTGCTGGAAGCTTGCCAACTGGTAGTGCAGTAGTAAGTGATATAGTTTTTTGTGCAAGACAGATTGAACACGCAAGATATGCAGAAATCAGCGATGTTATTACTAAACAAGATATTATCAGCGACTTTACAAGCGACTATTATATGCGTATGACTGTACTTGATTTGTCTGGTGTGCTTAGTCAAATTACAAGTATATTTGCAGATAACAATATCAGTATTACAAGTATGCGTCAAGATGCTGGCGAGGGAGTTGTAAGTATTGTGCTTGTAACTCATAAATCTTCTGAAAACAACATTCGCAAAGCTATTAAGGAAATTGAGTCTTTAAGCGAAGTGCAAAAAGTTAATGCTGTTATAAGAGTTGAAAAATAAGAAGTAAAAAGCAAGTTAGCTTTATCCATTATAAAAGTAATTTAACATTATCAATTACTCAATGTGAAAATGCTGAGAATGTCATTTGCGTAAATATAGGTTAGTGGGTAATTGTTGGAGAAATACTTTGATATAAGCAGTTATTATATTTGCAATTATAATAAACAATTATTAGTTGCGTAAAAATAATTTACTTGAATAAAAACTTGTGCTAAAATGAAATAGAACAAACAAAAGGAGCTATAAACTATGGAAATCAAACAAACCGTTGTTATTGTTGACCTTTCTGGTCGTTGCAATCAACTTATAGCAAGAAGTGTCCGTAATCTTAATGTGTATTGCCAACTTGTTGGTGATAATGCTAATATTGCGGATATCAAAAAAGTTAACCCTATCGGTATCATTTTGACTGGTGAGAGCGATGGCGAAAAAGCTATCGAGACAGAGGTTAAAGCTTTAGGCGTGCCAGTTCTTGACGTCAGAAATATTGATGTTGAAAGTAAACAAGGTGCTAAAACTCTAAAAACTTTCTTGTACAAAACTTGTAAAGCTAAGGGCGAGTGGACTATGAAAGCTTTCACTGAGCATATGATTGAGGAGTTAAAAGAAAAAATCGGTGACAAAAAAGTACTTTGTGCTTTGTCAGGTGGTGTAGATAGTGCAGTTTGTGCAGCATTGATACATAAAGCTAACAAAGAGTGCTTAACTTGCGTATTCGTTGACCACGGTTTGATGAGAAAAGGTGAGCCAGAGCAAGTTGTAGAGGTTTTCCGTAATAAGCTAGGTATGAACTTGATTCACGTTGACGCATCTGAAAGATTTTTAACAAAGCTAGATGGCGTTAGTGACCCAGAGAAAAAGAGAAAAATTATTGGTGAAGAATTTATCCGTGTATTTGAGGAAGAGGCTAAAAAAATTGGTGCTGTAGACTTTTTGGTACAAGGTACAATTTATCCAGACATTATTGAGAGCGGTATTGGTAGCAAAGGCTTGGTTAAGAGCCACCACAATGTAGGCGGTCTACCAGACGTTATTGACTTTAATGAGATTTTAGAGCCAGTTAAAGATTTATTCAAAGACGAGGTTAGAAAAGTTGGTTTAGAGGTAGGTTTGCCTTTGGAACAAGTTAATCGTCAACCATTCCCAGGTCCTGGTCTTGGTGTAAGATGTATTGGCAATATAACTCGTGAAAGACTTGCTATTTTGAAAGATGCGGACTTTATTATGCGTGAGGAAATTGCAAAAGCTGGTTGGGATACAAAAATTTGGCAATACTTTGCAGTTATTACTGATATGAAGAGCGTAGGCGTTCGTAACGAGGTTAGAAGTTATGAGTACACAGTAGCATTGCGTGCTATCCATAGTATTGATGCAATGACAGCTCAATTCGTACACATTCCATTTGAGATTTTGGAAAAAATAAGCAGACGTATTACTGACGAAGTTACTGGCGTTAATAGAGTAGTATATGATATTACATCTAAGCCACCAGCAACTATCGAGTGGGAATAATTAGCCAGTTATTTGCTTAAAATTTAATAGTTTGATATAATACATCAACACTCTAAAATGGAAACTTTTAGGGTGTTGAGTTTTTTGTAAAGTCAAGATTTTGTAAAAAGTCGAATTTTTAAAAATACCCACCGAAAATCGGGGGTATTTTT
>CAJTZR010000060.1:8666-11285 GCA_910584035.1 uncultured Christensenella sp. | reverse complement strand
CGTAAACTAGGTTTGCCACAAGTTGTAGGTGCTTTGCTTGCGGGTATGTTTTTAGGTCCTATAACTGGTTTTATTAAAGTTGGTGTAAGTCCAGAAATTGATATTGTTTTGAAAGCTTTATCTCAAATCGGTGTGTTAATGATTATGTTCTCATCTGGTCTTGACACTAATATTAAAGAGATTAAGAAAAATGGTTTGCCATCAATTGTTATTACTTTGTTAGGTGTTATAGTGCCATTGCTTTTCGGTTTCTTAGTTGGTTGGGGTATTGATAAACAATTTAAACCATTTAATAGTCAAGCTGATATAATGCATAGTTTATTCTTTGGTATTATGCTTACTGCAACATCTGTGGGAATTACTGTTGAGGTACTTAAGGAGTTAGGTAAGCTAAAAGGTAAAGTAGGTAGTAGTATTTTAAGTGCTGCAATACTAGACGATATTATTGGTATTTTGATTTTGTCAATTGTTATAAGCTTGAATGGTAGCGGTAGTGGTGAAGGTAGTGTTAGCATTGCCGAAACAGTAATAAGAGTGTTGTTATTCTTTGTATTTGCTATCGGTGCAGGTATTTTGTGTCATTATCTAATTAAATGGATGTCAAAAAAATTCCCAGTTAGTAGAAGAATACCTATATTTGGTTTGGTTATTTGCTTGATATTTGCTTGGGCATCTGAGGCATTGTTTGGTGTTGCTGCTATCACTGGTGCTTTTGTTGCTGGTGTAGTTATGAGTAATATGACATCTACTCAATATATTGAAAAGAAAATTGATACAAACTCATATATGTTCTTTGGTCCAATATTCTTTGCAAATATCGGTTTGGGAATGAACTTTAATGATTTTAGTCCAGAGTTAATTGGTTTTGCTTGTGCGTTTGTAGTATTCGGTTTGCTATCTAAGATAATCGGTTGTGGTGCTGGAGCATTAATGTGCAAGTATTCATTTAAAGATTCAGTTAGAGTTGGTTTTGGTATGATGGCTCGTGGTGAGGTTGTACTGATTGTCGCAAATAAAGGTATTGATGCGGGGATAATTGATAGTAGGTATATGTTCCCAGTTGTGTTATTGATAATTGTGTCAAGTTTCTTAACACCAATTTGTTTGAAATTATTATATAGAAAAGACGATGCTACGCCACTTGAACTTGATGGTATTGAGCCACCGCCTTATGAGGAAGAAAGTGTTTGATAATTAAAAATAATTAATCTCTCATTTGCGAGAGATTTTTTATTTGCAACTATGCATAATGGTTTTTGGAAAAAATTGCAAATTTAATCAAAATTAACTGGCATACATTAGGCAAATTCGCAAAAGACTATTTGTATAAGGAGGGAATTGTGAATTTGTCTAAAAGGAAAATAATTGTTTCGGCAACATTAGTTTTGTTAATTGTTGCAGTTATTATGGCAATGGGATTTACTAATGGTAGTAGTGAAGTATTTTTATCGGGATTAAAACCGACTGCAAAGCAAGATAAAATAACTAACAGAGAAGTATATTTGGGCGGTCAGCCTATTGGTGTTGAGGTAAGGTCGAATGGACTGCTTGTGGAAAATATATTGCCTGTTGTGACAAAAGACGGAGTTCATACCCCACTTGCAGATTGTGATATTAAAAAAGGCGATTTGCTTAAGAAAATAAATGGTATTGAGGTATATTCCTCCGATGATATTGGCAAAGTGCTTAAAGATGCGGATAAAAATAATATTGAACTAATGATAATTAGAAATGGTGCAAGCTTTACTACTAATGCAAAAGCGGAACTGGATAGTATCTCAGGTGAGTATAAGCTTGGACTAAGTGTATCGGATGCGACAGATGGTATTGGTACATTAACGTTTGTAGATTGTGCTGACTTAAGATATGGTGCTTTAGGTCATCCAATTAGTGAGATATATGGCAAAGATGGTACTACTTCTGTAAGCGGATTTATATGTGGTGCAAATGTATTTAGCGTGTATAAAGGTGAAAAAAATCGTGCTGGAGAATTGGTAGGTAATCTTGTTAAAGAAGTAAAGCTTGGTAATATTGATACAAATGAGCAACAAGGTATTTTTGGTGAGTATACTGGTGATTTATCTGGTATGAAAAAAATTAGCGTTGCTTCAAGTAAAAATGTAAAACCTGGTAAAGCTCAAATAGTAACTTCTGCATTTACTGGTAAGCCGACATATTATGATATAGAGATTATAAAGGCTTGCAAGCAAGATAAAGATAAGCCTAAAGGAATTTTGTACAGAGTGACAGACCAAAGACTTATAAAATTGTGTGGTGGTATCGTGCAAGGTATGAGTGGTAGTCCGATTATTCAAAAGGGTAAGTTAGTTGGTGCAGTGACACACGTATTTTTAGCGGATAGTACAAAAGGTTACGGAACTTATATTGATTGGATGATAGATAAATAATAACAACCCCCTGACTATATGTCGGGGACTTGTTTATTGTTTTTGAGTATTTTTTAACTATTAGGCACCAATAAAAACTTAAAATATAAATTTTAATGCATATTAAAATTTATATTGCTCACGCAAAGACTAGCTCACGCAAAGACTAGCTCACGCAAAGACTTGCTCACGCAAAAGACTTGCTCACGCAAAAGACTTGCTCACGCAAAAG
>CAJTZR010000060.1:0-8566 GCA_910584035.1 uncultured Christensenella sp. | reverse complement strand
CACGCAAAAGACTTGCTCACGCAAAAGACTTGCTCACGCAAAAGACTTGCTCACGCAAAAGACTTGCTCACGTAAAGACTTGCTCACGCAAAAGACTTGCTCACGCAAAAGACTTGCTCACGCAAAAGACTTGCTCACGTAAAGACTTGCACACGCAAAGACTTGCTCACACAAATACTTATTCACGCAATACTGCTTGTGTTGCAAGTACGTACATTTAATTAAAATCAGTTAGTGAAAATGCCGTTTTGGGGGCTTATTGTGGTTTTATAAAAACTTATTAATGGAGTATATGACTAACTTCCGTTAAGACAAACTATATGTAATTAAATTGGAGTTTTCTCATATTAAAAAAGTTAATGCTTATATATAGCTATTAATGAAAGGTTTTTAAAGAGGAAAAAATATTTAAGAGATATTTAAGAATTTGTTTTTTAATATTTTAATTGATATTTTGAAGCTTTAAATTAAGATTTAGGGAATAAAATAAGAATTTTAAAAGAATAGATTTGAGTCAAATTTTAGTTAAAGTTATGTGTTAAATAATCGTTGCAATTATGATTTGCAATTGACAAATTAACATAAAACTTACTAAAACTCGACAGATAAAAAGTGATAGAATAATTATTGTAAAAGTGATGGTGTGAGGGTGTGTATGATTTATGACTATTTATTAAAGTATGGGTTTAAACCTAGTAATATTGGGTTTAAGTATTTGGTTGACATAATCAAATTGGGGATAGAAGGCGAAAATTTAGAACCAATGTCAAAGGTAGGATATAAGCTTATTGCTGATAAGTATGGCAAAAATATCGCCACAATTGAAAAGGATATACAAAATAGTATTAGCAATGCGTGGCTATATGGTAATAGTGATTTGTTATATCAAACATTTGGTGCTACTATTTCAGATGTAAAAGGCAAGCCAACAAATAAACATTTTATATATACTATGATTGAAAAAATAAAATTTGAAAGTTAATTTGATAAAAAATTACAAAATAGGTTATATTTAAAATTTACTTTGAATATTGTATTATGGTATGCAAGGTGGATTTCGTTGTAAAATTGATTATTTTTTATCAAGTTTAAAATGTTACATAAAAGAGCATAAAAGATTATTGTTATGCTATACAGCTGCTATTTTATGCGGATTGATTTTGGGTATTATTGTTACCTCTCTAAGGGAAAATGTTAAAAGCAAATTTAATTATATTGTTTTGATAAGCAATGAACAATACAATTTGTTTGGAACATTTATTCAAGTAATATTACTTAGTTTGGTAGGAGTGATAATTTGTTATTTGCAAATTTACCACAAGTATTGTGTATGTCTTCCATACATTGTTTTGTTTTATACGGCATATAGGTTTGGCGGTCGTATGGTAGGCATTATAATTGCAGATAAATTTGTTGGTTTTATTTGCATTATAACTTTTACAATACCAATATATTTATCTATATTGGTGGCATTTTTATCTGTTGCTTGTTTGTGTGAGTATTATAGAGCAACTTGTGGCGGTCGTGGCTTGGTGTGTAGAAAGACAAACAGATTAATTATAAAAAGAATGTGTTGTATTTATGGTGGTTTGCTTGCGGTATTATTTGTTGTGTGTATTATAGTACCAGCAATTGCAAAATTTATAATAATTGTTTAGGTTGACAAATTTATCCTTATGTTGTATAATCACAATATGAGGATATTTTTATTAATTGTTGATGGTTTAGGTGTTGGCAGTCAGCCAGATTATTCTAAATATGATAGTGAATATAATTGCACTTTAGATAATATAAGTGTAATTGATGAGTCTAGCACTTTGTATAAATTAGGACTTTTGAAATGTTGTTTAAAAGAGGATAATCTTGTATCAAAAAGCCGTTTTTATAGAGGCAGAATGCTTACTATATTTAATGACTTTGAGTATGGTTTAACTGAGATTTTAGGTAATTGCGTTTTTGATAAAACCTTGCTTATTAAAGAAAGTTTGATTACAATGCTAAAAAAGAATGATGTAAATTACCAATTTGTTACATCACGTTCTGAATGTGGAATTGAAGGCAATATAGTTGATAGTGATTGTAGTGTGTTATATTATGTCAAGAGCTTTTTGGATAATAATGACGGCGTTTTTGTTGGCGAATTTAATGATTTTGCAAAAGCGGGACTTAGTGGTGACACTCAAAAAATGAATGAGAGTTTAAGCTTATTTGATAAAAATTTAGGTGAGTTTGTTAAAGAGTTAAAGTACAATGACATACTTGTTGTAAGTGGTAATTTTGGAATTAACCCATCAAAAATCGGTATTACTAGGGAATATAGTCCTATTTTGCTGTACTCTAAATTGCTTGGTGGTAGTAAAGTTTTGGAAACTATTCAAGGTAATAATAGTATTGCATTAACAATACTTGATTTGTTGAATATATATCCAAATAGTAATAGTTTGATATCTGATAAAGAAAAACAGAAGATTGAAAACTATAGTAATATTTTAAAAAACGATTTGATTGCTAGTGGCTTTGAGAAAGTTTTGGAACTTAGAGGAAAGGATAAAAACAAGCAAATAACTAACAAGAAAGTTGCTAGGGAAAATAAGATTAAAACCAAAAAGGCAGTGCCTGTAAAAAAATAAAATTGATTATGTATAACTTCTTTGTTTTATCGCAAACTACTGGTAGTAGAGGTGAGAGATGAAGAAGTTTTTTTATTGCTTAGTTTTATTAGTTGCAATGTGTGCGGTATTTGTCTGCACTGGAATGACTGTTAAAGAGCAAGTTGTTGGCTCTGACAATTGTTATATAGTAGATTATAATAGTGGTAGAGTACTTTATGCAAAAGGTGAAAATGAAAGAAAACCTATAGCAAGTATGGTTAAGATTATGACACTATTATTGGCTTTTGAAAATGTGGATAGCGGAAAGATTTCGCTTGACCAAAAGGTGACTATATCCCACGAGGCTGCTGGACAAGTAGGTTCAGAGATGTTCTTAGATGAGGGTGTTGAATATCCATTAACAGACCTAATTAAAGGTATTGTAACAATGAGTGCAAATGATGCATCTGTTGCTGTCGCTGAGTTGATTGGTGGTGATGAAGTATCATTTACAAAAATTATGAATGACAAAGCGAAAAGCCTTGGTATGAATGATACTTTGTTTGCTAATGCGACTGGTTATCCTACTAAAGAGGAACAATATTCAACAGCTAAAGATGTTACTTGTATGATGAGAGAGCTTGCAAGTCATAAAGAGTATTACAATTATTCTACAATTTGGTTAGAAGATTATACTCATCCGTCTGGTAGAGTAACTCAAATGGCTAATACAAATAAGTTGATTAGACATTATAAAGGTTGCGATGCTGGTAAGACTGGATACACAGATAGTGCTAAGTTCTGTCTTGCTAGTACAGCCGTAAGAGATGGTATGAGAGTTGTAGGCAGTGTGCTTGGTGCTCAAGATTCAAAAGCAAGATTTAGAGCAATGTCAACATTATTTAACTACGCATTTAACAATTACAAAAAAGTTGTGTTATTAAATAGTGGTGCACCGCTAAGTGTAGATGTTAAAGTTAGTGGTGGTAAAAAAGATAAGCTTAGTGTTATATCAAAGTCCGAACTTAGCGTATTACAAGCAAAAGGCGAAGCTAATTGTAAGTTAGAGTACAATATTCCAGAAAGCGTAAAAGCACCTATAAAGTGCGGTGACAAGATTGGTGAAGTTTATGCTGTTGTTGATGGTCAAAAAGTTGCGGTTGGTGAAGTGATAGCTGCAGAGGAAATCAAAAAAGCAAGTATTTGGGATTACGTTAAAAAATTTATGTAATTTAAAATATTAAATGCGAATTAAAAAAATAAACAAGTTATAGCTTGTTTATTTTTTTAGTGTCGATTTTTGATAGGTTTTTATAATAAAATAGGTAAATTAATTATATGGGAAATAAAATATCGTTAATAATAAATTTGTAATTATGCTTTTTGTTTAGTGTTATGCTTAGTATTTCTATGCAAGTATGGTAATTCAAAAATTGCAAAGTGTGGCAAATAAGAAATTTTTAGTTTAAGTATAAGTTAGGTGTAACATATAATAGGCAATTAAAGATTATAAATGCTTTTATTATGACGCTGAATTAGTTATAACAACTTTTATTTTTACCTTTCAGCACAGGTGAATTTGCAACTAATTATTAAAATAAATATTAACTTTGCAACAAAATAATTTAAAATTATTTTAAACAAAAATTTAATAATAAGTTTACTTTTATAATAAAAATATGATATAATAATTATAATTAAGCTTTGTAGGAGATAAATATGAATGAGCCTTTAGTATTAGTTGTTGATGTTGGAACGCAAAGTACTCGTGCATTTTTGTTTAACAAAAAAGGCGAATTTGTATGTATGGACAAGGTAGCAACTGAACCATTTTATTCTCAAAAAGTCGGCTATGCAGAAAAGAATACTGAAGATTATTGGACTGCGGTTGTACAAACTGTTAAAAATTTAAAGGCTAAATCTGGTGATTTGTGGAATGATATAATTGCAATGTCATTAACTTCAATTAGAGGAACTTATGCATTTTTGGGTGATGATTATAAGCCAGTAAGACCTACTATAACTTGGCTTGACCAAAGACTTGCAAAACCTAAGCAAAAATTTCCTTTTATAAATGAGATTTTGTTTAGAATTGTTGGAATGTATAATCCAGCATTAAAGCAACGTAGAATGGCTCCAGCAACTTGGATGAAAGAAAATCAACCAGATGTTTGGGAAAAGACAAAACACTTTACTTTGATATCTGCTTATCTTAACTATAAGCTTACTGGCAGACTTTGTGATTGTACTGCTTCACAAGCTAGCAGATTGCCATATAACTATAAAAAAGAAAGGTGGCAAAAATCACACGAGCTTACTTGTACAGTTTATAATGTGGAAAAAGAAAAGTTATGCGAACTTGTTAAACCTGGGGATGTTATTGGTAGAATATCAAAAGAAGTTGCTGAACTCACTGGTATTCCAGAGGGACTAGAGGTTATTGCAACGGGTAGTGATAAGGCTTGTGAAACTTTAGGTACAGGTGCTTTAAGTGCAGATACTGCATCTATCAGCTTTGGAACTACTGCAACTTTACAGATTACAACAAAAAAATATGTAGAACCGCAAAAGTATATGCCAGCCTATAATAGTGTTGTTAGAGGTTATTTTAATCCAGAGATTCAAATTTTTAGAGGATTTTGGATGGTAACTTGGTTTAAAAAGCAATTTGGACTTGAGGAAGAAATGCTTGCGGAGGACATTGGCGTTCCTACAGAGAAAATTTTGGATAAAAGTTTGACGGATATTCCAGCTGGAAGCAATGGACTTATGTTGCAACCTTATTGGGCTCCTGGCTTGAAAATTCCAGAGGCAAAAGGCACTATTATAGGTTTTAACGATTGTCATACAAAAGCACACGTATACAAGTCTATTGTTGAGGGTATTGGTTATGCTTTATATGAGGGGTTAGTTTATCTTGAGAAAAAGAGTAGACAAAAAATAAAACATATTTCTGTATCTGGTGGAGGTTCACAAAGTGATGCGATTTGTCAGATTACTGCAGATATGTTTGGTAGACCAGTATATCGAGTACAAACTTATGAGACAAGTGGACTTGGTGCTGCTATGATTGCCTTTGTGTCAAAGGGCGAGTTTAAAGATTTTGATGAGTGTAACAAGTCTATGGTGCATTTCAAAGACGAGTTTACACCTAATTTGCAAAATACAAAAATTTATAAAAAATTGTTTGAGAAAGTGTACAAGGATATATATCCACAATTGCAACCATTATATTTTAGGTTGTATGAAATTGTAAACGAGGAAAATAATGAAATATAAAGAGTATAAACCACAGTGGACGACAAAAACTACAGAAGAAGCTACTTACCGCACTATGTTTAGGTGGGGTAACCCTGACTATGTCAATGAGCCTACTGAACAATTTTATAATTTTGTAAAAGAAAAATTGGCTTTGTCGGATGAGGACTTTATGATTCCATCTAGTCAAGGTGAAAATCTAATTGAGTTGGATATACCAATTAAGTTGAGCAAGACTCACATTAGAGAGTTTGAGGATATAGTAGGTAAAATAAATGTTGCTACAGATACAATATCAAGAGTTAAGGCTTGTTATTCAAGAGGTGTGTTAGATAATATGCGACTTAGGGAAGAGATTGTGGAAAATGTTCCTGATGCCGTAATATCGCCAACGTCAGAAGAGCAATTGCTAATGATAGTTAAATATTGCTATAAAAATAATATACCAATTTACGTAATGGGTGGCGGAACTAACATTACAAGAAGCAATGAAAATGTTCGTGGTGGTATAAAAATTGACTTAAAACGTAACTTTAATAAAGTGTTGTCATTTAGTGCAATTGACCAAACTGTAACAGTTATGGCTGGTATTACTGGGCCACAACTTGAGGAAATTTTGAATAATGCTAATGAATATTTTACTAATGTTACTGGTAGGTATACAGTTGGGCATATCCCAGAGTCGTTTGAGTTTTCCACAATAGGTGGTTGGGTTGCTAGCCGTAGTGTTGGGCAAAATAGTATGCGTTATGGTGGAATTGACGATATTTTGCTTTCTGCAAGATATATTACTCCTAGAGGCGTTATGGAAACAGATGTTTGCACTAGAGATGGTTGTATTCCAGCTATTGATGAGATTATGCTTGGCAGTGAGGGTAAATTTGGGATACTTGTAAGTTGTACATTAAAAGTGCGTAAATACACTTATGAAAACAAAAAGGCTTTTTCCTATATGTTTAAAAATTGGGAAACTGCAGTAACTTGTGCAAGAGAGTTGTTGCAAAGGGAAATTTGCGAAATTAGTTTTATGAGAGTGTGTGATAATGGTAGTACTGAAATTATCTCAAAGATGAGCAGTATTGTATCAAAAGGTATTCTTGGGCTTCGTATTCGTGGTGAAAATGAAAAGAATAAATGTCTGCTTATTGGATACACTGAGGGTGATAAAGCATTTTCTTCTCATAATCGTAGGGCAATTGGTAGATTGTGTACAAGATTTGGTGGCATATCTGCAACCTCATATTTAAATAAAAAGTGGGATAAAACTAGGTTTAGTGATGCGTATATAAGAGATATACTACAAGATTACTCAATTGTAATTGACAAGTTTGTTTGTCCGCTTAGGTGGTCAGAATTACAAGAGGTTTATCCTATAGTTGTAGATTATTTTAATGACATTGGTGTTTTGAATATGGTACACTTGCAAGATATGAGTACGTATGGTGCACAAATGGTAATTTCCTATGCTAGAAAGTATTCAAGTCTAAAAGAGTATAAAGATTTTCATAATGATACTTTGGATATGCTAATTACGGCAGGGGTTAAATGTCCACATTCCTATTCCTTAGGTCGTACCAATGATAGAACTATTTATAATTTGGATGAGGTGTACTTGTCCATTATGAAAAGCATAAAAAAACAGTTTGATGCTAAAAATATTTTAAATCCATAAAATTTGTAGCTATTATTAAAATTAAATAATGATAATTTAATGCCTTTAACTTAAAGGCATTTTTTTATAGAAAGATGTTTATTACTTTAAGTGATTATTGTAGGAGCAGAGTAAAAAAATATAAATAAAAAAATTAAAATCAAAAAAAAGTTGTCATAAAAGACTTTTAAAAATCAAATGTTATTGTATTATTAAATTAGTGAGTTTTTACGGATAAATACTGACAAATTTTGATAAAAACGGAAAACTCGGTTTTTTTCTTGACATTCAATAATATTCAATATATAATAATTGAATATTTTTGAAAACAAATGGGAGGCTTAATATGGAAAACTTTTTATGGCAAAAAACTTTATTGGATATGTATAATAATTTTGATAGATTTATTATGATAGCGGATAACAAATTCGACAGAATTGTATCAAAATCTTTATATTGTCACGGTGCAAGTTTATATGAGGAACTAATGTGTCTTATTGCAAGAAAAAACAATTGTAAAATTGCAAAGCAGTTGGTTGAGGACGCTTTGCGATTGCTAACTAAACAAGGCAAAAATATTTTACATTATTACTACATAGACAACTTACCTTTTAAGACTATAGCACAAAAGGAATGTATTAATATTCGGCAGATATTCCGCAATTTTGATAAAGAAATAGCTAATTTTGCTTATAATTTATCTAAGTTTGGATATTCTAGTGACATTATACAAAAGGAGTTTGGTGCAGATAGCATTTTTAATTCCGTTTATAAAAAACTGGATAAAAAAGTAAGTGGAAAATGTTCTCAAACAGTATTGCTACCAGCAGAATATTGTGATGATATTGTTAAAACTGAATTTGAAATAGATTATACATCCGAAGTTTATCAAGAAGTATAGACTATATTTTAAAAGCATTTGATTTAAAATAAATTTTATTATGACAATACTTATATTTTCAATTTGAAAAAGACGAAAAATCAAGCAAAATGCTTGATTTTTTGTTTTGATATTCATTCAATAATATTAAAAAATAGTTGTGCTAATCATTAGTAATCGTAAAAG
>CAJTZR010000059.1 GCA_910584035.1 uncultured Christensenella sp. | reverse complement strand
CAATGCTAATAATAAACAAAGGCAACATACCAAACGGCACAGATACTGAAATATTGTGGAATGTAGTCTGCGGTAAAATGGATATAGAAAGCTTTATCTAAATAAATTGTAAATAAAAAACTTAAAAATACTATGACCTTAAGCAAACAAGACACTGATTTGTAAGTGTCTTGTTGTACTTTGATATTAATTATCAAATAGTTATCTTACTTATACAATTATTATGTGACTGACTTTGGGAAAAGTATTATAGTAGTTAGCTATTATTATTTAAGCCAAATGTTGGCTTGAAAAATCAAAAAATAATTAATAAAACTAACAAGGAAAAGTATAAATTTTGCCTTGTTGTATTTTTTGTAAAGTCGTAATTTTGTAAAAAGTCGATTTTTTGAAAATACCCACCGAAAATCGGGGGTATTTTTTGTTAATTTAGCTAAATAGTGTAAAATGGTGGTACATAAAATACATATATCTATGTACATATTATATGAATATTATCTAATTAAATATATACATTTGTCAAGTATAAGATAAACAATTTGTAAAAAGCATAAATAAAGTTAACAAAAATCTTACAAAAACATAGCCGAAAAGCCTAATTTATGTACATAGATATATGTATTCTATGTATCTAAAAATAGGAGGTTTTTGCTATGATAAAAAACATAAAAAGAGTAGGAATAATCTTTTTAGTAGTAGCCATTATTTGTCTTATGGTGATAAGCTGTTGTTTAGCTTTAAATGGCAAATTTGTAGAAAATATTTCTGCTAGTTTGGATAGTGGCAAAGATATTCAAACAACAGTAGATTTTGTTTTGCAGAGTGGTAATCACGCTAGCAAATGGAATGATGCGGTCACTCAATCAGCAAATAATGATGGAAAAAATGTTAATGTTGTTTTAAACAGCGATTGGATAGCACCTACTACTGGTAATCATAATTTTGGTATTGGTGATGGTTTTTTTGATGGTGCAATTTATATACCACAATACACCACAATTACGCTTGATTTAAATGGAAAACTTATTAATAGAGGGTTGACATCTGTTATTTCTGGTGGTTCTGTTATTAGGGTTGATGGAACTTTAATTTTAAAAGATAGCAAATATAGCTCTACAGCAGTAAGAGACGCTTTTTATAATGATTACACAACAGATTTAACTACAAAATCAACTGGTGGAATTACTGGAGGTTATTCTGTTGGTGGTGGCGGTATACTAGTTCGTGGTGGTAATTTAATTATGAACGGCGGTAAAATATTTGATAATAAGGCGTCATCTGGTGGCGGAGGAATTTTATTTGATAGCCCAGAAAACATAAGTGAGGAAATTAAAATAATTATCAATGACGGCTTGATAGCAAATAATATAGCAAAAGGAAATAGTGCAGATGGTTCAGCAATGTTGGTTCAAGGTGAAAATTGCAAGTTATTTATGAATGGTGGAATTGTACATAATAATTCAGTAGAAGATGCTGGTGCAGTTAGAATTTCTACTGGATATATGGAAATGACTGGTGGAATAATAGCTTACAATAACAATGGCGGTGTTTGGCTAGACGAAGCTACTGTTGAAATTAATGGTGGTATAATAACAAAAAACAAAATAGGAGTAAGAGTCGCAAAATCTCTTGATGTTTGCAAATTTTATGTTGGAGCAGGTACTCAAATTTATGAAAATTACAGAGCTTTTGAGAGCAACGCTGATGAATGTAATGTTTATTTAGTTAAAGATAATTATATTAGAGTTAAAGATAAATTAATGGAAAACGGAAAAGCAACTCACGTTGGTATTACGAAAGATAATGTGTCTGAAGGGCAAATACTTGTTAATACTAAAGATTATGGTGGTAGTGCTGGTGAACAACAAAAAGTCAAATATTCATTTTATTATGATGATGATTCAGATCTTATGTATAGCTATTTGTTGTTAGATGATAAAGATGGTAACGTTATATTTCAAGAACTTCGCAATGAACTTGCAGAAATTAAATTTTTAGATTTATCTTGGAGTGTTCTTGCTAAATCTAACAATAATATTTATGGCATTTCTCAAGAAGGATATGCAATAGTGCCTTATAGAACCGATGGGTATTTTGTTAGATGTGTCGGAGGACCAGTTATAGATAATTTTGACTTAATTAAAGAACCTGGAACGTATGCTTTTATTTGTGAGGATTTTGATAATCCATCACATATTTATGAAACACGAATTATTGATAACCATACATTTATGGTAATTATTGAAGGAAATGAGGTTAGAAAACCTACTGGCGGAAATACAAATACTTTTACTTATGATGGCAATGCTAAACAATTTGTTCCAAGTGGATATAATGAGAATGAAATGTATATTTATAATAATTCTGCAACAACAGCTGGTACATATTATGCATTTATTACTCCAAAAAGTCCGTTTAAGTGGATAGGTGGAAGTACTGAATTAGTATCATATGAATATGTTATTAAACCTAAAAAGGTAGAGATTCCAAAAGTGGCAGAGGATAAAATTGTTTATAACGGCAACGAACAAATATTTAGTTTTACATTTAATACAGACTTAATGGAACTTACTAGCAATAAAGGTACAAATGTAGGTGAATATACCGCAAAATTATCTTTAAAGGATAGTATAAACTATGCTTGGACTGATGGTAGCAATAAGCCGATAGATATTAAATTTAGAATAATTCACCCTGGGCTTGTAGTAAAAGCGGAAAGCAGTTATGATTATATTTATCTAGACAAGGACGGAATTAGGCAAACTTACAAACAAAATGATTTAATTCACAAATTGAATGACGATAGCATTTATAACAATTGCAATAAATATGTATTAGGTGGAATTAAAGCTGGAACTACTTTGAGCGAATTGCTTACAAATTTCAACAATGATAGTGAACTTATAGTTGTTAAAGATTGCAATGGTAAAATTATTGAAAATAAGGAATTGGTAGCAACAGGATATGAACTTATACTTTATACCGATAATAGTAAGCAAAGTGTTTATGACACTATCTATTTAAGTGTATTGGGTGACTTAACTGGTGATGGTGTGATTAATAGTGCAGATGTAAATTGCATTAGACGAATTATTTCAAACGAAATAGAGTTTAACAATATTCCACTTGAGTTCCAACTAGCTGGTTTGGTTGAAAATAAAGGTAAAATTACTGCTATTGATAGTGAAATATTATGGAATGTAGTTACAAAAGGCTTTGATATACTAAATTATTTTAATAAAAGCGAAAGCAACTTTGCAAATGAGTATGTGATTTGGGGAATTGAAATGACAGAAAATTCAATTTTTAGAAAAAGCACAGAACTTAATGCTGCTACAATTCAAAATGGCTCTGTTATAGGAGGTGTGCAAGTAGGTACAACTGTTGAGGACTTTATTGATACTTTAGTATTACAAGGCTTTAATAGGGATAATATAACAATAGCTAAGCCAAACTTTAACAATGCAAGTGAAACTGATATAATTGGAACTGGTTGGTTTGTACTTTATGAGGACAAAATATTGTCAGTAGCTGTTTTGGGTGATTTAACAGGTGATGGTATGGTAAACTCTGTTGATTATCTATTGTTAAATAGAATTTTAAACAATGATTTAGACGAGTTTAATGAAATAATTTTAATGGCAATGTTGGTGCAAAACAATGGATGTATAACAACTGCAGATAGTGCCACAATTTGGGAACATATCGTTTGCAAAATTGATATAAACAGCTATATTTAATTAATTTATAAGCGGTAATTAAATTAACGACTATATTTTGGTTCTGTGGATATAATGAATACAATATTAATCAAAAATGATAATAAACAAATGGCTGATTTTTTCAGTCATTTGTTTTAATAATTTTGCTTTTTGAATTGCTTAGATTTTTTAATATAAGTAATTGTTAGCTGATTTGAATAATAACTACAATGCTTTATATTACAATAATTAATTAGTTTAAAACTAAATAAATGAATTGAAAAAAAATCGGAAAAATAATAAATACAACAAGTCAATACACTTGTTTAGCTTGTTTCATAATTGAATGTTATAAAGTAAAATTTAAATAAATATAATTTGCTTTAGAATATTATCAAATAAACATAATTTACTTTACTATTATTATCAAATAAATATAATTATATTTGCAATGATTGCAAGTATAGTTTTGACAGTTTTTACTTTTATACAATAATGTATTATTTTACCAAAAGTATTGCAAGTTTGTTTAAAATATAGTATAATTAGAATAATAATTGTATTGAGGTAAATATGGAAAAACTTGTTTTATTAGATTCTAATAGTTTGTTAAATCGTGCATTTTATGCTTTGCCACCAATGAGTGCTGTTGATGGCAGACCTACAAATGCGGTTTATGGCTATGTAAATATGTTGCTAAAAATCATAAGTGAGGCAAAACCAACGCATATTATTGCTACTTTTGACTTAAAAGCACCAACTTTCAGAAAAAAAATGTATGCGGAATATAAGGCTCAACGTAAGCCTATGCCAGAAGATTTGGCATTGCAGTTGCCTATTATAAAAGACGTACTTTCAAGTATGAATATACAAATAATTACAAAAGAGGGATATGAGGCAGACGATTTGATTGGTACTCTTGCAAAAAAATGTCCTTTTGAAACGATTATTGTTACTGGGGATAGAGATAGTTTGCAACTTGTATCTGATAGTACAAAAGTTTGGCTTACAAAAAAAGGAATTACTGAAATTGTTGAGTATGACATTCCAAGGTTAGCCGAGGACGGCTTGACACCTAATGGAGTAATACATTTAAAGTCCTTAATGGGTGATACTGCGGATAATATCCCTGGAGTAAGTGGAGTTGGTGAAAAAACAGCAAAAACTTTATTGCAAACTTATGGCACTTTAGATGGTGTTTATGAGCATATTGACGAAATAAAAGGTAAATTACAAGAAAAACTAATAACAAATAAAGATATGGCGTATTTATCTTACGATTTAGCTACTATAAATGTTGATTCTCCAATTGAGTTTGATATGGAAAGTTGCAAAGTAACTGATTATATCAATAGCGATAGCATTGCCTTATTTAAAAGCTTGAATTTTAAAAGTATTGTAAATAGATTTGGTGATGTTGTAACAGATAGCAAAGAGGAAAATGCGGAAAAATTGCCTATTAATCAATGTGAAAAAATAACTATCAACAATGCAGACGAGTATCAAAAGCTAATTGCTAAACTTGAAAACTTAGAGTTATGTGCTGTTTATGTTGATTCCAATGTAGAAATTTTTGCGGACGGAATTAGTTATTTGGTAGAGCCAAGTAGTGATTTATTAGGTTGTGGAATAGATTTTTTTGAGATTGCTGACGGCATAAATAAGCTATTAGTAAGTGAAAAGACAAAAGTTATCCTATTTGATGCAAAAACCAATTTTTATCAATTAAGAACAGATAAAGCGGTTAATTTTGAAGATGTATCATTAAAAGTATATTTATTAGATGCAAACCGCAATTATAAAAGTATAGGAGAGGTATTTTCTGACTATCAACTAGAGAGTGATAGCAATTGTTATTCCTTATTTTTGTTAAATGAGCAATGCGATAAAAAATTGCTTGAACTAAATTTAATGGATTTGTATAAAAATATTGAATTACCACTAGTAACAGTGCTTTATGATATGGAAAGAGTTGGTGTTCGAGTGGATACAAATTTATTAGACGAGTTGCGTTTGCAGTTTTTTGATATTATAACCGAACTTTCCGAACAGATTATTGCTTATAACGATAATGAGGTATTTAATATTAATTCTCCAAAACAATTAGGTGACTTTTTGTTTGTAAAATTAGGTTTGAAACACGGCAAAAAGACAAAAACTGGATATTCAACAAATGTTGAAGTTTTGGAATCTTTGAGAGGTGAACACCCAGTAATTGAGTACATTTTGAAATATCGTGAAATTAATAAATTGCTATCAACATACATTGACGGCTTGAAACCTCTTATTGTTAGTGGCAGAGTTCACACAATTTTTAAACAAAATGTAACTGCAACTGGTAGACTAAGTTCCACTGAACCTAACTTGCAAAACATTCCAGTAAGGAAAGCTGTGGGCAGAGAACTTAGAAAAATGTTTATTGCTAGCGAAAATTCAAAGATAGTGTGTGCTGATTACTCACAAATTGAGCTTAGACTTATGGCACATTTTAGCGAGGACGAAAATTTAATTAAAGCTTTTAATGACGGCTTAGACGTTCATAGATTTACAGCAAGCAGAGCATTTGGTGTACCATTTGAGCTTGTAAGTAGTGATATGCGTAGGCGAGCAAAGGCTATCAACTTTGGTATAATTTATGGTATAAGTTCATATGGTTTGTCAAATGATATTGGTATTAGTCCATTTGAAGCAAAGAAATTTATTGAAAGATATTTTGAAATGTATCCAAAGGTAAAGCAGTATATGGATAGCAATGTTAAGTTTGCAAAAGATAATGGCTATATTAAAACTCTTGCTGGTAGAATAAGATATATCCCAGAAATTAATGTTTCAAATTTTCAAACTAGGTCTTTTGGTGAGCGAATTGCAATGAATATGCCATTGCAAGGTAGTAGTAGCGATATAATTAAAATGGCAATGATAAAAGTTAGTGATAAATTAAAGGAAAGTGGCTTTAAGGCAAAATTGATTTTGCAAGTACACGATGAACTTTTGATTGATTGTCCTAATGACGAGATTGAAGAGGTAAAAGAAATTTTAAAGTCAAGTATGGAAAATGTGGTTAAACTAAAAGTTAAGCTTGACGTTGATGTATCTGTGGGTAATAACTGGTTGGAGGCAAAATAATGAAAAAGATTGCCGTAACTGGCATAATAGCTAGTGGTAAGTCCGTTGTATGCAATGTGATTGAAAAGTTAGGTGAAAAAGTTGTCTATACTGATAAAATAAATAGCGAATTGCTTTTGGATAAAGATTATATCTTAAAACTTGCAAAAATTTTTCCAAACGCAGTGCAAGACGGCGTAGTGCTAAAAGAGGTTATTAGAAAGCAAATAATTGAAAATGATAGTAAAAGACAAGCCTTAAATAGCTTGGCACATAGTGAAATTAAACAACGTGTGGAAAAAATCATATCGCAATTGAACGAAAAAAAGATTTTTTGCGAAATTCCACTTATTGTGGAGTCAAATATGGTAGATTACTTTGACGAGATATGGTGCGTTGTTGCAGATAATAATGTTAGAATTAATCGTATTGTTGCAAGGGATAAAGTATCTGAACTTGACGCAAAGAAGATTCTTGAATGTCAAAAAAGCGAAAAGCAATTGTTAAAAATTGCAAATGAAATCATTGAAAATAATGGTGATTTGAAAAAACTAGAGGAAAGAGTTAAAGAGCTTATAAACAAGTAATTGTTGTAAGGTTTTTATAAGTTGAGATTTATGTATAATGATAAAATAATGGAGCATTTTATGTGTCCGCAAAATGCGTATTATATGCAAGATAGTGATGCGGAGGGCGAGTATGGTGATGAGGGCTGTGGTGACAAAGTCACTTGTTATATTAAAGTTAGAGATAATATTTTGGTAGAGGTTAGTTATTTAGTGTATGGTTGTGCGACTTCTATTGCTTGTGCTAGTATGATGTCTGTAATGGCTAAAGGTAAAAGCATTGAGGAGGCAAGCAAGCTAACCGAACAAATGGTTGACGATGCTTTGGGTGGTTTGCCACCATTAAAAAAGCATTGTTCTAATTTGGGAGTTGGTGCTTTGAAATATGCCATTGCAGATTATATTTATAGGCGAGATAATTACAAGCCTAAACCATATATAGATACAAATAAGTAAGTTAGGGGTGAACAATGTTTGATGAAATAAAAAAGAATTTTGGTTTTGGTTGTATGAGATTGCCAATGAAAGGTTTGTTTGTTGATTATAAGCTAACCTCAAAAATGGTTGATTACTTTTTAAATGAAGGGTTCAATTATTTTGATACAGCTCACGGCTATTTGTTGGGTAAAAGTGAAATTGCTATTAGAAAGTGTTTAGCAAAACGCCACCCAAGAGAAAGCTTTGTATTGACTAATAAATTGACTGATACATATTTTAAAAAGGCAGAGGATATTAAACCATTTTTTGAAAAACAATTAAAAATTTGTGGGGTTGATTATTTTGACTTTTACTTAATGCACGCACAAAATGCAGAAATTTTTGAAAAATTTAAAAAATATAATGCTTATGAGCAAGCGTTTGAGTTGAAAAATCAACGTAAAATAAAACACGTTGGCATATCTTTCCACGATACTGCTGAGGTTTTGGATAAAATTTTAACGGAATATCCGCAAGTGGAAGTAGTGCAAATTCAGTTAAATTATCTTGACTATGACGACCCAGTTGTGCAAGGTCGCAAGTGCTATGAGGTATGTCGTAAGCATAATAAACCTATTATTGTTATGGAGCCAGTTAAAGGCGGAACATTGGCAAATTTACCAAAGGATGCAAAGAATATTATAGATAGTTTAAATGGCGGTAGTCCAGCAAGTTATGCAATAAGGTATGTTGCTGGTTTTGATGGTGTCATTATGACTTTGTCAGGTATGAGCAATTTTGAACAAATGCAAGATAATTTGTCATATATGAAAGATTTTAACAAGTTAAATGACATTGAATTGAAAGCTATTGACGATATATGCAAGGTATTCAAGTCAATGAATATGATTCAATGCACTTCTTGCAGATATTGTATAGAGGGCTGTCCTAAAAAGATATTGATTCCAGATTTATTTGCGTGTTTGAATTCCAAAAATATACATCATGATTGGAATGCAAAATTTTATTATGAATCAGTTTATACAAAAAATCACAGAACTGCATCAAGCTGTATAAAGTGTGGTAAATGTGAAAAAATTTGTCCTCAACATTTGAATATTCGTGATTTGTTAAAGCAAGTTGGCAAAGAATTTGATTAATTGGTGAGGTGCGTGATTATGATTGAAAATGTTTTAACTCAAAATAAAGTTTCCTTGCAGTTGAAAATTACAATAAAAACTTTGATATCTGCAAGTATTATAGCTATGGCGGTATTGCTACCACAATTAGTACATATTTTTGTAGGGGCGAGTGGTGGTGCAAAATTATTGCCAATGTATCTACCAGTTTTGCTTGGAGGTTGCTTGTTAGGTGTGTCTTGGGGTGTAGGTATTGGAATACTTTCTCCTATTGTAAGCTTTTTGATTACTTTGATAATTGGTACACCTATGCCAACACTTGATAGATTACCATTTATGGTGGGTGAACTTGCTGTAATTGCTTTAGTATGTGGTTTGTTTTCTAAAAAAATAATGCAAAATTCACTGTTTGCTTTTCTTGCTGTTTTACTTGCTTTTATTGTTGGCAGAAGTGCATTTATGATTTTGGTTTGTATTTTTCAATCTGTAAGTACATTGACAATTAGTATGGTATGGGGACAAATTCAAACTGGCTTTTTAGCGGTTGTAGTACAATCTTTAATTGTGCCAATTTTTGTTATTGGTTTAAAGTATTTAATTATTAAAAATAACATTAATAACAAGTAAAAGTAAATTAAAGGTGGATATGGAAATTAACAAAGATTTAATGCTTGCTAAAAATTCGCTGATTGGTCATTCAATCGCATTGTGCAAGGGTAGTGATATTTTAATTAGCGATAAAAAGGGCATACAACCAATGATTGATTTTATTGATAGCGGGATAGACTTAAATGGGTATTCAGTTGCTGATATGGTTGTTGGAAAAGCTGTCTCTATGTTGTTTGTAAAGGTGGGGATAAAAGAGATATTTGCAAAGACAATGTCAAGGCAAGCAATAAGCATTTTGGAAAAATATAATACTCCCTATAGTTATGATTTATTGACTGAAAATATTATCAATCGCAAAGGTGATGGTCTATGTCCAATGGAACAAGCTGTTATAAACACTGACAATATTGAACAAGGTTATAAGTTAATAAAAAATAAACTTTTTGAGCTTAAAAATAAATGTTAAATTTATTGATTTAATGTAAAACCTCACGAAAATCGGTACTATTTTATAAATTTTGTTTAAAGGCAGATTAGTATTGGATAATTATAGTGCGAATAATTTTTAAATAAATGTAATTAAGTAGGTACTATATGGTTAAGAAGTTTTTTAAATTGAATTATGGAGATAAAAATTTTTGCAGATTATATTTGCCATATAAAAATGCAAAAAATATACCAGTAATTATATATTGTCACGGGTGGACTACACCTATTATAGGCGGTGGCAGGATAATTAGTGGTGCACCAAAAGCAGTTAGAGATTTGGCAATTAAAAATGGTATGGCTTTTATATCTTTTGACCAGTTTGGTGAGTATCGTACTTGGGGTGATAATAGATATTTTACTCACGAACGCTGGGGTGAGGGAGTTAAAAATGTTTATGATTACATAGTAAATAGCGGTTTATCAAAAAGTAATTTAATTGGTTGTTTTGGCATAAGTAGTGGAACTACTGCAGCGTTTAGAATGGAACAAAAGTATCAACAACTTGCATTTAATGTTTCAGTTGCAACAGCTATAAGTAATAATATCATTAATGTAGGCGGTCCAAGGCAATTTTATTTGGATAATAAGCAATTGTTAGATAGTGGTGGACTTGTTAAATATTGTGGCAAAAAAATATCTAAATTATTTTTTGAAGACGATGATAAAAACCTTTGTATTGAACATATGGAAAAAGTTAAATGTCCAACATTGTTTTTACAAGGTGGTTTGGATAATGACAGACGTAAGCAAGATGCTATTGACGGCTTTAATATGTTAAAAGCTCAAAATGTGTATGTAGAATATTGTTTGATAGAGGGGGGACACTGCCTTGAACAAAAAGCGGATATTTGTGCCGAAAAAACAATTGAATTTATTAAAAAAGTGCTTGCAATGCAATAAAAATGCTCACTGCTCAAAGTTTTGAGTAGTGAGTTTTTTTGTAATATTGAGTTTTTATCAATATTGATTCTTTTACTTTGTTGTAAATTCTATCTTATGTTAGTAATGGTGATGTTGAAAATTTAATAATTATTTAAATAAATTTACTGGGGTAAATCAACAATTATTGGATGGGACTTTTTGTTAAAAGTTTTAATTAATGCAATAAAATTGTTATTGCTAAATTCATTGTTTGAGGCTAAAATTAAATAAAAATTGCTCCCTGTTGTAACAAGTTTTTTTGTGTTATAAAAACCATTTTTCTCATAAAAAGCATAACGTTTTAGTCGTTGTTCATAATTATCTGCATTTTTATCCAAAGGTTCAATCGCTAAGTAAATTGTATTATTATTGTAATAATTCTTAATGTAATTTAGTATTTTAGTGCCATAGCCTTT
>CAJTZR010000058.1 GCA_910584035.1 uncultured Christensenella sp. | reverse complement strand
ATAATTCCAACAATGTTTTATAAAAATTAGTTTAGCAAGTATAATCATAAATTACAATTTAGTACCGATTTTCGATTGGTTTAACCTATAAAAACTACCCATTACAATATTAAATAGCATATAAAAAACTATTTGAAAAATTATTTTATTTACAGCCTTTATAAACATTATATCCATATTTATATGCATCATAAGCAGTTATAATATCTCTTTCCAATTCGTTGATATTGCAATATCCGCTGTTTTTAAGTTCCAATAATTTAATAGCA
This sequence comes from uncultured Christensenella sp., assembly GCA_910584035.1. GTDB lineage: Bacteria > Bacillota > Clostridia > Christensenellales > UBA3700 > MGBC100798. The sequence goes on along the minus strand of CAJTZR010000058.1, from coordinate 11,156 downwards.
AAATCATCGCCATCATTATAGTCAAGATATACTTTCATATTTCCTTTTCCAGTAAATAAATTATTAACGCTGTTTATAATATCTACTGACTTACCTACTAAATATTTATTTTTACTTTTATTACAAACTACAAATACCCCTCTTATATGCTTGTAATCGTTTTCTTTAATATCCATTATATCATTGACATTTAAATTAGGTAAATTATTTATCAAAGCTTTTAATCTTTCAAGCTTTTTCCTTTCTTTGCTTTTTATATAAATGTATAAAGCTACAAAAACAAAAATAATAGCAAATAAAATTATTAGCCAAATTATTACCCCACTTTCACTCAAGCTGGTAAGAATACCACTAACTGCTTTCACTTTATCCTCCGTAAAACGTAAAAAAATGCGTCAACCAAAGTCAACGCACGAAAAACGCAAACTCCGATTGTCGCCAAACAAACTTTATAAGCGTGGTATAACATTTACGCATATAAGTAGAATTTGCATTTATTACCAAATACAAAACATAAATGTTATACCCATTTTTAATTGTAATTATAATAAAAAAATCCACGCTCCTCAATAGGATTTATAAAGTTTGTTTGGCAATATTAATATAACATAATAAGCGAGTTAAGTCAATAGTTTGAAAAATCATTTTAAATATAGTCGTTATATTGCTTTAACATTTAATAGTAAAACTACTAATTTGCTATGTAGTTAAATTTTGTAAATAATTAAGTTTTTAAAACAATATTATGCATCTTAAATAATGTAATAGAAAATATATTTTACAGACTTATCTTAATGTCTTTTTAATAAACTTGATTTGTACTTTTTCAAAATCACAATTTTGGATACAATTTATTTTGTTTAAATTTTAATCTCACGCACCAAGTAGCGTAGTTGTAAATGGGCAAACATTTGTTCGCCTTTTATTTCAACTAAAGCAAAAAAATCTAGCGTCATTTAACGCTAGATTAAAGTATTAGTTTAAAGCAATAGCTTATTAAAAATCAACTTCGCTATTATTTGCATCTAAAAGATTTTGTATTCTATCAAGTATTTCCGCCACACCGCTCTTATTCAATGCCGAAGTTACATAAATATTTGATGGAGTAAGTGCAAAAGTTTTTGCAATTACGCTTTTTTGTTTTTGTATTTGTGCACGGCTAAGCTTATCCCCTTTTGTTGCTATCAATGTAAATGGAATATTGTAGTGATGTAAATATGCTATCATTTGCCTATCCAATGTGGTCGGTTCGTGTCTAATATCCACAAGCACAAACACATTTATTAAATTTTGCGATTTTGCAAAATATCCCTCAATAAGTTCACTCCACTTTTCCTTTTCGTTATCGCTAACCTTTGCAAAGCCATAACCTGGCAAATCTACCAAAGTAAGCTCCCCATTATTAATATCAAAATAATTAAGAAGTCTTGTACGCCCAGGTGTGGAGCTAGTTTTTGCCAGTCTATTTATATTAGCAAGCATATTTATAAATGACGATTTACCGACATTTGATTTACCTGCAATAGCAATTTCAGGCGAATTTAAAGTTGGTAAATTATTATAATCAGCCACCGAAGTAATAAATTTTGCATTTTTGATTATCATAGTTCACCTACCTTAACTTTTGTTTTTAAAATTCAATCGCTTGTTGCCATACTTGTTCTATTTTATCCACAAGCACAAAGTTTATATCTTTTTTTACGCTATCTGGAAGCTCAATAATATCCTTTTCATTTTGTCTAGGAATTATAATAGTTTTTATACCAATTCTGTGAGCTGCAAGTGATTTTTCCTTTACTCCACCAATTGCAAGGGCATCTCCATTCAAGCTTATTTCACCAGTCATAGCTAATTTATCTTTTACTTTCTTGCCTAATATAGCAGATAAAACTGCAGTAGTAATTGTTATACCAGCACTTGGACCATCCTTAGGTGTAGCACCTTTTGGCACGTGTATGTGTATATCGTGAGTTTCAAAGAATTTCTCATCAATTCCAAACTGCTCACTTCTTGACCTTACTACAGATATTGCGATTAGAGCAGATTCTTTCATTACCTCACCTAGTTTACCAGTTAATTTTAGCTCGCCCTTACCTTGCATAATGCATACCTCAATATCCAAAGTTTCACCGCCAAATATAGTCCACGCTAAACCAACTACTTTACCAACTGCTCCCTCAACGCTTCTTTCCTTTTCTGAGAATATCCTTACACCAAGCATATTGCCAACACGTTTTGGTGTAATAATAACTTTTTTATTATGAACCATTTTTGAAGTGTCACCATTTGATTTAATAACAATATCGTAGGCAATTTTACGGCACACAGTTGCAATTTGACGCTCCAGTTCCCTTACACCAGACTCACGAGTATACCCCTCAATAATTTCTATAATGGCATTTTTTGTGATTGTTAGTTTTTCAATATCCAAGCCGTGCTCTTTTGCTTGTTTAGGAACTAGATATTGTGTTGCTATTGCAATTTTTTCCTCTAAAGTATAACCTTCCATTTCAATAACTTCTAATCTATCAAGTAAAGGCTTGTCCAAATTTTGCAAATCATTAGCAGTTAAAACAAACATTACATTAGACAAATCATACGGCAATTCTAGATAGTTATCACGGAAAGTTTTGTTTTGATTAGGATCTAAAACCTCTAGCAATGCAGCTGATGGGTCACCTCTCATATCTCTTGTGATTTTGTCAACCTCATCAAGCAAAAACAACGGATTGTTACTTTGTGATTTAGCTAGGTTGCTCAAAATTCTACCAGGCATTGCACCAATATATGTTTTACGATGTCCTCTAATTTCAGCCTCATCGTGTACGCCACCTAAAGTTAATTGTACAAATTCCTTATTCAAAGCTGTAGCAATCGATTTACATATACTTGTTTTACCTACACCAGGAGGTCCAACCAAACAAAGTACTGCACCTTTGCTACTGCCGTTAGTCATATGTCTAACCGCAAGGTATTCTACTATTCTCTTTTTAACCTTTTCAATACCATAATGGTCTTTGTTAAGTTGAGCTATAACAGCAGACATATCGCTACTATCCTCTGTAGTGTTGTTCCAAGGAAGTTCTAAAGCCCAGTCCAAATAGTTACGAATAATTGCAGACTCTGGAGCAGACTCATTCATTCTGTTATATCTATCCAAATCTTTTTTAAGTTTGCTTTTTATGCTCTCATCTGCATTAAGACTTTCTATCTTGTTGCAATACTCAACATAGACATCGTCCTCACCCTCTCCAAGCTCTTCTTGAATACTCTTGATTTGTTCTCTAAGCACAAATTCCTTATTGGAATTGCTAATTTTATCGTGGACTTTCTTTTCAATATTATACATTGCGTCAAGATATGATAAATCTTCACTCAACATATCACAAATCAACTCAAATTTTTTGTTTATGTCACGCTCGGACAATAGCTTTTGCTTGTGCTTTGGACTACTTACTAGTCCAGCTGACAAGTTGGCAAGTAAACCCGCTTCATTGCAGTTTTCCAAGCTTATTCTTATATGTTTTGGAAACATTTTTTCATATTTTTGAGTAAGTGTTTCCAACGTTCTCAAAATGAAAGTTTTATTAGCTATAAAATCTATCTCTGTCATTGTGCCGGTATTAGTACGTTCCTCAACATTTGCAATCAAAAAGTCGTTATTAGGAATAAACTGCATTAAGTCAACAGCACAAAGACCATCTACCAAAATTCTATAGGTAGACTCGTCAATCTTTAAAATTTTATTAATATCACACAATGTGCCTATACTGAATAAATCGTCTGGCATTGGTGACACGCATTCGGAATCAATTTGCAAACAAGCAACAATCTTTAATTTATTATCTACGGCGTGCTTGATTGCATTAACACACAAATCTCTTGAAACATCAATCGAAATAGATGTATTAGGGAAAATTGTCAATGACCTTAAAGGCAAAACTGGAAGTTGTTCAATCATAGCTAAATCTCCTTACATAGGTAATTGAATGTGTTTAACATCATCCTTTTTTGACACTCTGTACAAAGTTATTTTATTACCAACTGTTTGTACTACTATAGCATTTATCTCATCTTGTAAACATTCCGCAACCGATTTAGCTTGTAAATCGCTGTTTTTAAGCACGGAAATTTTTATAAGTTCTTTACATTCCAAAAGATTATCTACTTCACTGATTACAGATTCCGTAACACCATTTTTACCAATATTGACAATAGGCTGCATAGTCATTGCCAAACTTCTCAAATACGCTCTTTGTTTACTCGTCATACATACCTCACTACTTAACTACTTATTCTACAAACTCAAATTCTATATCCGCAATACGAACGATGTCCCCTTCAACTGCACCGTGTTTCCTAAGACTTGAAATTACCCCCTTGTCCTTTAGACACTTTTGGAAATATCTGAAAGACTCATAATCGGATAAAACTACATTCCTAACCAACTGGTCAATCAAGCCACCTTCAACATAAAAAGCACCATCGTCCAACCTAGAAATATGGAAAGAATTTTTATCAATCTCCTCATAACGGAAAGCCTCATACTCAAGAGGTTCTGCCTTAGGCAATTCTTGCAACTTATCAAATATATCATTAATAAGTTCATCCACACCTTTACGCATAACTGCACTTAATGGATATACTTTTTGTCCTATTTTTTTCTCAAATTTTTGTATAGCTTTTTCGTCTTGCAACAAATCAAGTTTATTTACACAAACCATTTGTGGCACTTCGCTTAACTTTTCATCATAGTCAGCAAGCTCCTTATTAATCTGCAAATAATCTTGATAAGGGTCACGTCCCTCAATGCCCGAAATATCTACAATATGAACTATAAGTCTTACACGCTCAACGTGTCTTAAGAAATTATGTCCAAGCCCAGCACCTTTACTAGCTCCTTCAATAAGTCCCGGAATATCCGCCATTACAAAAGTGTCACCATATCTTTGTACTACACCAATATTAGGTGACAAAGTAGTAAAATGATAATTTGCGATTTTAGGTTTTGCACCTGAACAAACAGATAACAATGTAGATTTACCTACATTAGGGAAGCCGACCAAGCCAACATCTGCAATAGTCTTAAGTTCCAAAGTTAATTCCCTTTCCACCTTTTGCTCACCCTTTTGGCAAAAACGTGGTGCTTTACGTAAAGCGGTTGCAAATCTTGCATTACCTTTACCACCAAGACCGCCTTGCTCAAGCACAAATCTCTCATTCTCGTCAAACATATCAATAATTATTTGACCTGAATGCTTGTCCTTAATTACAGTACCACGTGGCACTTTAATAACCAAGTCGGGTGCATTTTTTCCTCTGCACCTTTTAGACGAACCATTTTCACCATTCTTAGCTCTAAAGTGTTTTGCATATTTAAAGTCCATAAGTGTTGAAGCATTTTTATCCACTTCAAAAATTATGCTTCCGCCATTTCCGCCATCACCACCATCTGGACCGCCTTGTGCGACATATTTTTCTGTATGAAAACTAACTACTCCATCGCCGCCATTACCAGCTTTTACAAAAATTGTCGCTATATCTAAAAACATACTCTCTCCTAATTTATCTTACAAAAATCGTACCTAAATTGTAATTTTACAATTATTTTTGCAAAAATTACAATTTGCCTTTTTCATTTATTTTATTACAAAAATTAAATCTATTTTAAATTTTTATCACTTTATTAACTTTTTTACCAATCAAAAATTTTTAATTTTAATTGGAAAATATCAAAAACTATAACAAAATTATACAAATAAAATTATTAATAGTTAATTGATAAAATTATTAACAGATAATTAATAAAATTATCACTACATTTACAAATAATCAATCTTAAACTTTCTTTTTTTGTCAATTACTTTTGCTATTTGCTCTTGCAATAATAGTCTTAGCTGCATTTTTACCTGCACCCATTGCTAGAATAACAGTTGCTGCACCAGTTACTGCATCGCCACCAGCGAAAATATTTTTTACACTTGTCTCTTGAGTTTGTTCATCTACAACCAATGTACCACGCTTTGTAGTCTCAAGCCCCTCATACTCTCTTGTAAGCAGTGGATTTGGTCTTGTACCTATAGACATAATAACCTCGTCAACTGGTATTACATAATTAGAGTTTTCTATCTCTATTGGACGTCTTCTTCCACTTGCGTCTGGCTCACCTAGTTGCATTTGCACGCACTCTATACCCTCAACTTTTTGTTCGCCAAGAATACGGATAGGGTTTGTTAACAACTTAAGTTCAATCCCCTCCTCAATTGCGTGTTCAATTTCCTCAAACCTTGCTGGCATTTCCTCTTTTGAACGTCTATAAACGATATAAACATTTTCTGCACCAAGTCTTTTAGCAGTTCTTGCAGCGTCCATTGCAACGTTACCCGCACCAACAATCGCAACACTTTTACCCACATAAATTGGTGTATCTGCACCTTTTTTAAATGCTTTCATAAGGTTTACACGAGTTAAAAACTCATTTGCACTATAAACGCCATTCAAGTTTTCACCAGGGATATTCATAAATGACGGCAAACCAGCACCAGTACCAATGAAAATAGCATCAAACTCTTTTTGCAATTCCTCAATTTTAATTGTCTTACCAATTACAGTGTTGTATTTAATTTTAACGCCCAACTCATTAAGCTTTTCAATTTCCTTTTTAACAATTGCATCTTTTGGCAATCTAAATTCTGGTATACCATAAACAAGTACACCACCAGCCTCGTGGAAAGCCTCAAAAATTGTAACATCAATTCCAGCAATTGCACAATCCGCAGCACAAGTCAAACCACTTGGTCCACTACCTATAACTGCAACCTTATAGTTCAACTTTTTACTTGCTTTTGGTGTTGGTGGATTATGTTGAAGTGCGTAATCGCCAACATATCTCTCCAAACCGCCAATTGCAACAGAACCGCCTAACTTAAGTTTACGGATACATTTTTCCTCACATTGTTTTTCTTGTGGGCAAACTCTACCGCAAATAGACGGCAAATTATTATCAAGTTTAATAACTTTTACAGCACCATCTAAATCATCATTTTTTAAGCATTGAATAAACTCAGGAATTTTAACGCCAACTGGGCAACCTGTGGTACAAGGAGCATTTTTGCAATTAATGCAACGCTCCGCTTCCGCTTTCATAAGTTCATATGTAAAACCACAAGACACTTCCTCAAAATCTTTAACTCGAATTTCACTAGGTCGTGTAATTACACTATTTCTTTCAGATTTTACCATTTTTTTCAAGCTCCCTATTATAACATTCACACTCATAGTCTCTATAAAACTTACCTCTGTTTACAGATTCCATAAAATCAATTTTATGTCCGTCAAACTCTGGACCATCAACACAAGCATATTTTGTTTCTCCGCCAACAGTAAGTCTGCAACAACCACACATACCTGTGCCGTCTACCATAGTTGAGTTCATTGACACAATAGTTTTTATACCATATTGTTTAGTTAAATCGCAAACTGCTTTCATCATCATAACTGGTCCAACAGCAAAAACACAATCGTACTTTTTACCCTCTTTTATCAACGCTTCCAATTTAGTTGTTACAAAGCCTTTTTCACCATAACTACCATCATCAGTCACAATATACAAATTGTCGCTGTTATTTCTAAATTCTTCCTCATAAACAAGTAATGATTTATTTCTTGCACCAACAATAACATCACAATTCAAGCCGTTTTTATGACGATATTTTGCTTGTGGATAAATTACTGCACTACCAATACCACCACCGACAAGTACAATGTTTTTATGCTCATTAAGCTCTGTTGGATTGCCAAGAGGACCTACAAAATCTTGCAAACTATCCCCCTCTTTCAATAATGAAAGTTTATATGTAGTCATACCAATAGTTTGAACAAGTATAGTTATTGTTCCGTTTTCTCTATCAATATCTGCAATAGTGAATGGAACTCTCTCACCCTCACTATCCACTCGCAAAATTATAAATTGCCCAGCCTTTGCGTGCTTTGCAACATCTGCTGCTTCAATGACATACTCATTTACATTTTCACTTAATTGCCTTTTCTTTAAAATTTTATTCATTGCTTTACCTTCTTTTATACAGCCAATTTCAAATATTTATTTATAATTAACCATAAATCATATGCAAATTTTCTAATATTTTTATATTTCAACCTTTATTTCATTAAAATTTTATGTTACTTCCAAATAATCTACTTAGCAAATGTTACTTGTTTTAATTTATATTGCTATCATTAAATACCTTTGCGTGTTACCTCTTTGAATACTCACAAAACAACTTTGTGGTAGTATAAGGATAACTTACAATAAGATACTTTGTTCCTATCAATAAAATATTTACATTTTTTGTAATAAATGCAACTTTTATTGTTTTTTATACCCATTAAAAAATTTACACTCACTATTTAGCAAACATTCGTTACATTTAGGATTTCTTGCCATACAAACATATCTCCCGTGATGTATAAGCAAATGATGTAATGTAGACCATTCCGACTGCGGAACAATTTGGTTTAAATCTTTTTCAATTTTTAAAACATCTGTACTATCTGACAAGCCTAATCTATTACTAACACGTCTTACGTGAGTATCTACCGCAATAGCATCACCACCAAAAGCCACCGCATAAACTACATTTGCAGTCTTTTTGCCAACACCTCGTAATGTCATTAATTGCTCTACTGTGTTTGGTACAATGCCACCAAAGTCTGTTACAATGCTTCTTGAAGCTTCAATAATAGATTTGGACTTACTATTGTAATACCCGCAAGATTTTATATATGGAATTAATTCGTCTTGAGTAAGCTGTGCAAACTGCTCTGGTGTTTGCCAACGCTCAAACAAAGCTGGTGTTATTTTGTTTACACGCTTGTCTGTACATTGAGCGGATAAAATTACTGCTATCAAAAGATGAAAAGGGTTATCATATTCAAGTTCACAAACTGGATTACTATGTATAATTTTTAGTTTTTCTATAATCAAATTTATATCCATAAATACTTACCTTCTTTTGTATACAATTTACATCATAATATTGTAACATATTTTTGCTTTGATTTCAAGTTTTTTTCCTTTAAAAATTATAAGATTTTATTTAAATAAAAAAATAAGAATAATATTTAATGAAAATAATTATAAATTTAAATTCAAAAATTTAAAAAATTCATTTTTTTAATTAAAAATTATTATTTTTGAACAAAAAAATAAGTCAAAAGATATTTTTATAATATCACCCTAAAATTTTAATCTATTTCTTGTAACTTAAAGTTTTAACAATGTGATTTAAAACTAACAGCAAAAAATAAATACCCCAAAAAGCATTACACTTTTTGGGGTTATTTTATCTAATTGCAACAGCAATCGTTCTTGCACCGCTTTTCATCAACTGATATGTTCCGATATAAGTAGTTTTATCAAACGCCATCAATGCTTTTAAAGCGTATTCCCTATATTTTTGCTCTACACTGACACTTAGTCCGCACCCAACCGATAATTCCCTTGGTGTATTGATAATAGTAGAAGGCACACCGCCTTTTCGTAATAATTCACTGAATTTCAAACTATCACTGCGTGCTTTGAATGCAATAATTATGTTATTCATTACATTACCCCCTTGTTAATATGTACTGTAAAAAGCATTTTAGGATACAAACGAGGCAATCATCACAGAATACAGGTTTTTTGTAGCAAATTTCTTTTAATTAATGTTTAATTATTTACAAATTATTTTTGAACATCTATTTTTTGTAATTTTTTGCATTTTTTTAAGTTTTTTGACCATTCAAAAATTCAATAAAATTAAAATAAATTCTTTGCACCAATTTTAACTGCAAAAACAAAGCTTTAAACACATTGCAACTATCTATTATATTAAATGATTAACACTGAAAAAGGGTTACAGCATACTATTAATTATAGAAAACAAAATTAAAATGTAAGGTAGTATTATGATTTATTTTGACAACTCCGCAACCTCAAAATTCAAACCTAAATGCGTGATAGAGGAATATAACAGATTTGTTCTTGACTCGTGCAATAGTGGCAGAAGTGGGCATACAGATTGTATTCGTGTTGCAACTAAAGTTTTTCACGCTCGTGAAAATATAAAAAGTCATCTTGGTGCAGAAAATTACTACGAAGTTATTTTCACCTCCAACTGCACTCAAGCACTTAATATGGCAATTTTAGGTTTTGTAACACCTAACTCTCACATAATTACTACAGTATTTGAGCATAACTCTGTATTGCGTCCGCTTAAATATCTTGAAGATAATTTTGGAGTGAAAGTAACATATTTAGAGGGTGACAAAAATCAAAAAATTAACTTAAAAGATTTGGAAAGTGCTATCACTCCTGACACAAAACTAGTTATAATTAATCACACTTCAAATGTAACTGGAGTTACTCAAGATATTGAAAGCATTGGCAAAATAACAAAATCTCACAATATTAAACTTTTACTTGATACCGCTCAATCTCTTGGCCATACTCATATTGATATGAAAAATATGGGTATAGATATGTTAGCATCTTGTGGACATAAAGGCATACACGGAATGCAAGGTACTGGCATATTAGTAGTCAAAAAAGATATAGCATTAAAACATATCTTATTTGGTGGTACAGGCACAGATAGCGATTTACTTGTTCAACCCGACCATATGCCAGAGGGTTTTGAGTGTGGCACTGTAAATACTGGAGGTATACTTGCCTTATCAAAAGCTTTTGATTGGACTTATTCCAACTTGGATAATCTTACAAGGCATTATAACTACCTTTCAAGTGAATTATTATATGGTATAAAAAATATCAAAAAAATAACTTGTTATTCAACTTTCCCATCAACAGTTATTTCAATTAAAGTTAATGGTTATTCGTCAAGCGATGTTGCAGAACTACTTAACCAAAATAATATTGCTGTTAGGAGCGGTTTGCATTGTGCTCCAAAAGTTCATCAATATCTAGGCACAATTGATGACGGCTTGTGTCGAATAAGTATTGGTTACAATAATACTATAAAAGATTGCAATATACTTTTAAACACTTTATCCAAACTATAATATTGTCTATTGAAATATCTTAAGTAGAGTTAATATATTTTAAATCTTCATCCAAAATATGTTTAACCTCAGATATTCTTTGCAATAAAAGT
>CAJTZR010000057.1 GCA_910584035.1 uncultured Christensenella sp. | reverse complement strand
ATACAATTTTCAGCGTTGCTGGAGAGTAAAAGTTGATTATGTATTGCATTGATATAAAAATTGTTAAAGTTTAATGTCGAATATTGTCAAAATTTTTTAATAAAAGCTATAAATATATATAATTTTATTTATATAATTTATACGATTATTGACATATGGCAAAATTTGGTGTAAAATAAAAGTGTTTGTAATACTTTGTATTTTGCAAAAATTATTTTAATGTTGCTAGCAATTGCTAAATTTAACAGCATTAAAAAAGAGAAGAATATGGGACTTTTTTCTAAACTATTCCCTAGTGCTAATGATAGGGAAATTGCTAAATTGAATAAAAAGGCGGACGAAATCGAAGCTTTGGAAGAGGAATATAAAGCTTTAAGTGAAGAAGAACTTAAGGCAAAAACTGCAATATTAAAACAAAGGCTTGCAGATGGCGAAAGCTTAGACGATATATTGGTAGAGGCATATGCCACTGTGCGAGAGGCAAGTGACAGAGTGCTTGGTTTAAGACATTTCCACGTTCAATTAATGGGTGGTATAGCTTTGCACCAAGGACGTATTGCACAAATGGCTACTGGTGAGGGTAAAACTTTGGTTGCGACATTGCCAGCCTATTTGAATGCTTTGTCTGGCGAGGGTATGCACATTGTAACAGTAAATGATTACTTGGCAAAGCGTGATGCGGAGTGGATGGGTAAAGTTTACAAATATTTGGGGTTGACAGTAGGAGTTGTTGTACCTCAAATGAGTAATGAGGATAAACAAGTTGCCTACAATGCGGATATTGTGTATGCAACAAATAATGAGTTAGGCTTTGACTACTTAAGAGATAATATGATTGTTCAAATCAGCCAAAAAATGCAAAGAAAACTTAACTTTGCAATTGTGGACGAGGTGGATAGTATTTTGATAGATGAGGCAAGAACGCCACTTATTATTAGCGGTATGGGTGAAAAATCTAGTGATACTTATACAAGAGCAAATGCTTTTGCAAAGAGTTTGACTGAGGATGATTATATCGTTGAGGAAAAAGAAAAGACAGTTAGATTATCTGATGATGGTGTTGCTAAAGCGGAAAGATTTTTCGGCTTGGAAAACTATGCAGATATTGAAAACCAAGACCTAGCACATCACGTTAATAATGCTTTGCGTGCAAATATAATAATGAAAAGAGATGTTGACTATGTTGTAAAAGATGGCGAGGTTATCATTGTTGACGAGTTTACTGGTAGATTGATGGAGGGTAGACGCTATAGCGAGGGCTTGCACCAAGCAATTGAGGCAAAGGAAAAAGTTGCTATTAAGGCTGAGTCAAAAACTTTGGCTACCATTACATTCCAAAATTTCTTTAGGTTGTACAAGAAACTTTCTGGTATGACTGGTACTGCTAAAACTGAGGAGAAAGAGTTTAATGATATTTACAATCTTGATGTAGTTGTTTTGCCTACAAATAGACCTATTCAAAGAGTGGATGAAAACGATAAATTGTACACTACAAAAAGAGGTAAAATAAGAGCTTTAGTTGCTGATATTGCAGAGCATCATAAGACAGGACAGCCTATTTTGGTTGGTACATCCAATGTAGAGGACTCTGAGGAATTGTCAAAAATATTAAAAGCAAATAAAATCGCTCACAATGTACTTAATGCTAAAAATCATAAGAGTGAAGCGGAAATTATTGCTCAAGCTGGTAAAATTGGTGCAGTTACAATTGCAACAAATATGGCTGGACGTGGTACAGATATTATGCTTGGCGGTAATGCTGAATATCTTGCAAAAGAGAGAATGGAAAAGAACGGCTATAGTGATGAAATAATTGCTGAAGCTACCTCTTATGCTGTGCTTACTGACCCAGAGATAATTAAGGCTAGGGAAGATTATTTAAGATATTATGAGCAATTTAAACAAGTAACAGATAAGGAAAAAGAAGAAGTAAAAGCTTTGGGCGGTTTGAGGATTGTTGGTACTTGTCGTAATGATAGTAGACGTATTGACGACCAGTTGCGTGGTAGAAGCGGTAGACAAGGTGACCCAGGTTCAAGCGTATTCTATTTGAGTATGGAAGATGATATGCTTAGGGTATTTGGTGGCGAAACAATGCAAAATATCGCTAACAAATTCAGCTTTGATGAGGACCAAGTAATTGAGCTTAATTTGCTTACAAAACAAATTGAATATGCTCAATCTAGGATAGAGAGCAGAGACTTTAGTATTCGTAAAAGCGTACTTGCATATGACGATGTAATGAATGTACAACGTAACTTGATTTATGAGCAACGTAATAAAGTGCTTGATGGTCTTGATATGACTAATCAAATTGAAAAAATGATTATCGAGCAGGTGGAAATTGTATGTAACAACTATATTGATATGACAGTTGGATATATGTCTTGGGACTACGAAGGCTTTAACAATGCTTTAGAGCAAAGGGTACTTGCTGACGGCACAAATATTATTACAGCAGAGGTATGTTCTGTATATAATGCAGTTAAAATAAGAGATGTGATACTTGATGAAGTATTCCGTCAATATGATGCTAAAGTTGCAGAGGCAAAAGAAAACGGATTTGACTTTTCTGAGGTTGAAAGAGTTGTATTGCTTAGGAATGTTGATTCAAAATGGATGGACCACATTGACAGCTTGCACAGATTAAGAAAAGGTATTGGACTTATGGCATATGGTCAAAAAGACCCAGTTATCGTATACAAGAATAACGCAATCGATATGTTTGACGAAATGATTGATGCAATTAATCGTGATACTGTAACTACACTTTGCAAAGGTGTTTTACGTGCAAATGTGGAACGTAAAAAAGTAGCAGAGGAATCTAGTACAAACCAAAATTCTACAATTGTTAACAAGGATAAAAAAGTTGGTAGAAATGACCCTTGCCCTTGTGGTTCTGGCAGAAAATACAAAAATTGTTGTGGTAAATAATAAATCATTTGCGGAAATTTTAGTTGTGTAATGTGTGTTAATATAAAAAATGTCACAACAAAATATGTTACACTCACAATTAAAAAGTAGCTACTTAAAATTTAGTATGCACAAAAAAATATGTTACCCAAAGGACTTAATGCTAAAGAAAAATGTAGCTGTGGTGAGATAATATTTTTCATTGATTTTTGATATTTACTACAAATTTGGCTTACTTTTTAAAATGGTGTCTAAAGCAGATTATAGGTTTAATATGTGAATTAATGTATTTGCAAAAAATAATAAAATATAGTAAAAAACAATCAAAAATCGGGACTAAAGTTAATTTATTGATATGAATAATCAAATTTAAAACAAGGAATAAAAGTATGATTATATTGGAAGAGACAAAACAAGAACTTCAAAAAGTTAAGGAAATGCTAATTGGTGTAGGCAATGCACTTGATTTGGAAAAGTTGAATAACAGAAAGGCGGAACTTGAGCAAATGCAAAATGAGCCATACTTTTGGAATGATATGCAAAAGGCACAAGTTGTAAATAAGGAATGTAAAAGCATTGAAAATAAACTTAATAAATACAATAGTTTAATGTCTGGTTTAGAGGACACTGACTTGCTTATTGATATGTGTTTGGAGATGGGTGACGATAGCGAGAGTGAAAATATCCTTAGTGAAATGAAAAGACTTTCTCACGAGATAGAACAATTAAGATTGCAAACTTTGCTAAAAGGAAAGTATGATGCAAACAATGCGATATTGACTTTGCACGCAGGTGCTGGCGGTACAGAGGCTCAAGATTGGGCAAGTATGCTTTACAGAATGTATTTGAGATATGCAGAGCGTGAAGGATTTGCTGTTAAAGAGTTGGATAGGCTTGATGGTGATGAGGCTGGCATAAAAACTGTAACTTTTATGGTATCGGGTGAAAATGCTTACGGATATCTTAAAGCTGAAAAAGGCGTACATCGTCTTGTTAGAATATCACCATTTGACTCTCAAAGTAGAAGACATACAAGTTTTTCCTCACTTGAGGTTATGCCAGAAATTGAAAATGATAATTCAATTACTATCAATATGGATGAGGTAAGAGTTGATACCTATCGTAGTGGTGGTGCAGGCGGTCAGCACGTTAACAAAACAGACTCTGCTGTGCGTATGACACATATTCCAACTGGTATTGTAGTACAATGCCAAAATGAGCGTAGCCAAATACAAAACAGAGAACAAGCTTTGAAAATGTTAAAGAGTAAACTTATTGAGCGTCAAGAACAAGAAAGACTTGAGAAAGATTTGGAACTAAAAGGCGATTTGAAAAAGATTGAATGGGGTTCACAAATTAGGTCATATGTTTTCTGCCCTTATACAATGGTAAAAGACCATAGAACTAATTACGAAACTGGTAATATATCCGCTGTTATGGATGGTGAGATTGAGGAGTTTATTGAGGAATATCTTAAAAAGATGTAATAATTAAAACAATTTGTTGTAGTTTTGTGGCATACTGGCTGTGGAAAGTAAATGCAACTAGTGGACAAGCAGGTAGATTGATAAAGTCAATTATATTAGTAGAGACAATAGAGTAATCAAAGTAGCAAATTATTAGAGCCCTTGAGTATGCTCAACTAAAAACTATACAAATATAGGTAGAAAGTATTAGCAGATTGCAAAAGTATTAATATTTTGTATTGAAAAAGTATGGTAATTGTTGCAAAATTTGCAATAAGTTAAAACTTAATTTGGGGGAATTTTATGCGACCAGTAGTGCCAACATATTGTCTTATTCAAGGCTGTTATAATCCAGAATTTGAGGCAGAAATAGAAAAGACAAAGAAAATTTGTTGCAAATATAATCAAATTTGCCCGACTGAACGCAAAGCTTTAAATGATATTTTAAAAGAGTTGCTTGGTAAAATGGGTGAGGAGTGTTATATAACACCACCTTTTTGGTGTGACTATGGTTACAATATTGAGGTTGGTGATTACTTTTATTCCAACCACAATATGATAATTACAGATGGGGCAAAAGTTAAGTTTGGCGATAATGTTTTTGTTGCACCAAATTGTTGCTTTACCACAGCGGAACACGCAATTGACCCAGAGCAAAGGAAAGCTGGTGTGGAAATTGCAAAACCAATTACAATAGGCAATAATGTTTGGATAGGTGCAGGTTCAACTATACTTGCGGGTGTCACAATAGGTGATAATAGTATAATTGGTGCGGGTAGTGTGGTTACAAAAGATATACCGAGTGGCGTTATTGCGGTAGGTGTGCCTTGTAGAGTTCAAAGAGAGATTACTGAACAAGATAAATACAAATATCCAATGCACGAATCTTTGAGGGATAATAAGCCAATAACCTATTGAAAATCGGGACTATTTTGATAAAGATTAAATAAATTAAGTTGTATTATTAAGGAAATTATAATGTCTTACATTGATATTGCAAATGAAAAACTGAATAAATTAAGAGGTAAAAGCGACTTGGTCATTCTTGCGATTGAATCCTCTTGTGATGAAACTGCTTGTGCAATAATGCGTGGTAAGCAATTGCTTGCAAATGTTGTTGCAACCCAAATTGAAATACATAGGCGATTTGGTGGTGTTGTGCCAGAGATTGCGTCAAGGAATCATACTTTAGCGGTGGAAAATGTTGTTAAAGAGGCATTGGCTCAAGCTAATATGACTATGGAGGATATTGAGGTTATAGGCGTTACTTATGGTGCTGGACTTTTGGGTGCTTTGCTTGTTGGCGTAAGTTATGCAAAAAGTTTAGCGTACTGCCTTGGTAAACCTTTAATTGCTGTAAACCATATTAAAGGGCATATTGCTGCAAATTATATTGCATATCCCGATTTAAAACCACCTTATTTGTGTTTAATAGCTAGCGGTGGTCATACTGCTATTTGTAATGTTGAGGATATAAATTCTGTAGAGATTATTGGTAGTACAGTTGATGATGCTTGCGGTGAGGCGTTTGATAAAGTCGCAAGGTGTTTAGGGCTTCCATATCCAGGTGGAGTGGAAATAGAAAAACTGGCTACTAGTGGTGAGTGCAATATTGAAATGCCATTGCCATTTAAAGGTGAGGAACATTTTAATTTTAGTTATAGTGGACTTAAAACTGCAGTTATAAACTATATACATAATAAAGAGCAAAAAGGTGAAGAATATAATAAGGCAGATGTTGCCGCAAGTTTTCAAAACAGAGCTATTGGTATGCTAGTGGATAATACTATTAGAGCTTGTCGTAAGTATGGATATAAGACTATAGTTATAGCTGGTGGTGTAGGTGCAAATAAATTGTTGCGTAGCAAAATGAGTGAACAAGGCGAAAAATATAATATTCAAGTGATTTATCCGCCACTTAATTTGTGTACAGATAATGCTGCAATGATAGCAAGCGAAGCAAGAATATTGATTGAGAGTGGTGCGACTTGTGCAGACATTGACCTTGATGGCAGTGCAAATGTTAGAATAACAGATTAGTATTGTAGTTGAAAAGGATATAGAAATATTAGTAAAAATCTGCACATTATTTACATTTTTATGGGTTAAAGCTATAAGAAAAGCCGTGGTTGCTTTGACATTGACTATAATATTTAATGTGGCTTTCTTTTTGGTTATGTTTATTTAAAAATAGAGGCTAAAGTTAAATAAGTTGAGGTGTTGTAATTATGTCACAAACAGAAAAAATGACTGAAAATAAAATAAAACCGCCTTATAAACTTATCGCAATGCTAGCAGTTTCTGTATTACTGTTTGCTGTGTTTTTTTGGTTGTCAATTTATTCAATTGCAAAAAGCATAATAACATCAAAGGCAAATTATGTTGTAGAGCAAGCAACTTTAGTGCGTTATGAAAAAATGGAAAATGATGCAACACTGACAGATGAGCCTAATTATCAATTGATATATAAATATGTTTCAAGTGATAATGTAGTTTATGAGGGCGTTTGGAAAGATTATATAGCAAGCGAAGAATATGCTAAAAGCAAGGTTGGTGCAAAAGTCGCAATTTATGTTGAGCATAACTTGCAAGAGCATAGTGTGTATGAGGTTACTTATAAAAATTATTTGACATTTTTTGGAGTGCCAACAATCGTTTTTTTGATTTTTGCTATAGATATGATTATTAAAATTGTATTATATTATAAGTATTCTGGTTATTCAATCAATAAAGCAGATGTTAAAGAGCCAAAGAGATTGATTATTGCACATTGTATAGTGTTAGCTTTTTTTGGTATGTTTTTTACATTGTTTGCAAGTAATTTAGGTGTAACTTTAGATAGCTATAAAAGTAGAACAAATGCGAATTTTGTTGAGGAAAAAGTTGAAATAGCATTTTATACAAGAGTTGTTCAATCTCGTACTTATAAAAGGGGCGGAACTTCAACAATTGATACTCATCAAACTTATTCAACCTATTTTGAGTATGAGATAAATGGTATTTTGTATGTCTTTAATTATGATAATGCAATTGCAAATGAAAATACTGCAAAAGAAGAAATTGGTAAACAAGTAACTATCTATGTAGACAAAGAAAGTGGTTTGATTGAAACTGATTTAAACTTTAGCAGTGAACTTTCTAGCTTTTGGATTTGTTTGGTTGCAACACTTGTGCTTGGTGGAATAACAATTAATTCTGTTGTGAGAATTGTGTTGTATTTTATTGAACTTAGAAAAATGGTTTTGCAAATAAAAGAACTTTCAAATAGTGAGAAAAGCAATAAAAGTAAAGATAGAGAGTAGATTATTTGTTGGTTAAATTTTGACAAGTTAAATTCAAACCAAAAGTTTGCTTTAATGTGATAAAAAAATGTGATATGGAAAAATTAATTAAGTAAGAGAGTGCATATTTGTTTATATGTTATTAAAAATAGCTATTTAATGAGGTAAGTATGGCTGAAAAAGTGAATGCCAAGAAAAAAATTGATACAATAATTTTATGTGTAGCCCTTGCCGTTTTTGTAATTAGTTCAATTATTGGTGGGGTATGTTGTGCAAATTACCTTAAGGAAGCTAATGCAGGATATGTGGAAGTAAAAGCTCCTATTGTAAGATATGAGGTTCAAGATGTGTTGAATAGTCATATTAAGTATGTGCTATTTTATGAGTATTTGGCAGAAGATGGCTACAAGTATACTGGTAAATTAGATGATTTTATATCCAATAAGGAGTTTGCGGAAAATCAAATTGGCAGAAGCGTTACAATTTATGTGTCAGATAAATTGCATAAGCAAAGAAGAGATTTAGATTTTAGTCCAACTACTACAATTGTATTTTTTGTCATAAGTGGTATTAGTTTAATAGTTAGTATATTTTTTATTGTACAACTTATGACTAATAGTCAAAACAAAAACAATAAGGAAAACTCTAGACAAAGATATAATAAAAATGCAAAGTTTAAGTATAGGTGATTGCAATGAAAAGTAAAGTGTTACCCAAAAAATTGGTGATTATTCATTTGATACTTTTGATAATTTTTATTGTTTTTTCAATAGCGTTTTTGACTAATTTTGTAAAAGCAGTACAATTTTATGTTTATGATAAAAATTGTGATTGGAAAGAAGAAACCGCTATAATAGTGAAATATTCAATTAATACACAAAATGGTCACGGGTATTTTTATGATTTTTCCACATTTTACGAATATATTGATGACAATGGAAAAATTTATTCTGGGATGTGGGAACGTTTTGAGTCTGAGGCTGACGCCAAAGCGGAAATAGGTAAACAAATTACAATTTATGTTGACCACGAGCGAGGTATTCATAAAAGCTCAGCTGGTACAAATATAGGAGCTGTTTGCTTTAATGGTATAATTGGTTTTGTCACATTGCCATTGTTTTTATATTGTTTAATAAGATTATTGTTACATTTGGTGGCTTGGTATAAAGAAAAAACTACAAGTCAAGAAGAGTAAAGGTTATATATGAAAGATACATTATTTATAAAAGTTTTTATGGGTGCTTTCCTTGCAGCGTGTATTCTTTTAGCAGTAGGTTTTATGTATACTGCATACCAAAATGGAAAGACAGATAGTGAAAAGAATAAAAAGAAAAAAATAATTGACTTGGATAACAGACTCACAAAAGTCATTTTAAATGGGGCTGGAGTTTTAGTGACTTTTGCGTTTTGCATAGCAAGTATAGTGTTGTTTGCAATTGATTTGAATACGTATGTTACTAATATTAATACCGATTTTCGTAAGGAAAAAGCAATTTTTGTTAGTTATCAACAAGTGGAAACGAACAATGTTTGTTACAACTTGTTATATGAATTTGTGGCGGATGATGGCACTATTTATAAAGGACAATATCCAATTAATATAGCCAATTTTGATTATGTGGAAAGTAAGATTGGCAAAGATATAACTATATATGTTGACTATGACTCAAAGACACATTTGCTTGATACAAATTTCACTTGCACTTATTCCTATGTGTTTGGCGGTTGTGCTGTATTGTCTTCAACATTGTTTTGCTATTTGTTATTTTGTTTTGTAAAGCTATTCAAAAAGTATAGCGAAGTACCAGAAAAAGATGTTGACATTGTTTATATGGCAAGGAGTAAACGGCCTGCAAATTATCTGCCTTTGCATTTGATAGTTATAATAGTTGCTTTAACTGCGGTTATATATTGCTTAACTTATTTTGTAAATGCTAATAGAGAATTAGAGATAAATAGAAGTGGTAACTTTGTACAAGAGGAAGCGACTATAGCTTTTTATGAGAGAAAAATGGACGGCGATTTAGCGATTTTCCCAGTCTATTATGAATATGTTTCAGACGATATGACTTATATTGGTTGTTTGATTTCAAGACAAACTAACGAAGACGAGGTTCGTGCAATGCTTGGCAATAAAGTGCCAATATATATTGAGCATAATTTGCAACGTCAATCTATGACTTTAGATTTTGGTACAACTAATAGTATGATTTGGGCGATTATCGGTGGAGGCGTATTACTTGCCTTATGCTTGCTATCCTTAACAAAGATAATTATATATTGTAAAAAGTATATAAAATATTATAAACAATATAAAAATGTTTTGAAAAAGTATGGTTTGGGCAATTAAAGTTAAAGTCTAAGGTGGTTAAGTAAAGTAATTTATAGGATATTTATTTGATAGTAATAATTAATGACATTTTTTATATTTAATTAATTGCAAGTATTACTTTCTTATTGCACATTAAAACATACTATAAAGCTTTAGTCAAATACTAGACAAAACTTCCTATCTTTTATAATGTACAATATAATAACTCGGTATATTTTTTGTTGTTAGTCAATTTTTGGCTGATAACAAAAATTTTCCCCGTCAATTATAATAAATATAAAAAATTGTTTAAAATGTTTGACAATTATAATGATATTTGTTAGAATATCAAATATATGGCTCGCCGTAGGCAAATTATGCCAAATTTACGGTGTAACTTTTTTATTAAATAGCTATAAACTCGCTTGAAATTACTTAGGTTGAAGTAAGCTTAAGCGAGCAGTCTAGGAGTATTTGTAGGTGTGATACATACGCTTAGACAGCGGAAATTTTGTGGAAAGTTATCGCAGTTAGAGTGTCAGTTAAAAGCTTATATTTATAGGCTAAAGATTGGTGCTGTAAGTGAGGTATCAAGGAAGTAAAGTGACCGCACGCATATAATGGGTATCCTTCAGGGGTTGCGGGAATTACTCATCCGATTTTATAATTTTTAAGGAGGTAGATAGAATGCCAACTATTAACCAATTAATTAGGCAAGGTAGAAAAGATAAGGTATCAAAGAGCAATTCACCAATTATGGATGCAAATCCTCAAAAACGTGGTGTATGTCTTTCTGTTACTACAACTTCTCCAAAAAAGCCAAACTCAGCTTTGCGTAAAATTGCAAGGGTACGTCTTGTAAATGGTCAAGAAGGTACAATTTATATTCCAGGTATTGGACACAATTTGCAAGAGCATAGCGTGGTTTTAATTCGTGGTGGTAGGGTTAGAGATTTACCAGGTGTCAGATATCACATTATCCGTGGTACATTGGACGCTTCTGGTGTAGCTAATCGTAAACAAGCTAGGTCTAAATATGGTGCAAAACGCCCTAAATAAGTCTAGTAATCGGATGTTTTAAAGCAACTTTGACTGCTTTGCTTTTGTGATTTTTAGGCAGTCGTAATATTAATGGAGGTAAAAAATTATGCCAAGAAGAAGTGGTGTTATAAAAAGAGACGTTCTTCCAGACCCAATGTATGGCAGCAAGGTTATTACAAAGTTAATCAACCAAGTTATGCTTGATGGTAAAAGAGGAACTGCTCAAAATATAGTATATGGTGCTTTTGAAATCATTAAAAACAAAATGAATCAAGACCCAATGGAGGTTTTTGAGCAAGCACTAGAAAATGTAAAGCCTGTTTTGGAAGTTAAAGCTCGCCGTGTAGGTGGTTCAACTTACCAAGTTCCAATGGAAATTAGGGCTGAAAGAAGACAAACTCTTGCTATTCGTTGGATTGTTCTTTTTGCTAGAAAGAGAAACGAGAAGACTACAGTTGAGAGACTTGCTGGCGAATTAATGGATGCTTACAACAACTCTGGTAACTCTGTGAAGAAGAAAGATGATATGCACAGAATGGCTGAGGCAAACAAAGCATTTGCACATTATCGTTGGTAATTGTAATTTGATTTTTAGGAGGGCGTTATGCCAAGAGAATTTTCGTTAGAAAATACAA
>CAJTZR010000056.1 GCA_910584035.1 uncultured Christensenella sp. | reverse complement strand
ACGATAATTTTCAACTTGAATAGGTGCATATTCCTCAATTTTAGTAGCAACATCTTGCAAAATATCCAACTTTTCCATTAAGTTACTTTCTATCTTAGCACCCTCATTTGTTCGCATAATTATCAAATTATCTAAAGCAATATCCAAAGCGTTACTGATAAGCTTTTGCAAAAGTTCACTATCAAGTTCGCTGTCGTCTTCCTCAATTACATTTTTTAAACCAAACAAATTGCTAACGCTTATGTCATTTGGAATATTATATTTATCTGCAATATTTTCTGCAATCTGAATATACTTATCTGTCAAATTTTGATTATATGTAATATTGCTTAACTCGTCAGTAGTATCTTTGTAGTTAACAAAAACATCAAGATGTCCTCTTGCAATGCGATTTTTAATTTGACTACGTACACTATCCTCAAAACTGATAAGCAACCTAGGCAATTTAATGCCTAAATCTAAAAATCTATGATTAACTGACTTGACTTCTACAACAATTTTAATGCCGTTTTCCTCAATTTCACCCTTGCCATAACCAGTCATACTATACATATTAATTACTCCTAAATTCCAACTGCAAAATAGTTTGCAAATTTATACATTTATATTCTATCACAAAATAAATCAATTTACAAGTAAAGTATTATAATATTTTATTTTTTATGAATAAAAATATATTATAAATATATTAACTAACAAATTTTTACAAAAAATCACAATAACACAAACAATTTCAAGCAAATTCTTTTAGTAAAACCACAAAAAAACAAACAAAAAATGTTCATCAATTATTATGATTGATGAACATTTCGTATTAAAAGTATATCAATTTTTTAAAAATAAGTCAAGATTTAATTCATTTTTTATATAAAATGTATAATTATGCATTTTTTTCACCCCAAATACCATAATTTTTCTGAAAAATGTTCATCAATCATAATAATTGATGAACATTTAACAAAAGAAAATTAATTGATATTTTGCTATATGCACTATCATAGGAGCTAAAGTTGAACACACAATTAAAATCAAAAGAAAGAGTTCGTGACAAAGGTGAAGTTTTTACAAATGAACGTGAAGTAAACGCAATGCTTGATTTAGTTAAACAAGAAACAGAGCGTGTTGATAGTAGATTTTTAGAACCAGCTTGTGGAAATGGTAACTTTTTAATTGAAATAATAAGACGAAAGCTTGAAGTTGTTAAATCTCGTTATAAATATAGTTTGTGGGAATATGAAAAAAACACTGTCATTGCTATTATGTCAATTTATGGTATTGATATTATGGAAGACAATGTTTTTGAGTGTCGAAATAGACTTTTTAATTATGTATTTAAAGAATACAAAGCACTATTCAAAACCAAAATTAGTGAAAACTTTTTGCAGAGCGTTGAGCTTATTTTAAGCAAAAATATTTTATGTGGCGATGCTCTAACAATGAAAACAAATAGTGGTGTGCCTATTGTATTTGCTGAATGGTCTTTTGTAAAAGGTAGTTTGATACAAAGAAGAGACTTCAGTTACGAGCAACTTGTAACCCAAAATGATAAGGATACTTTACTTAGTGAATTTATTGAAAAACCTATAAAAACTTATCCTCTTACACATTATTTGAGATTAAAGGAGTACGAATGATGATAAATAATAATCATAACCCAGATGTGTTAAATTGTCTTGCAAATCTTTCATCGGATGAGGTTTTTACTAGTCCAAAAATTGCGAATGCAATGTTAGATATGTTACCGCAAGAACTATTTACAAATCCCAACACAACTTTTTTAGACCCTTGTACTAAATCTGGAGTGTTCTTGCGTGAAATTGCAAAAAGATTGCTGGTTGGACTTGAACCAATTATACCAGATTTACAAGAAAGAATAAATCATATATTTACAAAACAACTATACGGAATTGCTATCACTACCCTGACAAGTTTGTTATCTCGTAGAAGTCTTTATTGTAGCAAAACAGCAAACGGACAATACTCTATTGTTGATTGTTTTAATAATGATACTGGAAATATTAAATTTGGTAGAATAAATCACACCTTTATTAACCATCGTTGCAAATATTGTGGGGTCGGCGATAATGTTGAAATCTATACCCGTGACGATAGTTTGGAAAATCACGCCTACCAATTTATACACACAGAAAAACCCGAGGAGTTATTTAATATGAGATTTGATGTTATTATAGGAAATCCACCATACCAATTAAATGATGGCGGTGCACAAGCAAGTGCAACTCCTCTTTATGATAAATTTGTTTCTCAAGCTAAAAAACTTAACCCAAGGTATTTGACAATGATTATACCTTCACGCTGGTTTTCTGGTGGTAAAGGTCTTGATGACTTTAGAAACGAAATGTTGAATGATAATCGTTTAAGAATAATTCACGATTACATTACTTCTGCTGATTGCTTTAGTGGTGTTGAAATTAAAGGTGGAGTTTGCTATTTTCTTTGGGATAGAGATAATCGTGGACTATGTGATATTTATACACACAAAGATGCCACTATTTCTCATTCACAACGAACTTTACTTGAACCTAATAATGATACTTTTATTAGATATAATCAAGCAATAAGTATTGTACAAAAAGTATCAAATTTTAAAGAAAATTCTTTTTCAAGCTTAGTAAGTTCTAGAAAACCTTTTGGTTTTGCGACCAATTTCACTGATTTTAATAAAATTGGAGATAGTAGTTACATAAAAATTTACGCAAACAAAAAAGTTGGATATTTAGATAAAAACTATATTATACCTAAAAATGAAGATTCTATTGCTAGATACAAATTATTTATTCCAAAAGCAATTGGCAGTGGTAATATATCTGAAGATATGATTAAACCAATTCTTGCATATCCAAATTCTGTATGCACTGAAACTTATTTAATGATTGGACCATTTAATAATGAAACTGAATGTAAAAATGTAATGAGCTATATTAATACAAAATTCTTTCACTTTTTAATGGGAATAAAAAAAGTAACACAAGATGCTACATCTAAGGTTTATCAATTTATTCCATTACAAGATTTTTCAAAACCTTGGACTGACCAAGAGTTATATACAAAATACAATTTAACTCAAGAAGAAATTGATTTTATTGAAAGTATGGTAAGACCAGGAGTAGGAGTATAGTATTATGAAAGAAAAAAGAGAAAACCTAAACCCTAGAATAAAAGAAATGATAAATAACCATATAAAAGAAATTGAAAATCAGTTGAATAACATAAAAGGAAGTTATGATTTGTTTCTAAAAATCAAAACAAGGTATCAAGCTATTGATAAAAGCTTTTCGGATGACATTATATCATATGGAAAAATAGGTCCTTTAGAAGATGCTGACTTTTCTAATGAATTAAAACAAATGAAAGAAAAACTAATTATGTATCTTGAATTAGATATGATTCCTATAAAGTACGTAAATAATATTGCGACTGGTGTAAACATAACAGCAAATAAAATTACTAACAAGGGAATCATTGGAAATAATGCAGTTCAAACGACAAATAAATCTACTGAAATAAACACAGTATTTTCCACTGAGAAAAAAGGGTGTTGGTTGAGTAAATTGTTTAAGAAATGAGGTAAAATATAAATGACTAAAGAATTTTTTCCAAGACAGATAAAACCGCAAATTTATGCGTATGAAGATAATAACCCAATTTATAGCGGAATGTTAAAGATTGGTTATACTACCACTAGTGTTGAAGATAGAGTTGCAAGCCAATATCCTATTTTAAGACCAGGTGAATTGCCATATAAAATTGTTTTTGCAGAGAGTTCTATGCGTGAAGATGGTTCATACTTTACTGACCGAGATGTACATAGAGTTCTTGTAAAACAAGGCTTTGAACAATTAAGCGACCAAAATGGCAAAGATACTGAATGGTTTAAATGTTCTGTAAAAGATGTGGAATCGGCAGTATTTACACTTAAAAACAATATTCAAAACGCTGAACAACGTACACAAAACTTTAAATTACGTCCTGAACAACAAAATGCTATTGACAAAACTATTGCTTATTTTAAAGATATTAAAAGAAATAACCCAAAAATTGTACCTCACTTTTTGTGGAATGCAAAAATGCGTTTTGGCAAAACTTTTACTACTTATGAACTTGCAAAGCAAATGGATTTAAAAAGAATTTTGATATTAACTTTTAAGCCTGCAGTTGAAAGTTCTTGGGAAGAAGATTTAAAGCAACATATAGATTTTGAAGGTTGGCAATTTGTTTCAAGACATACTGCTTTAACTGGCGAAAATTGTGATAAAGACAAGCCTATTGTTTGTTTTGGCTCATTTCAAGACTACCTTGGACTTAAAGATGGTATGATTAAGGCTAAAAACGAATGGGTGCATACAACCAACTGGGACTTAGTAGTTTTTGACGAATACCATTTTGGTGCTTGGAGAAATAGTGCAAAAGACTTGTTTGAAAAAGATGACTATGAAAAAGATGTTTCAAACAAAATTTTCACAGACAACCAAACTGAAAGCGATGTAGAAGAAATAATGCCTATCACTACAAGTTATTATTTGTACTTATCTGGCACACCATTCCGTGCAATTGCGAATGGTGAATTTATGGAAGACCAAATTTTCAACTGGACATATAGTGATGAGCAAAACGCAAAGGAATCTTGGATAGGAGCAAACAACCCATATGCAAGCTTACCAAGAATGGTACTAATGACTTACCAACTACCCGATAGCATACGGGAAATTGCATTGCGTGGTGAATATAATGAATTTGATTTAAACACTTTCTTCTCGGCAAAGGGTGAATATGACAAGGCAGAATTTGTAAATAAAGAAGAAGTTCAAAAATGGCTAGATTTAATTCGAGGTAGTTTTTCAGAAACAACTATTGATAATTTAAAACAAGGTGCAGAAAAAGCAATATTGCCATTTACAACTAACAAAGCTAATTTGCAAGAGGTGCTACAACATACATTTTGGTTTTTACCAAATGTAGCAAGTTGTTATGCTATGAATAATTTGCTTAAAGAAAAGCAAAACACTTTCTATCAACATTATAATATTGTAGTTGCTGCTGGAAATCGTGCAGGTGTTGGACTTGATGCACTTATTCCCGTTAAAAAAGCAATGACAACCGAACCACTAAACACAAAAACGATTACCTTATCTTGCGGTAAACTGACAACTGGAGTAACTATAAAACCTTGGACTGGGATATTTATGCTTCGCAACTTGTCAAGTCCAGAAACATATTTTCAGTCAGCTTTTCGTGTGCAATCACCTTGGACTTTAAAAAATCCAACAGGCTTAAATCCAAATGAAGACGAAATAATAAAAAAAGAATGTTACATATTTGATTTTGCACCAGACCGAGCATTAAGACAAATTCAAGAATATTCTTGCAGACTAGATATAAGCGATACTAATCCAGAAAAGAAAGTTGCAGATTTTATTCAATTTTTACCAGTACTTTCTTATGATGGAATGACTATGAAGAATATTAGTCCAGGTGAATTGCTTGATATTGCTACAAGCGGAACTACTGCTACTCTACTTGCCCGCAGATGGGAAAGTGCTTGTCTAGTCAATGTTGAAAATGCAACTCTTGAAAGATTATTAAACAATCCAAAAGCAATGGATGCATTAATGAGTATAGAGGGGTTTCGTAATCTTAATATGCAAAGCGATATTGAAATAATTATCAATAAGTCAAATGCTGTAAAAAAAGTAAAAAAAGAGGCAACAAATGAAGGGCGTAATTTGACTGATAAAGAAAAGAAAGAAATCTCAGCAGAAGAAAAAGAATATAAATCAAAACGCAAACAAATTCAAGAAAAGCTTATTAAATTTGCAACCCGTATACCTATCTTTATGTATCTTACTGACTTCCGTGAGCAAGTGTTACGAGATGTTATTACTCAACTTGAACCAGGTTTGTTTAAAAAAGTAACAGGACTTGAAATTAGTGATTTTGAATTACTAACTTCATTGGGACTTTTCAATGCAAGTATTATGAATGACGCTGTATTTCAATTTAGACGATATGAAGATAGTAGCTTAAGTTACGCAGGTATTAACAAACACGAAGATGAAACTATCGGCGGTTGGGATACTTCAATTGATTATCCAGAATTAAGAAAAATTTAATTATAAAACAAAAATATGACTACTAATGGTAGCCATATTTTTTGTGTACGGACAAAAGAAAATTAATAATAGGTTAAATTGTAATAATTTGATTGATTTAATATTATATTTTCAACAAAATTAGTAACATTTTACATCAATTGTTTTATAAAACTACTTTTATAACACTCAATTTTTTGTAATAATCAATCAAATTGTTAAAACAGCAAATTATTAGTAATTATTTATTATTCAGCCTTTATAATCAATTTTTTCAAAGAATTGTTGTTCTGTCCAAAGTTCTATTCCTAGCTTTTTGGCTTTTTCAAGTTTTGAGCCAGCGTCCTCACCATAAACTACTATATTGACATTTTTAGATACACTATCTGACACGCTACCGCCGTTATCGGTAATAAGTTGTTTTGCCTTACTTCGTGGGATAGAAATACTACCCGTTAAGCAAATATTAAAGCCAGTCAAAACACCCTCTTTTTGCTCTTTAAACTCGATTTTCACACCTTTTTTCAATAAATTTTCTATTAATCGTCTAGCAGACGGACTTGCAAAATAATTGTAAACGCTTTGTGCCATAATCTCACCAAAATCATCCAAAGCAAGTATATCGTCTATGCTTGCAGATTGCAAATTTTCCAATGACTTAAACTTATCCGCAAGCTGTTTCGCAGACTTTTTACCTATATTTGCAATACCTAAAGAATAGATAAAATTATCCAAAGTTACATTTTTACTATTTTCAATCGCTTTTAAAATGTTAGATATTTTTTTATCCTTAAAGCCTTCAGCTTGTGCGAGTTGTTCTGCTGTCAAATCGTAAATATCATCAATATCTTTAATAAAGCCTAAGTTATATAATTGCAATATTGTTTTTTCAGATAGTCCCTCAATATTCATTGCTTCTTTGCTAGCAAAGTGGTCAAGGCGTGACATATGCACAGCACCGCAATCATCCTTATTTGTGCAGTAAACAAATGCTCCATTTACCTCAACCTTACCACCGCAATATGGACAATATTTTGGTGGAACAATTGGAGTACCGCCATTATCCTCTGCCACTCCCAATATTTCTGGAATAACATCATTACTACGTCTTACAAAAACACGGCTACCAATTTTAACACCTTTTTTAGCTATATCGTCAAGGTTATTCAAAGTTGCTCTTGATACTGTAGCACCACATAACTCAACTGGTTCAAGCACAGCAAGTGGATTAAGTTTGCCTGTTCTTGACACTTGCCAAACCACGTCCTTTAAAATGGTTGTTACCTCTTCCGCCTCATACTTGTAAGCTATTGCCCAACGTGGTGATTTTTCAGTAAAACCTAATTCGTTACGATATTTTTGTTCATTAATTTTTATAACCGAACCATCAATCAAATAATCTAAATTTGACCTATTGCCCTCAATTTCAGCTAACAAAGCTTTTATATCTTGCATATTGTCAGCATAATGCACAAAATCACCAATTCTAAACTTATTTTCCACTAAAAAGTCAACCATTTCTTTTTGACTATTAAATGCAATATCTGAATAACCTACACTATAAGCCATAAAATCAAGGTGCCTTTCTGCAGTAACTTTTGGGTCAAGATTTCTCAATGCACCAGCCGCGGCATTCCTTGCGTGTTTTAAATGTACATCGTGAGTTTTATTATACTTTTCAAGTTCAGACAATCTCATAATGCACTCGCCTTGAACTTCAATTTCACCTTTAAAAGGTATAGTCAAAGGAATAGTTCTAATAGTTTTTGCACCACTTGTAACTATTTCACCTTTAACGCCATTACCTCTTGTAGTCGCTCTTACAAGCACGCCGTCTTTATATGATAAATTAACTGTTAAGCCGTCATATTTATATTCAACTGAACACAAAAAGTTTTGTACATTTAAAGCATTAGCACATCTATTCCACCAGCTTTCCAACTCCTCACTTGTTTGGCTTTTGGAAAGTGAATACAATTTTTGCTTATGCTCATAACTTTCAAATTGTTTTAGTAATTCGCCACCAACTCTGTGTGTTGGAGAATTTGGCAAAACAACTCCGCTTGCTTTTTCTAGCTCTAAAAGTTCGTCATATAAAATGTCATATTCCTTATCCGAAACTACTGGTTCGTCCAAGGTATAATACTTATACGCATAGTCATTTAATAATTGTACTAATTCAGTCATTCTATCCATAATTTACCTACCATAATGCTAACTTTTTTTATTTAATATCGATTTTTGAATGGTTTTTACATATTTTTACAACTAATCTTTCAATTTTATTGGTGCTAATTCCAAATTAAAGTTTTTATTACCAAGCTTTCCAAATGCGATTGTAGCCGTTGTTCCGTCTAGTGCTGTTATAATGCCCTCGCCATATCTTGAGTGAATTACAACACTGCCTACCTTAAACACTGATAAGTCTTTTTGCAAATCGGTACGTATAGTGTTTGGCATAGTTTTTGGACGCTCTTTAGGGATATTTGCATATTCGGAAACTTTGATTGTTTTAAATTTAGTTGGGTCTGGTTTAATGAGTTCCGCTTCCTCAACAAACCTACTTACCAAGTTATACTCAACTTTACCAAACCTAAAACGATTACCCGCACTTGTAAGGTACAATCTTTCTTGAGCCCTAGTGATTGCGACATACATACAACGTCTTTCCTCTTCCATTTCTGCTGGATTATTTAAAGCTTTACTGCTTGGAAAAACATTTTCCTCACAACCTACAATAAATACTACTTTATACTCAAGTCCTTTTACGCCGTGGACAGTAGCTAATGTTACATATGAACCGCCCTCTTCCTCATCTGTATCACTCACTAAGGAAATTGATTGCATAAAGTCCTCAAGAGTAGCACCCTCATTAGCCTCGCAATACTCGTGTATTATTGTCATAAACTCGTCAATATTTTCAAGTTTGTTTTTATCTTCTGGATTGTCAATATCATATGCAGAATAAAAGTCAACTTTTTCAAGCAAATATTTGGCAAATTCCTCAAAACTTTTATCCAGTTTTGCACGCATTAAATCTACAATTAAGTTTGTAAATTTAGCGAACTTTTCTTTCATTGATTTAGTAAGAACTTCATTATCCTCAATCTCTAGCAATGCGGTTATCATATTTTTGCCACTTGCAGAACAATAATCTCTTAGCCTCTGAATAGCAGTATCACCAATACCTCGTTTAGGGAAATTAATAATTCTAACAATGCTTTCGCTATCCAAAGGATTTGCAACTACTCTTAGATATGCAATAGTGTCAAGTATCTCTTTTCGGTCATAAAACTTAAAGCCACCTATCAACTTATATTTTATGCCATACATATTCATACTTTCCTCAAAATTACGAGTTAAGCTGTTAAGTCTTACCAAAATGGCAAAGTCACTTAATGAATAACCATTGTAATCGCATAAACTTCTAATCTCACCAAGCACATAATCAACTTCCGCCTTGTCGTTGTAGCAAGATTTATACTCTACTCTTACACCCTTGTCACCACCAGTCCAAAGTTCCTTACCCATTCTTTGCTTGTTTTTAGCAATAACTTTGTTGGCACAATCAAGTATATTTTGTGTACTACGATAATTGCGTTGCAACTTGTAAATTCTGCAATCAGGATAATACTTTTTAAAGTTAAGAATATTGCCAACTTCTGCACCACGCCAGCCATAAATACTTTGGTCGTCATCACCTACTACAAACAAGTTTTGGTGTTTGAATGCAAGCATTCTTACAAGCAACAACTGAATTTTATTTGTATCTTGGAATTCATCAATGTGAATATATCTAAATCTTTCTTGATATTTTTCAAGCACTTCGGGATATTTTCTAAACAATTCAACAGTTTTTAGTAGCAAATCGTCAAAATCAAGTGCGTTGTTTTCCTTTAATTCTTTTTCATAGCGGATATAAACTTCTCTTACTAAATCACTATTTTTACCGCCAAGTGCCAAACAATATTCATCTATATTGACACCCATATTTTTGACATTGCTTATATGTGACTTAATTATTTTACTTTCCTTTTCCTCAACATTAAGTGCTTTCAAAATTCTATTAATCAGCCTTGTTGAATCGGATGAGGTAAAAATAGAATAATTACTTGTATAACCTAGTTTCTCAATCTCAAACCTCAAAATTTTAGCACAAAAGCTGTGGAATGTTGATACCCACACATCACTTCTGCCAGTTATGTTTTCAACTCTTTCAAGCATTTCTCTTGCGGCTTTATTCGTAAAAGTTATAGCAAGGATATTATACCCCTCAACGCCCTTTTCGTCTAAAAGATACGATATCCTATGTGTTAAAACTCGTGTTTTTCCGCTTCCTGCCCCCGCCAATACCAAAATTTGTCCCTCAGTATCATAAACGGGTGCAAGTTGTTCCTCATTTAATAGTTTTGAATAATCCATATTTGTTCCTTAGTCTTTATCTTTTTTCTTTATTTCAACTTCTTTCATAATAATTGCTTTTCAACATTTTACATTAATTAAATGCACTTGAAAATTACTTTCTTTTAACTGATAAAATTCATAGTTTAGCAAATTCTTTTAACTATATTCAAATA
The DNA here is from genome assembly GCA_910584035.1 of uncultured Christensenella sp. Classification (GTDB taxonomy): domain Bacteria; phylum Bacillota; class Clostridia; order Christensenellales; family UBA3700; genus MGBC100798. The sequence goes on along the minus strand of CAJTZR010000056.1, from coordinate 973 downwards.
CAATTTTACCCGCACAATAGCACGGGTAAATAATACAACACCTAAAACTTAATTTTCAACTTTAACTAATTTAGATATGTTTTAATATTATCTTATAAAAATTATTATATTTGTACTTTATAAATTATGTTATCAAAATTAATGTCTAAACTCAATCTCTCTGCCTATTCCTACCCTTTTGTTAAAAATATTATTAGAACTTTTTAAGGAATGCATTAAATTGTATTTTCACATAATTTTTTTTAAAGCTATGCATCAATTTATTCTTTATGGTTTTAAATAATGCTGTAATTTTTTAGTTCATTTTCAAAAGCTTTAACTTGACTTGTATATGCTTTGTTTGCAACTAGAGCATATTTTAAACCAAGCCAAAGCGATTTTATAAGCACAACATTGCCAGTTTCAACTGATAGGTTCAACCCCTCAAGTATTACAGTAATCTCTTGTCTTGCAAGCTCAGATAATGCTCTATCCTCTGCCAATTGCTCATAAATAGATACTATATTACTTTGCAACATTTCCACAAGCTGACGTGGCAATGACTTAACTTGCTCCACATTTTCAATTGCCACTACTCTATCTGCCACACTTAATAATTTTTCAAATGCTTTCACATATGGATATATGATACTTTTGCAAAAATCATAATAACTATCATTTAAATCTATCCTTGGGAAAGTATTTTTAAGAAAATTAAAATAATCAATTTTTCCTCTATCAATATCAAGTAGAAGTTTTGTTACAAAAACAATAACTTTATACTCATCATCTGGCAATTTTAGTCTGCCAGTAACCATAGATTCATTGAAAATACTATCAAAATCAAAGTTTTGGTTAGCGTGCTTATACACAAAAAACAATGGTTCATTTGTGGTAATGAACTTAAGTATTTTAGTAATTATCTCATTGGACATAATAAAGTTAGAACCCTCAAGTTCTCTATAAAGTCCTTGAAAAGATTTAATTAATTCTT